>MIBZ01000041.1 GCA_001829675.1 Sulfurimonas sp. RIFCSPLOWO2_12_36_12 | reverse complement strand
TCTGTGGAGGGTTTTTACACTAAAAAAGTTGTAACAGACCTAAGTGCCAATATGTTAGAGTTTAACAAAAGAATATATTTTTATATAAAATCACCGTCCTCCTCGGTTCTTATTCTTGATGAGGAGCTAAAACCGTATAAATATTGGAATGTTGCTTACTCATACTTGGTGATTATATTGATAATCTCTTTCTCTTTTGTCTTGATTTTACGAAAATTAAGACCGTTGATAAGGCTTAGAAAAAAAATTGCACTTTATGGTGATGGGGATATGAATATATCTTTTAGGGCTAAAGGTCATGACGAAATAGCATTAGTCTCAAATGAGCTTGAAGCGACAAGAAGAAAAATTAATATTATTTTAGAATCAAGAACCCTCTTTTTGCGAAATATTATGCATGAACTAAAGACACCTATTGCAAAAGGAACAATCGCAACTCAAATGTTGGAGTCTCAAAAACAGAAGGATAGATTCAGCTCTATTTTTGGTCGTTTAGAGTCGCTAATCAATGAATTTGCTCTCATTGAAGAGGTTACGAGCCTTGGAGATAAAACAGATTTTAAAGAGTATCGGCTTGTTGATATAATTGACGGTGCTATCGATATGGCGATGGTAGAGAGAAGCAGTGTAACAGTCAATGTTGATGCTGCTCATAAGATTAACGCAAATTATAGACTCTATACAACCGCCATAAAAAACATGATAGATAACGGTATAAAATATTCAACAGATTCGCATGCAACAATCTTAATAAAAGAGGGCGAATTGGCATTTGAGAGCAAAGGAGCCTGTATCTCACATCCTCTTAAGTATTATATAGAGCCTTTTACCAAAGACAATCCCTCAAAAAATAGTTTTGGGCTTGGTTTGTATCTTGTTGATTCTATTTTAAAAGTTCATCATCAAGTTTTAGCGCATGAGTATGAAAACGGTGTAAATCGTTTTATATTTGCGTAAGTTTTTATATGTAAACTATTAGGATGGAGAGATATATGAAGAAAGCAACATTTATTTTATTGGCACTGTCTCTTTTTACTTTTGGCTGGATTAGCCATATACTCTATGACGATATAAAAGAATTTTTCAGAGAAAAAACTCTAAATAAGATAAAAAAAGGCGGAGTTCTAAATGTTGTATTGCTCAACTCGGCATCAACATATTATATAGGTTCAGACGGACCAAAAGGTTTTGAGTACGACCTTCTTGATGCCTATGCAAAACATTTGGGAGTTAAGTTAAATATAACCACTGCCAATACTATAAAAGAGGCAATCGAGCTTAGCAAAAATCCGGATATTCATATTACATCAGCCGCACTCTCCAAAACAAAAGAGAGAGAAAAAACATTTAACTTTGGACCATCATATTTTGAAGCCCAAGAGCAGGTAATTTGTAATAGAAAAATGTTGTCGGATGGAAGATTTCCAACCAATGTTGATGATTTGTCAGGTCTTAAAATTGTTGTCGGAGAAGACACCAGCCACAGCGAAACAATAGAGCAGTTAAAGGCAGAGGGAGTTGATATAAATGCAACTTACGCCTCAGAATATTCAACTGAGGAGCTTATTGCACAAGTGGACTCCAACGAGATAGACTGCACCATTGTGGATTCAAATATATACGCACTAAATCAGCGCTATTTTCAAAATATAGCACTTGCGTTTGATATAAGCAGCAGGGCACAGCAGGCATGGGTTTTGACACCGGACTCTCAAATGTTAAAAGAGGATATGTACTCTTGGTTAAATTCATTTAATCAAAGCGGAGAGATGGCTCGTTTGAAGGATCACTACTACAGCTATGTTCTTTTCTTTGACTATTATGACACCGTAATGTTTAATAAGAGAATAGATACGGTATTGCCACAATATAAAAAATATTTTAAGGAGGCTTCTTTAAAATATGATATCCCATTTTCCGTATTAGCAGCGCTCTCATATCAGGAGTCCCATTGGAGTTCAAATGCAATAAGCAACACTGGAGTTAAAGGTCTTATGATGCTGACGCAATCAACGGCAGACCATCATGGTGTTAAAAATAGGGTTGACCCGAAGCAGAGTATATTTGGCGGAGCAAAACATTTAGATTTAATGATAAAAAGTGTTCCAAGCGAAGTTGTCGGAGAAGACCGTCTGAAATTTGCACTTGCTGCTTACAATATCGGGCTAGGGCATATTTTTGACGCTCAAAAACTGGCACAACAGATAGGATTAAATCAAAATAGTTGGACGGATTTAAAAACAGTTTTACCGCTTCTTTCTCAAAAAAAGCATTACAAAACACTTAAACACGGATATGCTAGAGGCGGTGAAGCGGTTAGATATGTTGATGCAATATATGATTATATGAGTATTTTACAAAAAAGTGAAGGTGTTTGAGTTTTAAAAAAAACCCAAACATTTAGTAATAATTAGAGAGGTGAGCCCTCTTTGCCGCTAGCTAAAGAGCTTAAAAAAGTCTCCATATCGTACTTAACTCTATATTCAGGTGTCATTATATGGATGAGAATATCGCCTAAGTCAATAACAATCCAATCGCCGCTCTCATCTACTGCATTAAATTTTTCTGCCGGTTTAAGTTCAGTTTTTAGATGATCCAGCAGAGCCGAAGTGTGTCTTTGACCGAGTGATGATGCAATAATTGCATAATCAACGAAATAATTTTTGTCACGAAGATCAAAAACCTCGATATTTTCTGCTTTGTTTTTATCTAAAACTTCTGTTATTTTTTCTATTCTGTTTTGCAACGGTTTTTCCTTGTAAAAATTATATATCTCTTTTGCACATTTTTTTGGCAGCTTTGAAATTTCAATATTTTCTCTAACTTCTGTAGATGATATTTTCTCATCGACATTAAGTCTCAAAAACTCTTTTGGAATCTCAATATTATCTCTTGGAGCTATAATAAATGTAACCAACTCTCTAAGCTCATTATAATTATTCCACATATGAAGCAGAGCAAGGTTGTCTGCACCGATTACAAGATATATTTTTTTATAACTCTTTAAAAGGTGCTTAACAGTTGCTATGGTTGGTACTTGCTTCTCTTGCGAAACTTCATAATCAGAAATCTCAACATTTTCATAGTCGCTAAAAATCTCTTTCAGCCATTTCATCCTAAGAGATGAAGGAGCATAAAATTTTGATTTAAAAGGATTTAAAAATGTCGGCATTATTATAACTTTGTCAATTTCTTTGAATTCTTTCAAAGCCTTAACAATAGCCTCATGACCGATATGCGGTGGGTCAAAGGAACCACCAAAAAGTGCGATTGTGTCCATATTTAAAGCGAATTATAACTAACTTTAGGTAAAATTGCCCAATTTTTATTTTAATTAGGAAATATAATGGCACTAAAAATAGCAATTAACGGATTTGGTAGAATCGGTCGCTGTGTAGCTCGCATAGCTGCAACTAGAGATGATATAGAAATAGTAGCTATAAATGACATGGCTAGCATGGACATGATGCTTTATCTTCTTAAAAATGACTCTGTTCATGGAACATTTCGCAGCAGTGTGGCGCAACTTGATGAGCACAACATCACAATTGACGGCAATAAAATCAGAGTATTTAATGATCGTGATCCGAAAAATTTAAAGTTTGCCGAGTGCGGTGCAGAGATTGTTTTAGAGTGCACAGGCGTATTTTTAAGCCAAGATGATGCTAAAGTTCATATCGATAACGGCATAAAAAAAGTTCTATTCTCCGCTCCTGCAAAAGATGATACCCCGACATTTGTTATCGGTGTAAATGAGCATCTTTATGCTGGACAAAAAATAGTTTCAAATGCTTCTTGTACAACAAACTGCCTTGGTCCTATCGCAAAAGTTTTAGATGATGTTTTTGGGATTGAAAAAGGTCTTATGACGACTATCCACTCATACACGAATGATCAAAATATTCTTGATGTAAAACACTCAAAAGACAAGCGCCGTGCGCGTGCCGGAGCAATAAACATGATTCCGACTACGACTGGTGCCGCAAAAGCTATCGGCTTGGTTCTTCCTCAGCTTAAAGGCAAACTTCATGGGCAGAGCGTTCGTGTTCCTACGCCAAATGTATCTATGGTTGACTTAAATGTAATTGTTAAAAGAAAAACTACAAAAGAGGAAGTAACTGCCGCATTTAACAAAGCAGCAGAGGGAAGTTTAAAGGGAATCATCTTGATGGACAAAGAGATGAGAGTTTCTCAGGATTTCGTAGGGTGTGAGTACAGCTCTGTCGTTGCAGAGGATTTGACTCAGGTTATTGATGGCGATATGGTTAAAATTATGGCTTGGTATGACAACGAGTGGGGCTACTCTACTAGACTTATAGACATGGCGTTACATATTAGCAAATAGGATAGAATTTGGAACTTTTAAATATAAAAAATTTAGATCTAGCTGGTAAAAAAGTTTTTATCAGATGTGATTTTAATGTACCGATGGATGAGTTTGGAAACATATCGGATGATCGCCGTATCCGCTCGGCACTCTCAACTATTAATTTCTGTTTAGATCAGGAGTGTGCGGTTATTTTGGCATCTCATCTTGGTCGTCCGGATGGTCAGGTTGTTGCTAAGTACTCTTTAATTCCTGTTGCAAGAAGAATTCAGCATCTGTTAAAGAGAGAAGTAATCCTTGCAAAAGATGTTATTGGAGAAGATGCGCTTGCAAAAGCTTCGGTTCTAAAGAGCGGCGAGGTTTTGATTTTAGAAAATCTTCGTTATGAAGAGGGCGAGACAGAAAATGATGAAGAGTTATCAAAAAAATTAGCTTCAATGGCTGATTATTATATTAATGATGCTTTTGGGGTGAGCCATCGTGCACACTCTTCAGTAGAGGGAATTACGCACTTCTTTGATGAAAAACACAAAGCTGCGGGCTTTTTGCTTCAAAAAGAGATAGAGTTTTTAGGCAAAATTATACAAAAACCGGTTCGTCCGTTTGCGGCTATTATCGGCGGTTCAAAGGTCTCCGGTAAACTTGAAGCACTTATTAACCTGCTTCCTCGTGTTGACAAGGTGCTGATTGGCGGGGGAATGGCATTTACATTCTTAAAAAAACTTGGTTATAACATAGGAGCTTCACTTGTTGAAGACGATTTGCTTGAAGAAGCGGGTCGTATAATGGATGAAGCCAAGAGACTAGGTGTTAAATTTTATCTGCCTGTTGACCTTGTTGTAGCTGAAAAATTTTCAGAGGATTCTATAAGTAAATTAGTTTCAGCTCAGGAGATTCCTGATGGTTGGATGGGACTTGATATCGGGCCTGCAACCGTAAGACTTTACGGAGAGGTTTTAAATGATGTCCAAACGGTTCTTTGGAATGGACCGATGGGCGTTTATGAGATGGATAAATTTTCACGAGGCTCAAACAAAATAGCTCACTTTGTAGCAGATAGCTATGCAACAACCATAGTTGGCGGTGGAGATACGGCGGACTTGGTTCAACGCATAGGTGTCGATGATGAGATGACATTTATCTCAACCGGCGGAGGAGCTTCTTTGGAGTTGCTTGAGGGTAAAATTTTACCGGGCGTAGCATCTTTGATGACTAAAGAGGACTGATTTATGATTATTGCAGCAAACCTGAAAACCAATCTTACAAGAGAAAAAACTACAAAATACATAAAAGAAGTAGAGAATTTTTTAAGTAAAAATAGTATCTCGCAAGAGGTTTTTGTTTTTCCTGCAATATCAAGTTTGAATCTGCATGCGGGAAAAATTGTTGTTGGAGCCCAAAATGCATATCCGGCAATAAACGGAGCGTTTACCGGCGAGATAGGGTATGAGCAGTTAGAAGAGTTTGGTATAAAAACTATTTTGATAGGACATAGCGAGAGAAGACATATAATAGGCGAAACACAAGAGGAGTTGGTTGAAAAATTTAACTTCTATAAAAATCTTGGTTTTAAAATTATTTATTGTGTCGGTGAACCTTTAAATGTAAGAGAAGCCGGATTTGAGAAAATGATGGAGTACATTTCAAAGCAGTATGAGGGTATAGATTGTAACTATGAAAATCTGGTTATTGCTTATGAGCCGGTTTGGGCAATCGGAACAGGTCTTACTCCGACGGTGGACGATATTGTAGCAATACATAAAGAGTTAAAAAAGAAATCAAGCGCACCGCTTCTTTATGGAGGCAGTGTAAAAGTTACAAATGCGAAAGAGGTTTTGGCTCTTGATGGCGTTGATGGCGTTTTGGTTGGCAGTGCGGCGCTTTATGCGGAGCATTTTTGTACGATGTGCGAATATGCACAGGCATTAGGAAAATAAAATTTAATATCTGACGCTAAATGCGTCAGCTTTAGTGCCATAGCGGCTAGCGTAAATGGCGGAATCGGGGTACCCCTTGAGGGTATACTTCCGACATTGTGTAAATTAAATAAAAAGGGAGATGGTTGTATGTTAATGAAGGGCAAAAAAGGCTTAATTGTAGGTCTTGCTAATAATAAATCGATTGCTTACGGTATAGCAAAAGCATGTGCAGAGCAGGGCGCGGATATGGCGTTTACATATCTTAACGATGCGCTTAAAAAAAGAGTTGAACCTATTGCATCTGAATTTGGAAGTGAGAAGGTTTATGAACTTGATGTCTCAAACGAAGAGCACATGGCAAACATTGCCTCACTTGTTGCAAAAGATTTCGGCAAAATTGACTTCTTGGTCCACTCTGTTGCATTTGCACCAAAAGAGGCGCTTAGCGAGCCGTTTATGAAAACTACTAAACAGGCATTTCAAATTGCTATGGATGTATCTGTATACTCTTTGATAGATTTGACAAACCGTCTAGAGTCTGTTTTGGCAGATGACGCTTCTATTATCACTCTCTCATATTTGGGCGGACCAAAATACATTGTAAACTACAATGTAATGGGTGTTGCAAAAGCAGCATTAGAGTCAACAGTTAGATATATGGCTGTTGAACTCGGAAGCAAAGGTCAACGTGTAAACGCAATCTCTGCTGGACCTATAAGAACACTTGCAGCTGCTGGCATAGGTGATTTTAAACAGATTCTTAACTGGAATGAGATTAACTCTCCGCTAAAGAAAAATGTAACGATTGAGCAAGTCGGCAACTCTGCTATGTATCTTTTAAGCGATTTGGCTTCAGGTGTGACAGGCGAAGTTCACTATGTCGATGCAGGATATAACATTATGGGCATGGCTGCTGCCGAGACAACCCCGGATGGTAAAACTGTTCTCTCTTGGGACGCAGCTAAATAGACACTACTTTTAATATGCAGTTCAGCTCTTGCTAAAAGATTTGAACTGCTTCTTCTATTCTCTTATAACTTCTACTGCTTTAAATTTAATCAACTGTTTCTATTAATCATAAAACCAATATGTCATAATCTCTTTATCAGAAAAAGGATATAAAATGAAATTGGTTAAACTAACTTTATCGGTAGCGCTCATTGCTGCAACGGCATTTGCAGAGGAAGAAAAATCAGATTTTGGCGTAAGCGCAAATATGGCAATTACAAGCAATTACATATGGAGAGGTATGACACAAAGCAACAATAGTCCGGCAGTTCAGGGTGGAGTTGATTTGGAGTATAAGGGCTTATATGCAGGTGTTTGGGGCTCAAACGTAGAGTTTGGAGATGGAAAAAATTCTTTAGAAGCAGATTTGTACGGAGGGTATAAAGGAGAGTTGGCAGGAGTCGGCTTTGATATAGGAGCAATACAGTATGTTTATCCAAATATGTCTGATGAGTATAACTTTGCAGAGGTATATTTCGGGCTAAGCAAAGAGTGGGAAAAATTTGCTCTTAGCGCAAAGTACAGTGTAGGTGTTGAGACGGATGATTTAAATCCTGAAGATTTTTGGGAAGTTGGAGCCTCAGCTAAATTGCCGTACGAAATGGGCATAAAAGCAGGTTATGGAGAGTACCATAACATTGGTGCATACTACTCTGTCGGGTTAAATAGATCTTTTGAAAAATTTAATTTAAGCGTTGCATACATAGATTTTAATCACGATATCGACTCTAGCGCTGATGAGGATAATATTGTAGCTACCGTTAGTTTTGCTTTTTAACACAAAATCATATTCCCAAAAAAGGGAGTATGAGTAATTTTATGGCAGATTTACTTCTTGCCGATAATAGGCATTGAGTTTACTTTTTGAGTGTGAGACTCTTCTAGCGTTGAGTTCTGCTCTTTGTTATAGATGGCAATTTTATCAACATACTCTTGCATAGTAAAGTTTCTGCTATCATCCTCATTTTTCTTTTTAATAGTTTCATCTTTTTCAACCCTCGGGGTCCAATCTTCTTTTACCCAGTTATCAAGAGATTGCTGCATAAAGCCACTTTGTTCTTTTTCTTTTTTACCAGAAACACTGTTCAATGCCTTGTTTTGAGATGGATTTGCTCCATCCACCTGAGAACATGAATTTAGCATAATTGCCACTGGGATGAGTAATAATAATTTTTTCATAAGGAAAGTATACATTAAAATTGTTACATAATTTATATATATTATAAAGTGAAACATTAACTTTAATTTAAGTTTCTTTCGTATATTATTATTGAATGAATGTTCATTCTTGTGTTAAAATTAAAAATCAAGGGGGGGGGGAACATTACGAAATATAATAGTTTATTTAATAAATTTATTAAAATTTAAGCATAAGTTTAATTTAAATTAAAGAAGTATATGACATAATTGTGACATATTTAAATTTGGGAGAATTAAAATGAGATTAACAAAATTAAGTTTAATAGCAGCAATGCTAATAGGTTCAACTGCATTCGCAATTGAAAATACAAAAGTTTCAGGTAATGCTAAATTATATTATGGAACACAGGACTCTGATGCAACAAATGCACCAGATATGTTTTCTAAAGATTCAGGATACACAAACTTCTCTGCTCACTTAGGTTTGACAACGGATTTAACTAAAGGTATTTCTGCGGGTGTCGGTGCACAGGTTGTAACAACTTTAGGCGTTGAGCACAACCTAGTATCTAAAGTGTGGTCAAATGCTCATACTGTTGCGGGTTCTACTGGAGCTTCATTTGCAGGAGGTGCTCAAGTTGACAGCGCTATGTGGATGGATGAAGTTTGGTTAGCGGGTTCAGCTTTTGATACAACGCTAAAGATTGGTCGTCAAACACTTGATACACCTTTGGCGTTTACTGAAACATGGGGTGTTGATAGAAACACATTTGAAGCAGTTGTTTTAATAAATCAAAGTATTAAAGATACTACATTGGTCGCAACTTCAATCGGTAAATCAAATGGTTCTGCTGATGACAGAGCAAGTTTACGTGAAGGCGGTGCAGGCAACTTAAATGATATATCTGCAACAGCAGCTGGTTATGTCGCTGCTGATGGTGTATTTTCTACATTCGGAAGTCAGGGTACTTATGCGTTTGGTGTTGTAAACAACTCTATCAAACCACTTACACTTCAAGCTTGGTACTATGACATGGTACAACTTGCTGAAGCTTACTGGTTACAAGCTGATTTAAATATGGATGGCATCCTAGCAGGTGTTCAGTATGTAAACACTCAAGCTGACACAGGTGCAAACCTAGGATCCCTTGGTGTTATCGGCGCTACTAAAGATACAAGTGCATGGTCTGCGATGCTTGGCTATGATATGAAAGATGTTGTAAAAGTTAAAGCTGCATACTCTGATGTTGATGAAGACGGTCTTTTAGGTGTTGCTAATACTGCAACTGGTTCTGTTGCTACACTTGGCGGTCAGTCAAAGCTTTATACAGAGATGAGGTGGAACTACGGTTACGTTTCTGCTGTAGGTGCCGAGTCTTTCTCGTTAACTGCTGAGGCAACTGTTGCAGGAGATATCGCTCTATTGGCAGGTTACTATAATGCAGATATCAAAACTGCTGCGGCAGATAAAGAGATGAGTGAAATAGCTTTAACTGCTTCTAAGAAATTTGGTCCATTAGATACATCTTTGGCACTTATTTTTGCTGATTTTGAAAATTCATTAGCTCCGGCAAATGATGTTAAAACTACTGACGTGCAGGTATATTTAACTTATAATTTCTAATCACACAGCCCCTTTTATAACTCCATTTCCCCAGCCCACATATATGCGGGGAGATGGGCTCTACTCATCCTCCCATTTCCTGTTTTATGGGAAGATGAGTAGAGTTCATTTTAATTTTTTAAGATATAATTTCCGTAATGAATAAACTAATCAAAAAACTATTTTACATACTTTTTATGTTGATTTTAATCTCCGTAATCTCCTTTTTGGCGATTCACGCGGCACCGAACAGTTTTTTTGGAGCGGGCGAGTTAAATCCAAATATGACAGAGGAGGCTATAGCGGCTCTAAAAGCTGTATATGGGCTTGATAAACCGCTCTCTCAGCAATACGTTGACTGGGTTATAAACATCTTTAGCCTAAATTTCGGCATCTCTTTTGTAACGGGTCAGGATGTGAGTTCGGAGATACTCAAGCGATTGCCTGTAACGCTTATCATGAATATTACAGCACTTGTAGCGGTATTTGTAATCTCTCTCTATTTAGGGATAAAAGCAGCGCTTAACTATGAGAAAAAGAGTGATTATATTATCCGCCAAATATCTCTTGTCTCTTTTTCTATGCCGTCGTTTTATCTCTCACTGCTTTTTATTATTCTTTTTTCTTTAACACTGGATATATTTCCAATAGCAGGTCTGCATTCCATTGAGCCAAAAGAGGGAGTTGCATATTACCTTGATATGGCGTGGCACCTTGTTTTGCCGGTCGGGGTTATGATATTTGTAGGTCTTGGCAGCATGATAATTTACATCCGCTCTCTGACTTTAGAGATACTAAAGAGTGATTACTACTACTTTGCACTCTCGCGCGGACTAAAGAAAAAAGAACTTCTTCGCTTCTACATACTTCCAAATCTTTTTCCGCCAATTATCACTCTCTTGGGACTTTCTTTGCCGGGGTTAATAGGCGGAAGCGTGATTCTGGAGTCTATCTTTGGGATAGAGGGTATGGGGCAGCTCTTTTACATGAGTGCAATGAGCCGTGACTATCCGATAATTATGGGAACTTTGATGATAACGGCATTTTTAACGCTGATTGGGAATATGATTGCGGATCTAATTCTTTTAAAGCTAAATCCGTATATGAGTAGATAATAAAATAAAAATAGTAATGCACTTGCTTCGTTATTTCATTCGTCACATAATATAAGTATGCTTCCTTACTCAATCCTCGCAATTACATCACTCTTTTTATTTTGTAAATTAACTTATGAGCTTATAAATAATTTATGAAAACAACGCTTTTAGTGCGTCAACACTGTCTTTTTGCTCTTTTGGCTCTGCAGCTTCACCGTTTTGGCTATTTTTACTATCGTTTTCAACAAGTTCAATATTTAACCCGCTAAGCATTGAAGCAAGGCGGATATTGATGCCGTTTTTACCGATAGCTTTTGATTTTTGATCAGACGGAAGTGTGATAATTGCTTTTTGCGCTTCACCGTTCTCATCTCGTACAATTTCTACAGCAGAAATAATTGCAGGACTCATGATTCTTGAGATAAAAAGTTCAGGAATGGTCGTATATTCGATACAGTCAATGTTTTCCCCGATAAGCTCTTGGCTAACCGCATTTATACGAACGCCTTTTACTCCGACCGTTGCACCTACTGCGTCAACTTGCGGGTGTGTGCTAAAAAGTGCTATTTTAGCTCTTTCCCCAGGTATGCGCGCACTTTTTTCTACAATTACGGTTCCATCTGCAATCTCAGGAACCTCAAGCGCTAAAAGCTCTTCTAAAAACTTTGGAGATGTGCGTGAGAGTTCAATCTGGATGCCGTTTTCTTTATTCATATCAACACGGCGTACGACAGCTTTTAGGTGATCGCCAACTTTAAAAATTTCACCTTTGATACGGCTTTTCATAGGCAAAACTGCGCGAATTTCGTCAATCTCTATGTATGTGGCATTTTGAGGGTCAACTCTTGTGACTCTGCCTGTAACCAACGAGCCAATCTTTGATTTGTATTTGTTAAAAATTTCGTCTTCTACCAATCTTTGAATGTGGTACTCTATTTCGCGGTGGAGCTGAGATGCGGCAGTTCTGCCATACTCTTCCAAATCATGCGGAATCTGAAGCTGATCGTCAATCTCTACCTGATCATCATACTCTTTAGCCTCTGTTATAGAGATGTAAGCCGGAGCAACTTCTTCGTCTTGGAGTCTTTTGTCATCATCTGCTACGACGGTAATTATTTGAATAACATCAATAGTTTTTGTCTGGTTATTTACAACTGCGTCAAAAGCAAATTTTTGGTTGATTACTCTTTTAGCAGTTTGAGTAAATGCTGTTTTTAGAGCTTCTATTACTTTTTCAGGCTTAAGACCTTTTTCGTGTGCGATTGCTTCAACTATGTCTAGAATTTTTTCCATTATTGTATCCTTATTAGGGTGGTCTCATAAAAAACAGTGTTAAAAAATATAAGGGATTTCTTATGAAGAGTGACATTATACCAAAATAGCATAAAATCATCTTTAATACGATTTTTAGTAGAGTTTTACTATAATGCAACAAAAGTAGAGTAGGTTTTTCTGACGCTTTATGCGTCAAGCTTTAGTGCCACAGCGGCTAGCGTAGGTGACAGAATTAGTTCTGGCGCCGTTTAAATTAAAACAAAAAGGATTTATTTATGGATTTAAAGTTTGCAAGAACAGATATTACAGCAAAGCCAAAAAAAGCGGAATTAGCAAAAATGGAAGCTAGTCTTGAGAAGGAAGACAGCGTAATTTTCTATTTTGACAGAGAAAATTCGCACAAAGATTTACTTGAACTTCAAGATTTTTTTGAATCAAAAGGTAAAAGTTTTTATATGAATGAAGTTAAATACGGACTTTCAGACAGTGAGTACATGTATCAAGTTCATATTATAAACTAAGATTTTACAGTGTCAAAAAAACTATTTATTGAAACATTGGGTTGCGCCATGAACTCCCGCGACAGTGAACATATGATTGCACAGTTGCGTGAAAAAGAGGGTTATGAGACTACCGATGATTTAAAAAGTGCTGATTTGATTATAATCAATACATGCTCTGTCAGAGAAAAACCGGTAGCCAAACTCTTTTCTGAACTTGGAGTTTTTAATAAAAAGAAAAAAGATGGTGCCAAAATCGGTGTTTGCGGTTGTACGGCATCACATTTAGGCGAAGAGATTATCAAACGCGCTCCTTATGTCAGCTTTGTTCTTGGTGCTAGAAATGTTTCTAAAATAACAGAAGTATTGCACAAAGAGAGGGCTGTTGAAGTAGATATAAATTACGATGAGAGCGAGTTTGCTTTTAATGATTTTAGAACATCACCGTATAAAGCCTACATAAATATCTCAATAGGGTGCGATAAATCATGTACTTACTGCATTGTTCCAAAAACACGCGGAGAGGAGATATCTATTCCTGCCGAACTGATTTTGCGTGAAGCACAAAAAGCCGTTAACGCTGGGGCAAAAGAGATTTTTCTTCTGGGGCAAAATGTAAATAATTACGGTCGCCGTTTTTCAGGGGATCATGAAAAAGTCAATTTTGCAGAGCTGCTTCGCCGTTTGAGTGCGATAGATGGAATAGAGAGAATCCGCTTTACATCCCCGCACCCTTTTCATATGGATGATGAGTTTATTGAAGAGTTTGCAAGAAATCCTAAAATCTGCAAATCAATGCATATGCCAATGCAAAGCGGCTCAACAAAAGTGCTTAAAGATATGAAACGAGGCTACTCGAAAGAGTGGTTTTTAGACCGTGTAGAAAAACTAAGAAGTTTTTGTCCTGAAGTTAGTATTTCAACCGATATCATAGTTGCCTTTCCGGGTGAGAGCGATGAGGATTTTGAAGATACACTTGATGTTATGAGACGCGTTAGATTTGATCAAATTTTTTCATTTAAGTACTCCGCGCGTCCTGAGACGGAAGCAGAGCATTTTACTAATGTTATTGATGATGAGACGGCTTCAAACAGACTTACAACAGTTCAAAACCTAAACACTGATATTTTGGATGAAAATAACAAAACTCATCTTGGTAAAATATATAGCGTCTATTTTGAAGATTTAAACAAAGATTATCATGTGAGCGGCAGAAGCGACAACAACATTGTTATAAAGGTTAAAGGCTCCGATGAGCTTTTGGGTAAATTTAGAGATGTTAAAATCACAGAGATAGGGCGAACAATTTTAACCGGAGAAGTTGTTGGCTAAAAAGCTATTTCGTGCATTAGCACTACTTCTTGTGCCTTTTATTGCGTCAATACTAATTAGGCTGATTTATTTAACAAATAAAAAAAATTTTCATGTTCCAAAAACGGTAGGTGACGAGCCTACTATCTTTGCTTGCTGGCATGGAGAGCTTTTAATGCTTCCCTACTTATATTTCTACTATAGAAAAATTCCACATGCAAAAGTTTTAATTTCAAGCCATTTTGATGGAATGTTAATCTCTAAAACTATAAAATATTTTGGGTTAGATACAATATCCGGCTCTACAAACAGAAACTCAACAAGGGTTTTGATTCAAGGAATTAAAGCTTTAAAAGATGGATATGATATAGGAATAACGCCGGACGGTCCAAAAGGTCCGCGGCATGAAGTGGCTGACGGTGTAGTTGTAATGGCTCAAAAAACAAACTCGAAAGTAGTTTTAATTAGAATCATACCGACAAAATATTGGCAGTTGAGCAGTTGGGATAAGTTTATCATTCCAAAACCGTTTGGAACACTAAATTACTATACGACGGCTCCTATTGACCTTGGTGACCTAGAGCTGCAAGAGGCTAGAGATTTGATAAAAACGGAGCTGCAAAAACATGAAATCTGAGAAATTATTTGAAAAAGCTAATAGAAGCTAAGCGCAAAGCGTTTTTAAAATATCTTGAAGAGATAAGAGGCTATTCTGATTTAACCATAAAAAGTTATGACGAATCCATAAGAGAAGCTTTTTTAGATGTGGAAATTACGCAGGAGAGCAAGCATATACTTTTCAACCTAATGCCCTATCGTATAAAAATCTCTTCGCTCAATCCAAAAACAATCAGTAAAAAACTTAGTGCAATCCGCTCTTTTGCCGGATATCTCAATGATAACGGTATAGCGGTTATACTAAAAGCTGATGACAGCATCAAGGTTGCAAAAACATTGCCAAAACCAATATCTCATGAGCATATAATTGAGGCTTTATCGCACGGTGAGATAGAGGAGAGATTGGTCGTTACACTTCTATATACTCTTGGTCTTAGAATATCCGAATTGGCTTCACTGAAGATAGATGATATCTCGGATGAGTGGGTGAGGGTTATAGGAAAAGGTAATAAACAAAGAGATGTTCCACTTTTGTTACATTCAAAAAAACTTCTGGATGAGTATTTGAGCAAATCATCGCAAAAAAAGTTTGTTTTTGAGAAAAATGACGAAAAATTAAGCGAAAACAGTCTAAGATATATTGTTATAAAAGTCTTTAGAAGAGTGGGATTAAAAGTTTCTCCTCATCAGCTTCGTCACTCTTTTGCATCACAATTGCTAAATGGAAGTGCGCCTATTGCTGATGTTAGTGAGTTGCTTGGGCACTCGTCTATGGCTACAACGCAAATATATACAAAACTGGGCAGTGCATTGAAACAACAAAATTATAATATGGCTCACCCTCTTTGCGGAGTTAAAGAGTTATGATAAGCAAACTTTTAGAATCTTTGTATACAAAAGTTTTTATAAATATTGTTATTGAAAATTCTCAAACAGTAGTATATGTTGAGGTGTGCTCAAAAAAAAGCGTATTGCAGAATATGCATAAATATTTTGACACAACCACAATGAATTCTAAGATGTATGAGTTTATACATGCTTATTATAAAGAATCCCCTTTTTGCTATGTTTCCATATTGGACAAATCTCCTCTTCAAGGGGCAATTCCTACATGCGATGTCAAAGAGATGAGTAGATATTGTGATATTAATTCATCTGAACATAGATGTTTTTCAAAAGATTGGGCATATTACACATCGGAATATGATTTAGAAGCTATTAAACATGAGTACAGAAGCGCAGGTGTTGATTTTATTTTTTCTCCTTTTGTGATAATGGCTAATTTTTTTAAAGACAAGATAGATAATACCCTTTCAATGTTTGTTTTATTGGAAGATAACTATATATCTTTTAGCGTTTTTGATAATTCAAAACTTTTGTATGCAGAGTATTTAAATATGGAACATCACAAAGAGAGTGATGAGCTTTTGATGGAATCGCCGTTAGAGGATGATGAGCTTGACGGCATCGATTTGGAAGAGATAGATATAGATGATGACTCTTCCGGATTTGATGATTTTACAAATATAGAAGATTTGGACAGCGGTGAAGCAATAGATGAATTTTCTCAAGAGCAAGAGATTAAAGAGATAATCACTAAAGAGGAGTATTCGCCTACTGATGGATTTAATGAAGATTATCAAAGATTTTCATTGATAAAGGGTGCGTTAAACACTTTTTATAAAGACCCGAAATATAACAGTAAATTTATTGAGAGTATATATATTGCAGACGGCGTCGGTGTAACTAACGACCTTAAAAACTATCTTGAAGAAGAGATGTTTTTAAGTGTATATGTAAGAAAAATAGACCTTGCTGTGGCATTGTGCGATATGGCAAAGGCGGAAATATAATGAAATATAGTTATATAAAACCTAGAAGTAAAACAATTTTCACTAAAGATGTGTTGCTGCTTCTTGCTTTTTTCAGCGTTACAATGGTTATGCTGTTTGGTACATATGCATTTTTGCTTTTTCGTGATTACAGATTTACACAAGATATGCTTGATATTAATGAACAAAAGAGTGAACTTCGTGCAAGCATATTAAAGATGAGTAACGAGATTGCAACCATAGAGAAGCAGGTTCTTCTATCTGAGAAAGTGTTTACAAAAAATAGCGTATTGAAAGAGAGCATTAGCAATCTGTTTGATTTAGTACCTAGCAGAATAACTCTATCAGAGGCAAAAATAATGGAAAACGGGCTTGTTTTATATGGAATTACGCCAAATAAAGATGTATACAATTTTATGTTACAAGCGCCGCTTCGCTCTATATTTCACAGAACATACAGTAGTTTTTATCCCGATAAAAACGGTTGGTTGAGGTTCGTTTCTACAAATTATATTGATGAAGAAGAGGAGCTGAGCAGTGAAAACTAATCTATCTAGACAAAATCTTTATCTGTTGGCAGTTTCTATTTTTTTACTTATATTCGTTCTGATATTTTCATTTGCCATAATGATTCCAAAGGGTAAAAGTTACAGAGTTAAAAAAACCGAGCTAAAAAAAGAGAATCTTGAGCTGAAACAATTAACAGATTTCTCAATTGAAAAAGAGGTGATACTTCAAAAGCTTCAAGGCGATAATTCGCATGCCATTAAAGCATTTGGCAGCGACTTTAGCGCAGATAAATTTATAAATCAGCATAGAGGTTTTTTTAGTTCACTGAGCGTTTCTAAAAGTTCTAAACTCGAAGATGAAGATGGTTTCAGCGTTTATGAGGTAAATACAACTTCTCAAATAAGCTCGCCAAAGAGTTTTTACAACTTTTTAGATGCTATAAATACGAGCAGTTGGATTATAGGAATTAATTTTCCAATTAATTTTAAAAGAGATGGTGAGATGATTAGCTCATCTTTTACAATGAGAGTTTACAGCAATAACAAAGAGTCAAACAGTAGCAAGTAGCTCTTTGACTTTTAAAAAAGCCTTTTGATTTTTATAAAGATAAGGGCGAAGTTTGGGCTCTATTTTTAAAACTCTGCACTCCTCTTTAAACTTATGCGGCATCTCTGCCTTTTCTTGCAAGAACGGTGCAATAAAAACAAAACCTCTATCCTGAACAACTAAAAACTTTCTTCCGGCAACAATAGTTATCTCTGTTTTTAAAAGTTCTCTCTCATTTGCGCTTAACATATAGAGTTTTGATTTTAAGTATTTATCGATTGCAAAGATGTCGGCTCTTCTGTTCTGTGAGCTTTTAAAATATGCCAACTCTTCTACTGTTTTTATCTCTATCTCTTCTACTAATTGGCTTCTGTCTTCATCAAGATACTCAAAACTTTTTTTGATTCCGCCTAGATACTTCTCTAAAAGAGGAAGAGAGTAGTTATGTCTAAATGCATTTCTCTTTATATCCTCGTCAAGGTTGCTCTCATCTTCAAAATATATTTTTTCATCTGCATGAAGATATGCCAAAAGCTCTTTTTTATCCAGATGAAGAAGAGGGCGGATGAGTGTATAAATACCTCTGTTTTGCTCTTTTTGCATCCCTGCAATCTCGGCACATCCGGCACCTTTGCAAAACTGCATAAGCATCCACTCAAACCTGTCTCCAAGATGATGAGCCGTTAAAAGATTTTCGTACTTATATTTTAAAATCAGCTCTTCAAAAAAGTTGTATCTAATTTCGCGTGCCGCAGCCTCAAAGTTTTGCTCAATTTTTGGAGCATTAAATATGTGACACTTCAAGTTATGTGTTTTTGCTAACTCTTGTGCATATGCCACCTCTTCTTTGCTCTGTTCTCTTACGCCATAGTTTACGATTGCGATGTCAAAGGGAATGTTATGTTTTAAAAGTAGAAAAAACAGAGCAGTGGAGTCTGCCCCGCCGGAAAAAGCTAAAAGATTTTTTTTATCTTTTATTTTTAGGAGTGTCTTATTTTCAAGCATTTTCTACGGTTGCTGTTAAAATATTGCCAACCATACCCGTGATTTTTGCTTTGTAAATTTTACCAAATTCAAGCTCTTCATCACTTGTTTTGTCATTTACATAAATCTCACCGTCAATCTCAGGCGCCCAAAGGAGCTCTTTTGCACTTAAGAGGTACTCATGCTCATCGCTTTCGCCGTCAATAACTATTTGAACCTCTTTGCCAATCTCATTTTTAAGGGATTTTTCCATACATTTAGAGGCAATTTTTCCTAAAATCTCGGCTCTTTTGTTTATGATTTTAGCCGGAATTTTTTCTTTCATTTCGTGAGCAGAAGTAGTCTCTTCATCGGAGTATGCAAAAACATTTATGCGGTCAAAGCCAAAATTTGCGGCAAAAAGGCACATCTCATCAAACATCTCTTGTGTTTCCTGCGGATGCCCTACAATAAAACTTGTTCGTAAAAATGAGTTTGGAAGCGACTTCATAAACTCTAAAAGTTCAAGCGTTTGACTTTTGCCAAAGCCTCTTTTCATAAGCTTTAACATATCGTCGTTTATATGTTGGATAGGCATATCAAAGTAGTTGTGAAAAATATTGCTTTTTGCTATGTTTTTTAGAAGTGAAATGGTTGTTGTTGATGGATAAAGATAGAGAATTCTTGCACTCTTTACACCCTCAATAAGCTCAATTCTCTGGATAAGCAGACTAAGTCCGTCTTTTACATTTTGGTCTCGCAAAAACGAGCTGCTGTCTTGTGAAACGAATGAAAAGTCCCAGTAGCCTTTTGCCACAAGACTCTCAACCTCTTTAGCGATTGAGTCAAGCGTTCTTGAGTTTAGCTTGCCTTTAAAAGATGGAATGGCACAAAAGCTGCAAGTTTGGTTACACCCCTCTGATAGTTTTATGTAAGCATGATAAGTCGAACCCGTTACAACACGCTCCGCGCCGTCAATTAGATATACCGCTTCAGAAAATCTGCTCTTTTTCTCAACTAAAAGCTCATCAATCTTGTCATAATCGCCTACACCCGTAAAGATGTCAACTTCGGGCATATCTTTTGCTAACTCCTCTTTGTATCTCTCGCTCAAACATCCCGCCATCACTAAAACAGAGTCCTCTTTTCTAGCTTCATGGAGATTTAAGACCGTGTTTATAGACTCCTGTTTTGCCGCGTCAATGAATCCGCATGTGTTTACGATGATAACATCCGCCTCTTCTTGATTGTCGGTCAGTGTGAAGTTTTGGAGTTTACCCATCATAACTTCCGTGTCGACTAGATTTTTTGTGCATCCCAGAGATACTATGTGAAGTTTATTGCCCATTTTATGCCTATTGTGTCATTCCAAACTTGATTTGGAATCTAAAATTTAAATCGTATTATATCTAATGTATAATACAACTATGAAAATATATGATGTTTTGATACTCGGCGCAGGTGCAAGCTCTCTTATGTGCGCTTCACATTTAGATAAAAAGTTGAGCGTTGCTATTGTAGATACTAATAGCAAGATTGCCGTGAAGCTAAAAATCTCAGGCGGTTCAAAATGCAATATCACAAATGTTGAAGTAACTCAAAATAACTATGACGGAGAGAGTGAATTTATATCTAATGTTCTAGATAACTTCTCAAGAGATGATTTGTTGCATTATCTCCGAGTAAACGGTGTTGAGCCGGTTATTCGCAAAGAGCGCTACTACTTTTGTAAAGACTCCTCTGATGAGATTATAAATATTTTTAAAAGAAGTACCGCTCATGCAGAGATGCTTCTGGGCAGAGATATTTTAGAGGTTAAAAAAAGTGATGATATTTTTGAGGTAAAAACTTCAAAGGGTGTTTTGAGGGCGAAAAGTGTTGTTGTCGCAACGGGCGGAAAAAGTTACAAAGAGTTGGGTGCAAGCGATATCGGGCTTAGCATTGCAAAGAGTTTCGGCATAAAAGTAAAAGAGTTTACCCCCGCACTTGTGGGACTAACCGTTCAAAAAGAGCAGTTTTGGATGAAGGAGTTAAGCGGACTGAGCTGCCTCGTTGTTATAAAAGTAAACGGCAAAACTTTAAAAGAGGAGCTGCTTTTTGCCCATAAAGGCATAAGCGGACCCGCAGTTCTCTCAGCATCGCTTTACTGGCAAAAGGGAAATATTGCAATAGACTTTCTGCCGGAGCATAATATTTTAGAGCTTATAAAAGATAGCAAAAAACAGCTTAGCTCCTTAATTCCTCTTCCAAAAAGATTGTCAAAAGCAATTTTAGAAGCTTTGGATGTAGAAGATATTGAGTGTAAAAAAATAACGGTGCAGATGAAGCAAAAGTTAGAAAAAATACATAACTACGAGTTTGCACCTGCAGGAAATTTTGGTTTTAGCAAAGCCGAAGTGTGCCGAGGCGGAGTTATAACAGATGAGCTAAATTCATACACGATGGAAGCTTTGAATGTGAAAAATCTCTATTTTGTAGGTGAAGTGGTTGATGTTACGGGCGAGCTTGGCGGATACAATTTTCAGTGGGCTTTTAGCAGCGGATACACATGCGCTAAAGCAATAAACGAATGGTGCTCACAACTGGACTCGAACCAGTGACTTTTACCTTGTCGAGGTAAATGTGCTATGTTTTTGAATACCTATTTTATGGGTTTTTAAAGCTTTTTAAAAAGCCTTACCCCACTTTTTACCACACTTTATAAACCAATAAAAAGATATACCAGCTTCTCTTTTGCTGTTTTATATTTAGTAAATTTAAAAGCATCTATGTAGAATTTTTCAAGTTCACTATTGTCAGGGTTAAGAACTAGCCATCTTAAACCTAGTTTTTCTTTGATTTCGGTTGCCAATGAAATGCTGACCGATATTAAATACTCAGATATTTTTTTATTGTTAAGTTCCTCATATATGTTTTTTCTATAATCTTCTTTTACAAATATATAATCCACATGCAAGCAAGGTATATTATCGATTCTACTTGCAGACAAACCAATCATCCCGCAAATATTATTATCTATACTCAAATAATATATTACAGTATCATTTTTTTGACATCCTTTGCAAAGAGCCTTTATAAACTGTTTTTGTCTATCGTCATTTGTAAGATGTATAAGTTTTTGGAGAGGATTAGAGGAGTGAAATTTATTTAATTCAAAAAGCATACGCTACTTTTGCTTTTTTTACTGTTTCTATAGCTGCTTTTATAATCTCTTTTGTCTCTGTTTTAGCATCTACTTTTTTTATTAATGATTTCGGGAGCTTGACATTACTAATAGAGACATTAGAAACTTTGCCGTCTTTGTATATATAAGCCATGTGTTCATCCTTTAAGATTAAATTTATTATAAGGTTATTATAGCATATCGTTGATAAATCCTACGCAGTAGGTATTTTTGTTTTTAACAGATTTTTTACGAAAGCATTCAAAGAAATCCCCGCCTTTAATGCTTCTTGATGGATTTTTTGATGCAACTTAGGGTCTATTCTAACATTAAACACACCCTTGTATGTCTTTTGCGGTTTTCTGCCTAGCTCTTTGCAAGTTTGCAGATATTCATCGACTGCATTATGAAAGTTAGATTCTAGTTCACTTGCACTATCTGCTTCAAAAGTTACCAAATCATCTATAAGCTCTATCTTCCCAAAAAAGAGCTTATCCTCACTCGAGTACTCTATTGAACCAATATAGCCCTTATATTCAATTGTATTAGCCATTTATAGTATCTCCTTAAGCTTGAATTGTATCTGTTTGACAAGATAGATTTTTAAAATATTGCTTGGATGTGGTTTGTGTAAGTTTATAAGACTATCTTTCTCTTTGTTATAAAACTTTACGGCAGAACCGCTACCCTCTATTTTTTCATAACCAAAACCCAAAAGCAAAGTTTGAAGTTCATCAAATGTCAAATCTTTGTTAGGTGGTATTTTTAAAAATCTCTCAAGTAATTTATCTTTTTTGCTCATAATAAAATGATACCATAAAATAGTTACAAAAATATTATTTTTTATCTTTTAGTACATATGCAATAATTATTTGCTAAAATTTAATACGAGGACAATAAATGAGCAGAACAGAATATAAATTTTCAAAAGTAGAGGATAGATATGCCGTTTGTGGTGAAATTTTAAAATCAGTGAAAAATTGTAAAAATATACAAAAAATGAAGCATGTTAAAAAATATATAATTGTTTACACAATATTTAATGAGCATGGCACTCTCATTTGCCAAGGAAATGCGACAGAAAATTGGAAATTAATGAAAGATAAAATTAACGATGTTAAAGTAGGAAAGATAGCTGTAGTATGTGAAGAAGAGCATTGGAATAATTAAGTGTTGATATTTCTGCTATAAACTTTTAATACAAAGACCTATCATATCCTAGCTCTTTAAGCATGTCAATCATCGCAAATTCTATTTTTTGAATTTCTCGAATTAACAAATCGTGGTCATAAAATTCGTCTTTAGTTTTATCGTGCAGCATTTTAATCAACTCTATTTTAAGACCTGAAGTGAGTGATGAGTGATTACGATATACATATAGACTTATAATATGAAAATATATCTCTTCTTTTTTAATCTTATTGTTATACGCATCACTTATTTCTAACAACATGGAAAGATTATTTTCAAGGCTCAGGTTAAGAAAAATACCCATCAACTCATCCCAGTTATTAAATAAAAAAATATATTTACCTATGTCTTTGAGTTTTTGCGCATCTTCATATTTATCGACGATGTAATCTATAAAAAAACTATTAAGAACACTACTGAATTTCTGATTTTTTTCAAATGTATTAAATTTTACTAAAAATGAAAAATAAAAATCAAGAAAGTACGGACTGGCATATTTTAAAGTATTTGAGTCTGTTTTTTGAGTAAAAGTATCAACATAAACATTACAATTATTGATGATAACAAGGGATTGAATCTGTTTTAGATTTTCGAACCTCTCGATTTTGCCTACATTTATGAGCTCTTCAATCTCTTCTTTTTGAAAAGATAATAAAAAAGAGATAATAGGATATCCCTCTTTTAAATATTTATAATATGTTGTTTTACCAATATGTAATAACTTACAAATTAACTCTGGCATGAAAACTCCTCAAAAGGTTTAAAAAGTATTAAAATGAACTTGTAAAAAGAATTGTATTAAAAAAAGTATTAAAATGAACTAAATTAAGAAGAAGTTAAGTTATTGTTCGCGATAATACTGGACGAAGAAAAAAAAGTATATAAAAAGTACTATAACAAACAAAAAGGAAAAAATAAAAATGGAAAAGCAATACTATACAACAGAAGAAGTGTCCCAAGGAATAGATGGATTGTTACCAATCTCAAAAACAACGCTTCGCAACGGCAGGCAAAAAAGAATTATAAAATTTTCAAAAATTGGAAATCAATGTGTATATAAACGAGAATGGATAGAAGACTACATAAACAGAAATGTCGTTGAAGTAGCAAGTTAGTCGCCTTAGCTCTTACCCGTCGCCAAACAAAGTAAAGAGCAAAAGGCTTGAACAACAACACTTGATAAAGTATTGTGAGCTGCAATTATATCCTCACATACCTTATTTAGTGCCTAAAAATTGATTTAAAAGGTACACAATGAGCACAATAATACAAAAAGATACCTGCTATTTTAGTCACGACGCAAATGCAAAAGATGATGTTAAATGTGCGTTTTTAATAGATGAAATGGGACCCGAAGGGTACGGAATATTTTGGATACTTGTTGAAATACTGAGAGGACAGAAAGATTACAAGTATCCCATACGATTGGTCCCGACTATCGCTCGCAAATACAATACAACCCCCGCAAAAGTTGTAGATGTAATACAAAAATACAACCTGTTTGAAATTGACACCCAAAGCTTCTTTTTTAGTGGCTCGCTTAACCGTCGCATGTCGTTTTTTGAGCAAAAAAAACAACAACAAATTGAAGCAGGACTTAAATCAGCAAAAGTTAGAAAAGAAAAAAGAGAGCAACAACTTTTAGAGTTGAGTGAAAGCGACTCAACTGAACGACCCTCAAACGACCCTTTAACAATAAAAGAAAAAGAAACTAAATTAAAAAAAAATAAAGAAAATAAAACTCTCTCTAGCGAGAGCGGAGATAAGAGAGAGATTTTTAAAAATCTTCAAACTTTTAAGAGCCATTTTATAGCAGTAAACACAAATGTACCCTTTTATACCAAAGGTATAGGGTACGAGACTACAACCCCCTTTAAAATTAACGAGAGTGGCTTTATTGTTAATCTTAAAAGCTCAAAAATAATCTCAAAAGAAGAAGCGCTACAAATTTGGGAATATCTTTTTAATTTTTATCAGAATCAAAAAATAGGAGCTTAACCGCTCCTATAATCTTCATTTAAGCCCTCTATGAGGGTTTAAACGAGGACTAAACCCTCACGGGGCGAGTTGCCCTGAGACCTGACAGCAAAAAAGAAGCCGTTGAGCGGTGGAGCTGGTTTTGGATGAGTTGCCGTGAGGGCGACTGAGCCGTGAAGCAACGGTGTGTTTTTTAAATTTGATATTGCATTTTTTGCACAAAAAGTGCAGTACAAAATTTATAAAAGGAGTTTAAAAATGAGTTTTGCCATTAAAGACCTAGAGGGCGCAATTGCCGCCCTCACAGCGGCGGACGCACAGCTGCAAAACAATCTTGCCGAGTTGCGTAAACTTGACAATATAGCCGCCCGCGCAAAAGCGCTCACGGAGTTAGATACGGAAAAAATAACGGAGCAAATTGAAAAGATAGGGTTTACGCAAATTGCGAGAAAAATAACCGACAAGCTCAATGAGCAACTTGAGGCGCAGAGTAAACAGATCTATAAAAGTGCCGAGGCGGCAGAAAACGCCGCCAAAGAGCTAGCAAAAAAAGCCGAAAATCTGACAGTCGTTGCGGACGGATTTAATAATCTTGATAATATGTCTCAAGATTTAGATGAGTTTGTTAAAAAATTTAAGCAAATGAGCTCTAAAAGCTTATTTTTGGGCGTGATAGTGGCTACTGTTGTAGGTATATTTACGGGCGGAGTTTTGAGCTTTGCGTACCAATTTGGCACCGGAGACACTGGGCGCTGGCTTGAGTTTGCGAGCAAAACAAACGCCGTAATAATGCCCATTAATGGCGGTGCTTACAGTATTTATTTACCTGCCTCTCAGTCTCAATTTACGCTAAATCAAGCCCAAAACGGGGCGGATGTTTTGTCTGTTTATCCCGCCGAGGCAAGTAAAAAGGGCGGGAAAAAGTGAAAAATCTTGAAAAATTCAAGGCAACTTCGCCCCCTCAACGCCGAGTTTCACGCTTAAAAAAATATGCTGATGAGATTTTGCAACTTTACAGCGAGGGTTATAAAGTTGAGCAAATCCAGGAGTTTTTGCTATTACAAAAAGTAAAAGTAAGCGTGAGAGCTATCAATAAGTTTAAGCAAAGCTTAAGCATAAAAAATTCTTCTCTAAAAACCCCGAGCGGCTCCGCCGCTCAAAATTCAAAAATCGATACAAAAAAATCAGCTGAGGAACTTAAAAACTCCCCCAATATAAATACAGCTACCAAGCTTTTTTTAGAAAAATATACATAAACAAAGGATAATACATGTTAAGTAATTACGATTTAATCGCAGTAGTAGGGCTCAAGGGTGGTGTTGGTAAAACCAACACAGCATGGCATGTTTTGCCAGCCGTACTTAAATCACAAAATCAAGAGTTTAAAATTTTTGAAATCGACGACAACAACAACTCAAACTTTTTTAAAAATAGCTCAATAATCAAACCAGAGCTTTGCCAAACCGTAAAAACAAACGATAAAACCATTGTTGCTCAAATCGTTGTTGAGACAATAGCGGGCGACACCAAAATAATAGTAGATGGCGGGGGAGGAAATGACTCCAGAAAAACCATAAATCTTATTAAAGCCGTAGGGGATGATGTGCGCAAACTATGGCTCATACCATTTGACCGTAACATTGATAACTTTAAAAGTGCGGTCGAGACATCCGAGCTAATAGGTGACCCACAAAATACACTTTTTATTTTAAACGGCTACAGCGGCGACAAATCAGAGTTTGATTGGTTTTTTTCAAAAAAGATAGATAACTTTATTGAGATACCTTATTCTGATTTATTTCATTTTAGTCAAGAGCAAAAATATACGGTTCATGATCTCGCACTTATTTCCCAGACAGTTCCAAAAAGTGAGATTAAACAATTGCTTCGTACTAAATTTTCAACTGATGGAGTGCTTAAGCAGGCACTATTTATTGAGGCTTTTAATGAGTATCTTAAAAGCGAAAAAGCGTCAGAGCTATTAAATGAGGTTTTTGACAATTTTGCTCAAAAAAAGAGTCAAAATCGCAAAAAGAACTAAAAAAGAACCAATCAGCACCAAAGGGAACTAATCGGTACTGAAAAAGAACGAGACGGTACCCAAAGGGAACCGAAAAAGAACAACTAAGAGTTTGCACCAATGCCACTTTTAAAAAGTGGCGTGCTTTGGGTGTAGTTTTTGGTGTAAAAATCAAAAAAAGGAGATAAAAATGAATATTAGCCAATTTTACATAGACCAGCTTGTCGACAAAAAAGTTACCTTTAAATTCCTCAAAAATAAAATTTTGCAGGATTTTGACGAGCTTGGAGACCTGATGTTTGTTGCCTACAAATCACCAAGCAACAAAGATACATACAAAAATTTGGGATATTTGCTTAAAAATAACTCAAAATTTGTAACGCAAATAAAAGCATATATTATAACCGCGCGGTTATATATGCTCATTAAAGCTCAAAAAAATGCTCACGGTTCGTAAATTAAGCCTTGCTCAAGCCTCCACATATTATATAGGTAAAGATAACTACTACACCAAAACACAAGGGGAGTTTATTGGACGCTTAAAAGAGACTTTGGGGCTTGAAGATTTGACTCATGACTCTTTCGAGTCTCTTTTAAGAGGTGTCAACCCCTCTACAGGGGAGAGTCTAGTCGCCTCAAAAAATGGTAAAGAGGCAAATGTCCCCGGCTTTGATTTTACTTTTAGTCCATCAAAAAGCGTGAGTATAATTTATGAGGCGGCACTGGCTAAGGGCGATACCGCCCTTGCTGAGCTTTTAACTAAGGCGCATGACAACGCCGTTAACGCAGCGTTATCTCACATCGAGCAGGAGCAAATAAAAGCAAGAGTTCAAGTAAACGGCAAGCGCAAAAATGTTAACACCGGCAATTTAATCGCCGCAAAATTTCAACATGACATTAACCGTGCACTAGATCCGCAGCTTCATACACACTCAGTTATTTTTAACATAACTAAGTGCGCAGACGCCAAATATAGGGCGTTAGACGCTTCTCATCTTCTCAAAAAAAACTCTCCTATTATTAAAAATCTAGGACAGTTTTACAGAGAGAGCCTAAAAAAGGAGCTGCAAAAAGCAGGTTTTGAGCTGCGAGACACAGATAAATCAAAGAGTTTTTACGAGCTTAAAAATGTTAATGATGAGCTTATTCAAGCTTTTTCAAGTCGCAATTTAGCAATTAAGGCAAAAGTTGAGGAGCTAAAAAAAGAGCATCCTCATCTTAGTAAATCACAGTTGAGCTTAAGAGCTTTTTTTAATACCAGAGTCGTAAAAAAAGAGGTAGATCGCGGCGAAGTAAGAGCTAAAAACGCAGAGTTGATATCTCAACATGTAAATATTAACAAGCTTCTATCTTCTTTACAACCTATTAATAAAGACCAAGAGCCAACAGAGCTTAAAGCCGAGGAGCTTAAAAAGTTAATATCTATCGTAAAAAGTGAGATAACAAACAAGCGCCACCGTACACCTTTAAACATTGCTACTCAAGTTATAACCAAACTTGATAACAACAAAATATCAATATCTGATTTACACACTCAAATCAAACATGAGGAGGTTAAACAACAGCAAGAGCTTAAAACAATGCACGAGGTACTAATCAACAGTTTACAATCAACAAAGTTAGACACGCAAAAACTTTTCGCGAGTCTCAAAAATACACCAGATATAAAAATTAAAATCGAGGAGGCAATCGAAAATGCCAGAGGAGCAAATAACAGAGATAGATTTATTGCAAGCTTTAGTCAGCTCTCAGACAAACTTGAGCGAGCAAAACTCTCTCGTTATAGAGATGTTGAGCACATTACTACCACAACCGCAGAGCGAGGAGGAGTCGAGCGAACCGAGCCTCAAAGAGTTGATGATGCTCATGCTAGAACAACAGGAATTAATTATCCAAACATTACAAGGGAAGACCTCCAAAGAGCCGACCGACTCCATAGAGAGCTTGTCGAGCAAGGAAGAAAAGAACAAGGAGTTGAAAGATGAGTAACAATCAAAATTTAGTAGTAATTAGCGAGCTTCAATCCGCCATAAATGAGCTAGACCACAATCGTGTTTCGTGGGTTGATAAACACTTCGTGATGGATTTGCGAGACAAAGCGTCAGTTTTACTTGAGGCGGTTTCACGCCTAGAAGAGCAAGAAAAAGAGGTGGCTATCATAGCTGCACAAGAGTTTTTAACCGAGGTCGCCCCGGTTATTCAAGAGTTAAACAATCAAAAAATAGGATCTAAAAATATGGAAATAACATCAAGATGTAAGGGTATTGTATCTGTACTTCCCAACGCAGACATAACTTTATTAAAACAAGGAGAGTCAAAATGAGTGAAAAATTACTAAATATAGATGATGTAACAAAAGGTGCAATGGCGGTTCTTATCTCTCAGGTTCTGCCTAAAGAGGAGGAGGATTTAACCGTTGCGCAAACAGCTCAATATCTAAATATGAGTGTAGAGAGTTTACACCTAATGAGGCTCAACAGAAAAGGACCGAGCTGCCATAAAGACGGTAACAGGGTTTTATATAAACTCTCAAGTGTAAAGGCGTTTATGCAGGCAAATTCAATAAATAAAAAACAAAAACAAAAAATAGGAGCTTAAAATGGACTTCATATCAAAAAAATATACCGTACTTATGGGCAACGAGCCACTAACACTTTGGATAAAAAATAACCAGGTGCAGAGCTCAAAGTTTATGGATAAAAAAATCCAATTAAATTTAGATGAGGAGGCGGTTAAGCTTATAAAAGACAATCCAACAAAGATAGTTAACGGTTCAAATCTCACAAATAACGAAGATTTTACACGCAAAGTCTCAAAGATGATGAGCTCAAAATTAGAACTTGCAATCGCTAAAAACGATAAAAAAACGCTTTCACGCTTTGCGCGCTCAGAGCTAGTGCCAGAGGACATGAAGCTTGATTTTATTGCTGCTATCAACCGTCAAAACGGACTTCGTGGAGTTCTTACCCGTGCAGTAAACCGCACTAATGCAGTCTTTCAAAATCTCGCTAAAAAAATAGATAGATTTTTCGACAAAATTAATGACAAAATTGCAAACAGAGAGTTAGATCCTCATCTGACAAAGTTCCAGTTGCGAGAAATCACAAAAGCGCCCCCAATTACACAAGACGACCACAAGAGACATCTTGATCCAAAGTTGATGGAGGATGCAGAGAGATTTTTTTCCGAAAATAAATTAAAGCGAATTTATGAGGATGACTTATCTAGCAAGATACTCGTTAATGACTTTTTGAAAAAACAAGCGGCGCAGGGGCATAGTATAGCCGATGCACACTTGTCGCTATACAAAGTCCAAGCGGCTAAATCGGCTAAAAATCTTATCGACACCTTTCTTGACAAGCACCTATCTTCGACAGAATACATCAACAGCCTTGAAAAAAAGCTACATATTTACGAGTTAAAAGAGGCGGGGAAAAACGAAACCTTAAAGGATTTTGAGGCGCTTGCAAAAGATTTACAACCCGTTGATAAAATAGACCTGCTTGTAAAAAATAAAGAATATTTAAATATGGCGCCCGACCAACAAACAAAGTTTGAAGATTTGCATATCTTTAAATTCGAGCCTATAGCACAGCGTGTGCAAGAGTTTGAAGCTATATTTCATACTGCTCAAGCAGCCCCAACAGTTGAGACCGTTGTTGATAGAACACCGACAGTTGATTTTTTTGATAAAACTATCCAGGGCAAAATCGCTCAAGAGTGGCAAGCGCAACAGACAAAAAACCGCGAAAACGCAGAGCCAACGCGTGATTTTATGAACATTTCCGCAGTTCGATTTAATGGTGTTTCTAAAGAGTCACTTAATAAGTGGGCCGTGTCTGCTAAAACAAACGCTCAAGCAGACCACAAAACTATTGATAAATTCGTCGAGGCTTCTTTGCGCAACGCTAAAGAGCTTGAAAAAGTAGGCGTACTAAAACAAGTTGAAATAGGTAGTTTTAAATTTGTTGATAACTTCGCGAAACAAGCTCTTTATCAAAATATTGATAAAACAACAGTTCAAATCCAAGAGGCTAATCAAGGAGTAAAAAAAGAGGTTTCAATTGACAAAGACGAGATAAAAGAGAGAGTTGCTCACATGTCGAGTGAGCAAAGTTTTAAAGAGCTGCTTAATTCAAGGGGAGAGCTAGACTCTCAAAAACTTTTCGAGTATGCTCAAAAGCTTCAATCTGTAGCAGCGGCACTGCACGAGCGAGAGAGCCCAAGCGTGGTAGTAACGCGCGAGGACCTGCAAAAAGCAGACAGAGGGCACGAGGCTTCAAAATCAAAAGAGCAGGGGCGAGAAAATGCAAGATAAAAAAATTTATATGCAATTAGGCGACGGCTCTGACTTTGAGAGCGTGCTAAAACAAAACTCCAATCAAACGGAGCCGGAGCCGCCAATTTTTGAAAAAAAGATGGTAGAGAGAGGCTTTGCAGAGTTTAAAGATATAGGGTTTGACTCAATAAAAGACTCTTTATTTGATGGGATCGAAGTTGTTCAACTGGGCGGAGGTATGGTAAGTATTACCATGCCCCTGGCCGTGATTGAATTTTTATCTAAATTTGTAAATAAATTTGGGCTTGAAAATGAGCAAGGGGTTACAAGATGATGGATTTACTTCTGATGACCGGAGGTTTGTTTTTAGCCTTTTGGTATTTTTTTGGTATTAAAAAAGAGAACGGTTTCGTCTATGCGCGGTTTCCGTCGTTTGCTCATAAAAACGCGGGCGGTTCACTCCCAAACCCGCTAGATGTTAAAAGAGGCTATATCTGGACTCCTATTTCAGTGTTAAAAAATCTTTTCTCTAAAAACCCCAAAAACATAGTTTTTATAGATCAGTTCAGATTTGACGAGGAGTATGCCCACAAAAGCGGAATGAACGGCTTCTATCGTAAAAGCGCCGAGAAAACAGAGATTTATCTTGACCCGCTAAAAATGACCCAAGGGATGCTTTTAATCGGGAAAATGGGCAGCGGGAAGACAGAAATGGGGTTCTCCATCCTCTCGAGAGACTTTTATAATCGTGCAATAATTCACCAAGTAAAAGCAGGCGACTTCGCAGAGTCATTTTTAGGCAAAAACGACATGCTATTTAGCCCCTATGATAAACGCGGGTATTTGTGGGACATCATGAGCGAGTCTGAGGGGATCATCAAGACATTTTTTGAAAATTATGCGAATAGTGTCATGGGAGACAAAAAAGACTTCTTTAGCGCATCATCTCAAAGACTTTATAACGAGCTTGCTCAAAAAACGAGAACCAAATATGAAGATGAGAGTTCTGCTACAAAGTGGCTATTATTAATCAAGAGTATCAAAGATTTATTCGCGGAAATGGACTCAGGCACGCAAAAGTCTAAACAAGATGTTAAAAGCACAATGGAAGTTATACTTGAGCCTTTGGAGATTATGGCTTTTAAAATGCAAAATCCAAATCAAAAACGATTTATAATCAAGGATTTTTTCAAGCGTAAAAATCAGTGCAAATTGATTATGGACAATATTCCAGAACATGAGAAGAGCCTCACGCCTCTATTTACGGCGTTTACGGCTTGTATGTCGCAAGTTCATACAAGTATGCCAGACTCAAAAACCGATTTTACGCTGTATTTTTTGGATGAATATTTGAGTTTCGTTCAGATAATGGATGAGGCAAGCAAAAAAAGACTCCACACGCTGATCCGCTCAAAAGGCGGTATCTTGATGCCAGCGATCCAATATATTCCCATGGATGACAAGAAACTCCAACAGCTGCTTACTTCATCCGCTTTTGCATGGATTTACTTTTCCGTCATAGAGGAGGAGACTATAAAACTCTTTAAAGACGCGATCGGAGAAACGGAGTATACATACAGCGAGACAAACGAGAGCAGAGGTAAAGGCGGGAAAAGTACGAGCACAAGCACAAAGCATGAGCGAACTAACATTATTTTTAACGAGTTGCTCAATGGGTTAGGTGATAAGTTTGAGCATATCGTTTTTATCCCAAATCACAAAGTGATATATAAAGGATACACGCCGCAAGCAAATCTCAAAAAAGTAGCAGAGAAAACAGTTCCTGCTGATTTGACGGAGTTTTACGCGATTAAATATAAAAATTTAAACGCACCAGAGGAAGACATCAAAAATCTCACTTTTGCTGACCTTTTTAAAGAAAAACCGCTCTCAAAACTTGAAGAATTCAAACTTTTCAAAAAATTTGAAAAGGCAAAAGGAAAAGAAGAGGAGCTTAAAAATTTCAAGACAGAAAACAAGCTTGAACAGGTAAACCTTGAGCATCTCTTCCAGAAATATATGCAAGATGGGCAAATCTTACAAAATAAAATGAAGCTTTTTACTTTAAATGAGAGAGTAGAGCTAAACGGCAAATGGCAGAGAGTGCAGGGAGATCCGGAGCAAGAGTTACAATTTATTGAAAAGTATGATTTATTCGGTGCACTACCTGCATTTTTTGAGTTTGACGCCGCCGAAAAATCGCGATTAAGTGAGTTTGCATGAGTAACAAATACACCGACCAACAAATCAAAACCTTTATATCAAGAACCAATGAGGAGCTTGTTTTACAAGACCCTCTCCCCGTTCTGCAAGATTTAGGCATTGATTACAAAGAGTTAGGCAACGACTCTTACAGAATGAACTTGAGAGGCGAGAAAACGCCAAGTGCTTATATCTCTCTCAAACATGGTTTATGGAAATATACAGACTTTGGGGATAGAAGCAGAGGCGGCAATATCGTTAATGTTGTGATGGATGCAACAGAAAAAGATTATAAAACCGCTCTTAGCTACTCTTTGCAGACGCTAGGAGTTAAAAACTATCTTGAAGAAGCCCTTAACTCCAAAAAAGAGAGTTATGAGCTTACAAAGGCAGATAGAGAGAGAATAGCAGCGCAGAGGGAAGCAAATAAGAGCCGTGAAAGCTCTCATCCACTCTCTAAGGTTACGACAGTGTATGAAGTCGCAACTAATCAGTTAGCTGTTGATTATTTAGCCTCAAGAGGTATTTTAAAAATACCGCCGCAGATGAAAATCATCAACGGCGAATATACAAACTCAAAAGGCGAAACTAAAAAGGCTTTTGGCGTAGGTGTATTAACCCAAAGTGGAGGTGCTGATATCCACTTTTTACAAAAGATTGGAGATTTAAAATCTATGTCTTTTGGGCAAAGCGATATCTCTTTTTTTCCAAATCCAAACTCAAGCAAAGTAGCGATATTTGAAAGCAAAATGTGCTATTCAGCAGCTTATCAGCAAATGCCGCTAGATGATGTAAATGTCATATTGGCAAACAGCGTATCAAACGCTGCTAAAGTTGCAGAATTATTAAAAGAAAATAGTTTTGATACACCTATGATGTTTAATCAGAATGATTTAGCAGGTTATCGCTTTGTAGCCGACATAATGGAAAAAGCAGAGATTACAGAGGTTAAAAGCATTAAATACGACATTATGAGCGAGTATAAAAAAGATATCAACGATATCTTACTTGTCGGCGAAAAAATAGCGGACCGTATAGAGACGCGAGATATTGATTACTTCTCAAATATTGCCGCTTCTCTTGAGGCTATCCAAAAAGCGCAAAATAGCCCGAAGATAGAACCAGTAACAAAAGAGGATTTAAAGCTTGCAGATAAAGCTTACGAGAGAAGCCAAGAGCAAGAGAGGTAATGGTTTTTAAAAGAAAATTAATTACCCTCGTTTAACTTCTCATTAAGTTCTTTGATGAGGAGCTTAAATTTATCTAGCTCTTTAGTTTTTTCATACATATCAAGAAATTTATCAACCCACAACGGCACTGGATTAGAGCGACCATACTTAGAGACCGTGGAATACGGTATATCGGTTAACTCTGCAAATTCGGTTAGATTGATATTCAAAGCAGTTAAGCGCTCTTTGAATTGTTCGAGTGTCATATTATATTACTCCTATGTCTTATTAAGATTTAAATAATAGCGTATATTTGCTTAAAAGGCAAATAAATATCTATATATTTAGCATATTAGGAGATAAAAGCTTGACATTTATATCTTAATAGGATATAATTATCCTATGTATTTAGTATATTAGGCAAACAAGGGAGTTTAAAAATTATAAACATAACAACAACAGCTCAAGTAGTTGAGTATTTTAGACAAGCACGCGAGGACGCTTTGTCTCTCTTGACAGAGACGATTGAAAAGGATGAGGAATACAATGGTTTTAAGAGAGATTTATACGCTTCGTCTGAAATCTGTTTTACATTTTTGCCGCATTTTTTGGAGTTTGTTTTGTACAAAGTTCAAAACGATCAAGTTGTCGATTTTTTAAAAATCAACAAAAAAGGAGAACTCGAATTTGACGAAAAAAACAGTTTCGAGGGGATTGAAAAAGTAGCGGCGGAGGCTCAAAAAGTAGTCTCTAAATTTTATGAAAGTGAGGAAAAATAAAATGACACTAAGAGAGCTAAACCAAGCAGGCGAAAAATGGGCATATCGTATTTTAGTAGTATTATTTATAAGCTTTGCGGCAATACTGCCAATACAACACAACTACATCATGCACAAAAACAACCGCGATTTTACGGCATTAACACCCGCTCAAAAAGAGCAATATGTCGCGCTTGAGAGCCAATATTGGGAACTTGGGCGAATTTATGACGAAATGGCGAACCGCCCTAGAGACTACCACCCTATGGGGTATGGAGAGGTCCTAAGCAAGTTGAGCCAAACAAATTATGAGCTCGTCCAAATCGAGCGGACCTTACCCCATACATCATGGGCTCGTCAATTTTATATTTTAATAGGAGCAATAAATGAGTAATCTTAATTTAGCACAAAAAATCGCACTCAAGTGGTATCAAACATTCGATACTACAGGTCTAATATTTGGGATGTTGCAGCAGCTTAATATTTATATTCGCTTTGCTTTTTACGCGGGTTTACCTCTGTTTACACTCTTTGCCCTTAACTATTTATCAGGGCTTCTGCCGCTTGATAAATATGGGCTAAACGGTTTATATATCTTTATCACATACACAACAGCAATCGGAGCCTCTTTAGTTGTTTTATATGAGTCAATCTTCAAGCTTGATGTAAAATCCATAATTCAAGAGAAAAAAGAAGAAAAAGCACGCATAAAAAAAGAAAAACTCCAATGGTGGCGCTTACGCAATATGCACATTTTCACAAGAGTAGCTTTGTATATTCTAATCTACTTTTTTATGGTTAATTTTCTCCAAATGATGGCGGTTATTGCGTTTTTTGACATTTTTAAAACCCCAACAGAGGCAGATATACAAGTGTTAAAAGAGGGCTTTGAGTATGTTTTATCATGGGCTTCAATCATCTATATATCCATTTTTATAACACTTGAGTATTTCGTTCACAAAATCAAAAGAGGGAGACAAAATGCGTAAATTATTACTTCTACTTTTTCTTTTTACAAGCACCGCTCTTTTGGCTAACTTCCAAAGAACTTACGATAAAGAGATAATAAAAGCAGATTTTGAGGCTCAGAAAGGACTTGAGAAATACACAAATGATCACTTAGCAGAAATCTCAAAGGCAGAGTTAGCAGCGCGTGGGATAGTTGCAGAAAATAAAAGCCTAACAAGTGATGCAACGGATCCGGACTGCTCATCATTTTTAACTAATAACAAATTTACTGCAACTATTTACTCACTTGATGCGTCAAGCGGGAGAGTGGAGTGTATGTTTTCAGCGGCTAATGACCTCTATAACCCTATCGGTATCTTTAAAGTCTATTATCCAAAAATCGCAGCGGCTAACAAAAAGGATTTTGCAGCTGCTCAAACAAAAAACCAAAAAGCAATAAGCGCCTCTAATAATCAGTTTAAGGCTCTAACAGATGAAAAGAAAAGTATCTCCTCAAAAATTGATACTACTTATTTATCTATCCCTCAACTGCTTTTAGCAGGCATTTTAACGGACGGGGATGTAATCGATCCGGCTGCCACTAAAACAACAGGTCGCCTACAACTGCAAAATGGTTACAGCGGTAAAATTTATGACGGCGGTGAAACCACGGACAACGGCGAAATCATAAAAAGCGATGTTGCTACCATATTTGCGGTTTATGCAGGAATTAGTTATAAAACGATGGAATATCTGATGATATTAATTGTTTTTTTTGCTTTGTTTGGGCTTGGCGGATACGCTTTTCATGTCTCTTCCGATAAGATGGAGAAAAAAAACACCTCTGATAAAAAAACACCATATGTTATAGGTATGTTTGCGGGCATCTTGCTCTTTTTTCCAGTCAATGACCATGACTCTATTCAAGATACATCTGGTAAGGAAATTGGAGAGTATTCCATTATGAAAACGCGATATCAAGAGTTTGAAAAAGCAGGATATTATCTGTTTACAAATTGGGCGAACGATCTCGCAAAAGTCGTTATAGACGCAGAGATGGACGGCTTAATTGATAAAGCCGGCATGGGCAATTCGCAGGCTATAATCGACTCTTACGCAGGAATGGTTCAGTACGGCAAACTAAGAGAGTATTCAAACACCCTTAATGGACAATGCTTTGAGACATACAACGGGGTTGAGCTTAAAAATGTAGAAAATAGAACCATATATTCAGGGGCTGAAAACGCACTTTTCCCCGCATCTGAAAATTGGGCTTATGCGTCAAGTTGGGGCGCTCTAGGAGGCAAGGATTATTATAACGCTACTCCGGGCGGTTTGGTTTTGCCGACTGGCTATTCTCAAACCACAATGGCGCACTCGGGCGGTAATCCTAACGGTTTTTATCCAAGGTACGCTATTTCGTTTTGTGGTAAAAATGTGCTCTCACACAAACATTATGTTCAAAAAGAGAAAGATTATACCACTACATACAATGCATCAATTGCAACAGGCGGCAACGATGATAAAAAAATCGCTATTTTAAAGACTCTAACAAAATTTCAGTATGAACTTTACCGCGATTACGGCTTTTTATCAATTTTAGGGCTCCCTGTTACGAAGATGCAGACGGAGTATTTAGGCGGGCTTTATGACGCCGAAAATAATTGGATAAAAAAAGCGAATGAAGAGATAGGTGGCAACTGGGTCGGCGAACAAATTCATAGTTTTCTAAGCTCACTTCCTTATATGCTATTGCCGGGGGTGGGGACCATCTATAAGGTTACCTCAGAAAATGCGGGAAAAATTGGAGCGGCGGTCGGTGCGGTTACAACATCTGGCGGCGGTGTCACTGCTTTTTTTGGTGGAGCTGTTGGTGCTGTAGTAGGAACTATGGGCAAATCTGCTATCGGTTTTTCGATAGCTACTATTTTTGCAAAAACTATTTTAGTGCTTGCACCTATTTTAGCGGTTTTAGTAATTGGTATAGGGCGCTTTGCAATCATCCTGATTAAAATATTTGGAATTCATTTTGTGAGTTTACTGATGATGCCTGCCATGTTTGTGAGCAAAAACATGAAGTACTTTACAATGTTTACAATGAGGGTTTTTGCAACTATGCTTGAGCTTCCGATTTTCGTTTTAGCAATATGGCTGGCCATTGCCGCAAATTCGTTTATCCAATCAGTCGGCGGTGCATTTAGTAAGAAGATTATTATCGGCATGCTTGAAAACAATACCGTAAACTCAGCGGCTACTGAAATATCGCTAGAGGACTTTACAACCATGAATTTTGAGTATATGAATACGTTTAAGATTTTCGTGTTAGATGGAGTTATGGAGATTTCGATTGCGATTTTATCCGTTATGATTATTTGGAAGTTGATTGTAACGCTCCACTCTTCAATTTTTGATATGATAGAGCTTAAAGGGCTTCAACAATTAGATGATATCGGTAATTCGCTCGGTAATGAGATGCGCGGTTTTGGAGGAAAAATATAATGAAAACAAGTGAACTAAACAAAGAAATAGAGGTCCTAGAGCACAATATATCAGTTGCTCAAACACTGCCGCCTAGCGATAACACGCTAGCCTTGCTTGAGACTCTACAAACTGTTAAAAAGAAAATAGTTGCCGGTAATATCGGTCGTAAAATGAGAGATACAATTATCGTATTTCTCCCGCTTCTTTATCTCCAAATTTGGAAATTAAAAAAGCTTTAAACAAGAGCTGCTACTTTAGCAGCTCAGCCCTCTTCGCCTCAAACTGCTCCTTAGTAATAGCACCCTTCTCAAAAAGCCCATGCCAATACCCAATATCTCCCTTATCAACCACAGCCTCTTTAACTAAACCGTTATTAACAAACGCCTTATGCTCTTTTGCAACCCTCTGATCAACTTCCATCTGCTCAAGCTCAGCACTTATATTCTTCCAAATACTCAACCCATGTTTTCTTCTAAATTTTCTTACACTTCTCTCCCCGAGGATAAAAGGTGACGCAAAAATCATTATAAATATTGACGAATCAATAATCATAACACCAGTTAAACCACTCTTTGTCCATTCTGCATCTGACATTAACATAAGCCA
>MIBZ01000040.1:9347-24510 GCA_001829675.1 Sulfurimonas sp. RIFCSPLOWO2_12_36_12 | reverse complement strand
TCTTCTACAGCCATTGTGCTTTTTAAATAGTGTGAATAGGTACAAACACCGCAAATTCTTTGCATCATAAGCGGTATATTTCTCGGATCACGACCTTTAGCTATTACCTCAAGACCTCTCCATAGAGTTGAAGAGACAAAAGCATCCTGAACAACTCCGTCATCTCCAACTATTACCTCAGCTCTCAAATGTCCTTCTATTCTTGTTATTGGATCTACTATTACTCTTTTTGACATTTTGAACTCCTTATTCTTTTGGTTTTTTAACTAATGATATTGCTGCGTGTGCCGCTATGCCTACTGCCGTTACAGTTAGAATTCCGACACCGATTTTATCCGCTGTTGCATCGGAACCGAGTCCTCCAAATACCGTATGATAAAGTCTATCTCCAAGCGGTTCATGAACGATTCCCATTTTATCCCAGAAATCAGGCTCACTGCATCCCATGCAGCCATGTCCGGCTTGAACAGGCCAAGACGTACCTTGATTAAACTTCTGTTTTGAACAGTTGTTAAAAGTGTATGGTCCTTTACAACCTACTTTATAAAGACAGTAACCGTCTTTTGCACCTTCATCACCAAACTGTTCTACAAATTCACCGGCATCAAATCTGCCTCTTCTCTCACATGAATCATGGATTCTAAGTCCATAAGCCCATTTTGGTCTATTGTAGACATCAAGTGCCGGAAGAGTTCCGTATAAAATAAAGTGTAACAGTGTTCCGACAATATTGCTCTCACTCGGCGGACATCCAGGTACGTTTATAACCGGTCTGTCTGTTACATTGCTGAGTGCAGTTGCATTTGTAGGATTTGGATATGCTGCTTGAACACCGCCAAAAGATGAACAAGTTCCAATAGCAAAAATTGCGGCAGCATTTGCAGAAGCTTCTTTCGCACTTTGCTCTCCTGTTTTACCATGAGCACCAACTGTTAAAAAGTAATCACTTTCTCCGTGCGGAATACCGCCTTCAACCATCAAAATATATCTGCCCTTATATTTTTGTATTGCATGTTCTAGATTTTGCTCAGCTTGCCAACCGGCAGCTGCCATTATCGTCTCATGATACTCTAGTGAAATATAGTCAAATATCAGACTGTCTATACTTGGAGTCGCAGATCTTAGTAAAGATTCACTACATCCCGTACATTCAGCCATATGCAACCAAACTAAAGGAAGTCTATCTGCCATTTCAGCTGCCTTAGCAACTAACGGAGTAAAACTTGCCGGTAACGTTAACATAGCTGTCATAGCTCCAGCCCAACCCATAAACTCTCTTCTAGAAAAACCTTTTTCTTCAATTAACTTTGAGATTGATACTTCATCGTCAAGTTTTGGTAAATTCGACAACTCATCCAGCCTAGAAGATAATTTGTTAAACAAACTATTATTCTTCATAATATACTCCCTTAATTTTTAATTACATTAGAAAATGAACATTCATTCAGTAATGATATACGAAAGAAACTTAAACTAAAGTTAATGTATAACGTATAACTATTATTTATACTTAAATATTAATTATAATAATAAAAGGTGGGATTGTTTTAATTAATGGGTAGTACAGACAGAGCAGACATCGAATGATTTGAAAACAAGTTCGGCAGTTTTAATATCGCTTAACCCTATCATGGCTTTTTGCGAAACTCCCAGCTTATCTTTTGTACCGCCGCTTAAGTTCCATTGTGTAGGCGTGATTATCTCATAATTTTTTATAATTCCGTTTTCTATCTCAACTTTATGAATTAAAGTTCCTCGTGCAGCTTCTACGGCAGAATATCCGCTGGAATTTAGTTGTGATATATCTATAGAAGGCTCAATGTATGACTCTTCACTTAAATCTAAATCTTTAATAAGTTTTTTTGAGTGTTCTAAAAGTTGAGATATCTCACAAACCCTTGCCAAAATCCTGCTAAAGATACTGTCGCCGTATTTTTTATGGGCATCTGCTATAAGCGGTGTTTTGTTTACCATGGCACGAGCAAGTGGACCTACTTCGTAATATTTATCTTTAAAGCTTACATTTTTAGCGAATGATGAAGGCATTTCAGACTCCTTGACATGTTCTACAGAGATATTATGGCTCACTTTAGTTTTTAACGATTTGCCTTTTTTAAAGTAGCTGTTCTCACCAAAAGATATAAATCTGTCATAGCTTTTTCCGTACTCTAACAATTCTTCTTTTTTTATTTGTCTCAGTATATCAGGCAAATCTCCCTCATAATCCAAAAGAACATCCGCATCTTTACATGTTAAAAAATTCTCACTGTCCGTTTTTACTAGATTGTCCTCCACAAACTTGATTGTCTGGGCTATATAGTGTTGCAGTTTTATAATATCTATCTCTGTTATTTCACAAACTACTCCGCCGACAATCGCATAAGAGGTATGCGGATACTGTCCTCCAAAGAGTGCAATTGCTTTGCCCATAAGCTGCGATGGAAATGTAGCTTTTAAGACCTGCTGTTTATGTCCAAAAAGTGGCAGCATTGTGAGATAATACCATTTAAAGTGATTCTGGATAAGCTCGAAATTAAGCGTTAATTCTCTTATAATCTTGGCTTTATTTGAAAGCTCCAGATTATCATAGCAATCCTCTAAGGCTTGTACTGTAGCTATTAAGTGGGCATGACCGCAGATTCCGCAGACTCTCGGATTTATCACAAGTGCATCAAAAGCATTTTTACCTCTTAAAATATTTTCAATATTTCTTGTTGACATAAACTCTATGTCAACAAAATCAATTTTATTGTCTTTAAAATTAAAGTTGAGTTTCGCCTCACCCTCTATCTTCTCAATTAATTTAATCATCAATCAACTTCTTTTCTAATCTATCAATTTTAAATGCTTTTGAAATACCTGCGAGAGTAAGATAGACTCTTTTGCCAACACCAACGGGAAGATTTTCAGGTATTGCCATATTTTTTTTAGTACTGAAGAGATTTTGTCTTGGAAATGTCGGTTCTGTACAACCCATACACGAGAGCCCTGCTCTGGTTTTTGAGTTTATCTCGTTCCAAAGTATCTTGTTACAACTTCCGTGAGTAAACGGCGCCTGACAGCCGTGGTCGTAAAACATACACCCCTCAAGTTTGCCAAACTGATGGTTATCCACTTTGTATTCAAAATATTCGTTTCTAGTACAGCCGTTATGAATGGTATATGCATAAAACTCTTTTGGTCTTAGAAAGTTGTCCAGTTTCAATGCAGCGTTTTTTTTAATGGCGTAAAGAGTGTTTACCAAAACTTCTGGATGAACGGGACAACCTGAGACAGATATAGTTTTATCAATCAAGTCCTGAAATTTTTGCGATGGTTTGTCTTGGTCAAAATGCATTCCGGAAGTCTCTTCATAACCGCTCTCTCTAAAAATTCCGCCAAAAGTTGCACATGTTCCGACCGTGACTATTTTTTGGACTATTTTGGAATATTTTTCGATTATATCTACTACCGACACGTCCGCCCTTTGAAACTCTTTAGAGATTGCACCCTCGATAAGTAAAATATCGCAAGGTATCTCTTTTGAAACTATATCTTCAAGCGAGTACTCAGAATCTATCACAGGATGATAAATAAACTCAAAATCATCTAAAAATTGTTCCATATACGGATAGTTTAAAAATGCGTGAGTATTGCCGTTGCAAGCGATTGCACTAAGCCATAATACTCTCATTTTATTTTTCATAATTATTCTGTGCTCAACGCTTTATAGATATTAAATGTTATATCATCTACATAATCATTTAAATCTTTTGGTAAAACATTTTCACCTTTTAAAAAGACCATGCCACCAAGATAACCCATAAAAAGACCAAATGCGCTGAAAAAATCCTGCTCTCTAAGATCTTTGCATTTAACACCCTCTTCAAAGTAAATCATTATCTCTGTGACAAACTCGTTAACACAAATCATTCCTTCGCAGCCATCTTTAAACACTTCACGGTTTGAGAGATATATTCTCAAAAAGTAGTCTATCATCTCCGGTTTTAAAGAAGCTGTTTTAAAATATTCTTCTATTATTTTTCTTGTTTTTTCTTTAGTAGATATATCTTCTTCGTTAATTTCTCTTAACTTTTTCCCAAGATATTCGGAGATGTACTTTATGATTTCTCGTGCAAGAACGTCCTTGGATTTAAAGTAGTTATACATGTTGCCGACACTCATTTTTAGTGAAAGTGCAATATCCGGAATGGTAGTACTATAAAATCCTTTAGAGGCAAATAGTTCTAGAGCGGATTGCATTATCTGCTCTTTTTTTAACTGCTTTTTATCCAACAAAACATTTTCTCCTTCAGTCTATAGTAAAATTATACTGTAAAAATATTTTTTACTCCCATTATTATCTAGCCTAATGTTACTTTGTATCTTCTATTTTTTTTGTCTCATAATACTTTCTCAGCCATCTGTCAAGCGGACTTATCATTTTATAAATAACAGGAACTACAAGCAGAGTAAGTACCATCGAGCTTAAGAGTCCACCTATAATAGATATTGCCATCGGTGCTTTTGTTTCGCTTCCAAGCCCGCTTCCAAGAGCTAAAGGAAGCATTGCAAAAACCATTGCAACAGTCGTCATTAAAATTGGACGAAGTCTTTTTTCTCCGGCTTCTATAAGCGCCTCATCAACTCTCTTGCCACCATCAACCGCATGATTTGCAAAATCAACAAGCAGAACCGCATTTTTGCCGACCATTCCCATAAGCAGCATAAATCCAATCATAACAAAGAGGCTAAATTGCAATCCCGACATGTAGAGCGCTAACATTACGCCGATTATGCTTAGCGGAAGTGCCACCATGATGATAATCGGCTGGATGAGCGATTCATATAAAATCGCCAAGATGATAAACATTAGAATTACACTTAAACCTATCGCTGCACCAAAAGCCTGTCCTGTTTTTACCATCTCTTCGGCAAATCCGGTAAATCTATACTCTACGCCTTTTGGCAAAAGATTGTCAATCTCGGCTTTTGTGTAGTTTACCGCACCGCCCAAATCAAGCCCAAAAAGGTCGGCAAATATTGTAACCTCTCGCTGTCTGTCAAAGTGATTTATTGCTCCGAGTGTTTTAGAGTCGCTAAATTCAACTAAACCGTCAAGATAAACAAGTCTGCCGTCTTTTGTTCTTACTTGCAACTTTTTAATATCTTCTAAACCAACTCTATTTTCGTCGCTAAATCTAAGCGTTATGTTGTACTGTTTTCCGCTCTCTTCAAAATAGGAAACCTCTAAATCACTCGAAAAAGCAATAGATATTGCCTGGGCAATCTCTGAAGCGGATACGCCGAACTGTGAGGCATTTTCTCTTAAAATATTTATGTCTATCTGCGGTTTTGGATCATCTAAATCCGTATCAATATCAACAAATCCTTTTTTTTTAGCCAGATACTCAACCAGATTTTTCTTTGCAATATTCAAATCTTCAAACGAATCTGATTTTAAAACTATCTGGTACGGAACCGACGCACCCGCACCTTTTATGTTTGGAATAGCAGAAGCGGTTATGAACATATCTTTTTTATACGGCTCAAAAGCTTGCCTAAAATCTTGAACTATCCGCTCCTGATTTAACTCTCTTTTGGTTTTCTCGACAAGCTTCACATAGATAAGAGATTTATGTTTCTCATGCATAGCGTTGTATCCGACACTGAGCGTCGTATATTCTACAAATGGACTTTTTCTTACTAAATCTTCGACTATTTTAGATTTTCTAATCATCTCTTGGAGCGAAATACCTGCATCAGCTTTGATTTTTATCTCAAACTCAGCCTTATCCTCTTTTGGTATAAAATCCATACCGATTTTTGGAAAAAGGCTAAGCGAAGCAAAAAATATTATTAACACCAAGACAAAAGTTATGACTTTAAAATTGAGAACAAATTTAAGTGTTTTTTCATAAATACGCTCTAAAAACTTAAACAGAGGCTCAGTTAAATTATAAAATCTGCTCTCACCTTTATGCAACACCCTCGCACTCAAACTTGGGATAAAACTTAGCGCTATCGCATAAGAGATGATGATTGCAAACCCGACGGTCATAGCAAAACTCTCAAAAAACTTGCCCACTATTCCGCTCATAAACGAAACTGGGATAAAAACGGCCAGAAGCATTGCAGAGATAGCTAAGATAGTAAAAGCCATCTCTTTTGTGCCCTCATACGCCGCCTCATACTTGTCCATCCCCTCTTCCATCTTTTTATAGATGTTTTCAATAACGACTATGGCATCATCGATGATAATACCGATAGCCAAAGTAAGCCCGATAAGCGTCATCTTGTTTAACTCAAACCCCATATAGTCCATCAGTGCAAATGTGCCCATAATAGAAGCCGGAATAGAGAGCGCTGAAACAAAGGTGATTGTCAAGTTTCTTAAAAAAACAAAAACTATAATAGTCGCAAGAATGGCGCCGTAAATAAGGTCAAACTCCACATCTTTTAAAGAGTTGATTATAAAAGGAGAGGTGTCATTTAAAACCTTTACCTCAAACCTCTCTCCCGCCATAACTTCAAGCTTTGGAACTACTTTTTTAACGCGCTCTATAATGTCTATGGTGTTAGTTCCTGAAATTTTTTGTACCTCAAGCATAACACCCTCTACGCCGTTGTATGAGGCATAACTTTTTGCATCGCTTAGAGAGTCTTCTACCGTTGCAATATCTTTTAATCTTATGTTATCTTTTATCTTTATATTTTTTAGCTCTTCAATGCTTATCGCATCTGCTTTTGTCTTTAGCGTAAGCTCTTTGGTTTTGGTTATAAGTTTTCCGCCGCCGATTTTTACATTCTCTTGCGCTACCGCCGAATTTAGCTCTGCAATCGTAATTGCATACTTATTTAACTCATTTGCATTTGGATATATCTTTATCTCTCTATCTTTGTAGCCCACGATGTTAATAGCCCCGACATCGTTTATCTTCTGGATTGTCGGCTTCACCTTCTCATCTGCAAAAAGCATAAGGTTTTTTAAACTATCCCCTTTTGCCGTTAAAAATATATTTATAATAGGCGCGCCGCCAATGTCAAGTTTGCTGACAAGCGGAGCCTCTGCGTCATTTGGAAGCCTTATCGCCGAAACCTTATCTCTTACATCGTTTGTTGCCTCATCAATGTCCCGCTCTAAAAAAAACTTAACGGTTACTACGCTCACACCGTCGCTGCTGCTTGAAATGATGCTGTCAATTCCGCCGATTCTCGATATCGCCTCTTCTACCTCATCGGTTATCTGCGACTCTATCGTACTTGCCTCAGCACCGGCATAATTTGTCTGTATTGTAACTATGGGAAAATCAACATTGGGAAATAGTGCCGATGGCATAGCTTTGTAGCTCATATAGCCGAATATTACGAGCGTTAAAACATACATCAAAGTAGCGATTGGTCTTTTGATTGATAATTTATACATGTCGGTTACTTTTTAGAGCTTGTATCTATATAGCCGTCGCCAAAAAGCCCGACTACAAAATCTTTTACCTGCACCTCTGCATTTAATTTTCTACTCTCCAGATTAGCATGCGGATAAACTTTTGAGATAACACCTTTTTGTTTTTTTTCATCCCCATCTATTTTGTAGTTAAATATTTGTCCGATTTTTACCTGTTTCCAATATTTTTGGTCAAATTCTAAAACAAGTTTTCTCTCATTTTTGCTCTGGATTTTAAAAATAGTTCTAAGCATCATTCCGCTTACAACATCACCGACTTCTACAACTTTTTCAAAAATAACTCCATCAAACGGGGCATAAAGAACCGTTTTTTCATATAGTGATTTTTGATAAGCCAAATTTGCCTCCGCTTGAGTAAGAGCAGCTTTTGCACTCTCATAATTTTGTGCATATTTATCAAACTGGGCTTCATCTATAAGCTCTTTGATAATTACCTGTCTGTCATAATCTTTTTTTGCAAATTTCAGGGCAACCTCTGCGCTTTGCAGAGATGCTTTTGCTATATCTAAAGATGCTTTTTTGTCATCATTATAAAGCTCCGCAAGTTTGTCGCCTTTTTTTACTACGCTTGAAACATCAACGAAAACTTTTTTAACTACTCCGCTTGCATCAAAAGCCAAGTTTGCACTCTTTAGAGCCTCGCAATGAAAATTTGCATAAATTTCCTCTGCATTTAACATTAAAACCAAACTCATTAAACCTATGATTACTCTTTTCATTTTATATACTCCGCCAAATTTTTTCCGCTGTAGTAATAGTACATAGCATAAGCTATTTCCAACTCGTTTAGTGATGTTTCATACAAAGCATCTGCTCTTGTTTTTGATGTCAAAGCATCAAGATAGATGACATAGTCAACGATGCCTGCATTGTATTTTTTCTCAATCGTCTCAAATGCACTCTCTGAAGCAATCAGGGCACTTTTGGCACTTTGTATTTTTATCTTGCTTGTATCTAACCTTGCAAGAGCAACTTCATGGTGCATCTTCTGCTCTTTCGTTTTATAGAGAACTTGACTGTTTAGTGCTTTGGCACTGATTATCATGGCTTGTTTAGCCTCTTTTAAGGTTCCAAAATCAAAAAGTCTAATATTTGCACTCAGTAAAATTTTGTTTTGATTATCTAAACCTTCCGGATGCATTGCATCACTTCTTCCATAACCATATAGATTATAACTATCTTCCAATTTTATCTGGGGATAATAAGCGCTGTCAATCGACTCTGCACTGCTCATAAGAGCACTCTCTTTTGAGATTAGAGAGTTAATCGCATCACTGGGCTGTAAATCTTCTTGCATAATCTCTTTGAAGCTTGAATCATCCAGTGTATCAATCTTTTTACCAACTTTTAACTCCAAAGATTTTAGAGTAGTTAATTTTTGCAGCTCCAAAGATTTTATCTCATATATATTTGTATCATACGCTGATTGAAGTCTATCTACATCATCTTTAGTAGCAAGTCTTGCTTCAAAGTATTTTTTTATGCGAGAGAGTTGCTCTTTGAGAGATTTTGAAGCATCTTCCTTTGCCCTTAGTGACGCGTCTAAGCTTTTAACGGTATAAAAATCTTCCGTTATCTCCAAAGCCAAACTTTTTTTCATCTCATCCGTATCATATTTACTTGATTTATACTCATTTTTTGCTTGTTCAAGCAGAGATGATTTTCTGCCGCCGTCATAAATATCAAAGCCAATCTTTGCATATCCGCTATATACATCACCCGCCATTATCGGGGTTCTGTCGTCTAAGCGCTGATAATATGCACCGACATCAATAACGGGAAGATATGCGCTTTTCTTTGAATCAACATTTTTACTTTGCGCTTCTTGATTTAAACTGCTAGAAACAACTATCTCATTGTTTAGCTGGGCATACTCAATCAGCGATTTTAGATTTTGTGCATAAATAAAAGCGGGGATAACTAAAAAAATCAATTTTTTCATCTTTTAACCTCAATAAATTCAAACAGAGTATCAACAAATTTGTCAATCTCCTCTTTAACATCAACTATTGTATTTGTTCCGACGCTGGAGATAAAGATGCCCTCTCCAAAAACAAAAACTCCTCTTGCCAAATTTTTTGAGCTAAGAGCAAGCTCTCCTCTGTCTATTCCCTCTTGAATGATATTCTCAAACCAATTAAAATAATTTTTTGAACATTGACTTTGAAACTCAATCATCTCTTCGTTTGGCGTTGTTAAAGATATGGAGATAAACTCTTTATAAAGCTCTCTTAACTCCGCATCTTCTTCATTATAAAAAAAAGTAAAAAATTCTTTGATTTTCTCTTTTGTAGAGTTTAAATTTTCTATTCTCTCATTTTTTCTAATATCATGCTCTAAAAGTAAAATATTTACTATTTCAAAAACAATATCTTCTTTATTTTTAAAATACTCATATATCGTACCTTTGCCTATTCCTGCAGTTTTGGCAACTTCAGAAATTGTTAAATCTTTAATTCCATTTTGAAAAAACAGCCCTTTGCATGAGAGCGCTATATCTTTTCTTTTTTGTACTTTATCTACAATTATCGCCATTTGTACCACCCAGATTTAAATGACTGACTACCGGTCAATTTTAAGAATTATATGTTTTATTAACTTAACAGAGCATTAAAACTAAAATGTGCAAATAGATATTTTTGAAATAAGAATATTGAGGATTTAAATTCCCAAAACTCAGGGAATTTAAATAAAATTATTTTACAAGCGCTACTGCGTCTATCTCGACTAACGCATTTCTTGGAAGAGTTTTTACGGCTACGGTTGAGCGAGATGGTTTATGAGAGCCAAAAGCCTCTGCATATATCTCATTAACGGCTGCAAAATCATCCATAGAGGCCAAAAATATAGTAGTTTTCACAACACCGCTCATCGAGCTTCCAGCCTCTTCCAGAACAGCTTTTAAATTTTGTAAAACCTGTTTTGTTTGAACTGCAATATCGCTCTCAAGCATAACGCCCTCAGGTGTTAAAGCAATCTGTCCCGATGTAAAAACCATACCGTTGGCAACCACTGCCTGTGAGTATGGACCTATTGCCGATGGCGCTCTGTTTGTTTGAACGAATTTCATAAAATCTCCTTTTTATTATTATTATTTTGCAGCTTTGACTTCGTCTAAAAGCTCATTAAAACCTGCAACGCTTCTATAACCAATCGTTGTGTAAATAACCTTGCCGTTATTAGTTAAAAAGTAGTGTTTTGGAACAGGTTTCGTCTCAAACTGTTCAGGAATATCATCTATATCTCTTGACATGTAAAGAAGTACATAATCCTTTTTCAACCTATTCATAACCTCTTTTTTTGAAAAAACTTCAGCTTCAAGCTTATCGCAATATTTGCAATACGATGAACCTATAAAAAGATAAACATCCTTTTTCTCTTTTTTAGCCTCTGCCAATGCTTTTTCGTAGTCGCTTGGCCACTCCATAGCGCTAAGAGTTGCTATCAACGCCATTATTAAAATAAAATATCTCACGCTTCTTATCTCCACATCCGGATTAAATTTTTAAAAACTTCATATAGTTTTTCAACTTCTTCTATTGATGTTCTCTCATTTGTAGAGTGAATTGTATCGTTTTTTACACCAAATTCAATAACAGGTATCCCAAGAGGCGCCACAAACCTTGCATCGGAAGTTCCACCCGCCGTTGAGTGTTTTGGTCTTATTCCTGTCACTTTTTCAATAGAGGCGTCAATATTTTTAACAAGCTTTGTATCGGTATTTGTTCTAAAAGGGTATGAGCTCTGGCTAAGACGCAGTTCATACTCCAAACCATCAAGATTTTTAGCTATAAATTCGCTAATCTCTTTTTGGGAAGTCAAAGTTGTGTTTCTTACATTAAACATCATGTTTAACTCGCCTGGAGTTACATTTGTAACCTGCATCCCCGCTCTGATGTCTGTTATAACAAATTTGCTCGGAGAGAAAAATTCATCGCCCTCATCCAGATTTACTCCAGCCATATTAAGAAGTTTTGGAGCTATTAGATTTACAGGATTTACAGATTTTTCGGGATATGCCGCATGCCCCTGCTTTCCTTTTATGGTAATGTAACCGTTGATTGAGCCGCGTCTACCAACCTTTATGGCATCTCCAAAAACATCTTCGCATGTAGGCTCTGCAACAACCACCGCATCAGGCAGAAGCGAGTTCTTTTGCAGATATTTTAAAACCTCGACTGTTCCGTATGTTGCATCGCCCTCTTCGTCTGATGTAAGCAAAATTGAGAGCGTTCCATTAAATGCCTCCGTCTCTTTAACAGCCTGCACAAATGCAGCCACTCCGCTCTTCATATCCTGAGCTCCGCGTCCGTAGATAAAACCGTCTTTTTCGTACGCCTTGTATGGGTCGCTCTCCCAGTTTTTTCCCGCTGGAACAACATCTACATGTCCTGCAAAACAGAGGTGCTCTCCCTCGCCGAATTTCTTGTAAATAAAAAGATTTTTTACATTTTCTACATCAACGCGCACGGCTTTAAAACCGCTCAAGTAGCTCTCTATAAAGTCCAAAAGTCCGCCGTCATCCGGGGTTTCACTTTTAGCCTCTATCATAAATTTAAAAAGTTCAATTATTTTCATTTAACACCTAAATAAGTTATCTATTTTAATTGGGATGAATTATACTATTTTTTAATTACAACTTACATGTTGTTAATTTTCACTTTCTTTAATATTTAACCCATTTTATTACTATTTTTTTTTAAATTTACAACAGTTTTATGATAAAATTTAATATAAAAATAGTTGGAGATAGTTATGTTTAGGTTAGAAAAAAAGAATCGTCAAAAATATTTTAATGAGATTGTTAGTAATCTGGACGAGTACTCTTATAGAAACAAGAGATATAACATAAACTATGCGATTGCGCTCGGCTTTTGCACTAAAGATGTAAATTTAAGTGATTTGGTTGATGTAAAAAGAAGAACAGATAAATATATACCTTTGGAAGATAACCTCTGCTGCGTTGTTTTTGACTGTATTGATTCTGAATCTTCGCTAAAAGCTGCACAAAATCTAAAAACAGAAGTAGAAAAAAGTTGTTTAAACGAAGATTTCTTTATGCGTGTTGCTACATCTGTCGAACACGAGAGCGCTTTAAAAATGACAAACTCGCTCTTTGACAACCTAGAACTGTTTTTAAGAAATTTAAATGCAAGCAGTGATTTAGTCGTAAACGGCTAAATCACTCCCAATCATCAAGAACAAATCCTTTTAGCTCGTTTATCTCCGGTTCTGCAACTTTCTTTTCTTCCGCTTTGTTTAACTGCTCTTCAAATTTCAGTTCCAGACCGTTGCTCGTCATAACAAAGCCTTCGACTTTAATTTTTCCCTCATGTATCTCTTTGTGATGCTCTTTGCAAAGAGGAACAAGGTTGTGTTTTGAGTTTTTATGAAAATGACCTATAAATCCGTTGCTATCTGAGAGTGATTTGTGCTTTATGTGATGAACGTCATCAGCCATCGCACCGCATATTACACACTTGGTCACATAGAGCTCTTTGTTATATTTGCTCGTTTTTTTCTTCACAAGCAGTTCCAGCTCGTCAAAATCTTTCGCCAATCTTTTTCTAATCTTGTTTGCAATATCCAAAAAGTCGCTGTCCATATGAAGAGATTTTGCAAACTCCAAACCGTAGATGCTGCTTCCGCTCCCGCTTTGAAGCACTCTGTTAAAAAGTAGTTTATCTTGAAGCTCGTCATACTCAACGCTTAAGTGCAAATCAACCACATTTTTCAGAGCTCTTATCTCTCTCATTGTAGAGAGCTGATGAAGATGTGTCGCAAAAAGAAAAATTGAGCGCAGTTTTGAGAGCTTTATGATGGCGCTTGAGACTATCGCCACTCCCGAGAGCGTCTCTGTTCCGTGGCTAATCTCATCTCCTAGTATAAGTGAGCGAAGTGTCGCGCGGTTAAAAATATTTTTAAGTTCAAGCATCTCAACCGCAAATGTAGAGAGCCCTTTTGCAAGGTTGTCCCTTGAGACTATTCTTGTAAAAAGAGAGTCAAAAAGAGAAAATTTCATAGCAGAAGCAGTTACAAAAAAACCTGCTTGAGCCATAAGCACGCTAAGTCCTATGCTCTTCATAAGAGAAGATTTACCGCTGGAGTTTATCCCATAGAGCAGAACTCCGTTTATTTCATGTCCGTCATGAACAGCCACGTCAAGCATAACGGTTTTTGGATGCGGCAAGTCAACATAAGCGCGGTTTCCCATAACAATATCGTTTGGAACGTAGATGCCGCTTCGCTCCTGAATCTCGATAAGCGGATGGCGGAGCTGCATTATCTGGATAAAATTTTCATCATCTTTTACGTCAACTATCATCGGTCTTGTATGTTTGTACATGTCGGCAACTTTGGATGAGCTTACCCCCACATCCAAATCTGCCACGTAGCCTATTGTACGGTCAAAGAGGAGCGAATATCTCTTCTCATAAACTGCTTGAAGCTGTATGTATCTCTCTTTTGCCAAAGAGACAATCTTGCGTCGGTTTTTCATAATAATGTCTGATAAACTATCCGTAAAATCAGATGTTATTTTTACGCTGTTTGTAAGTTTTTTAACACTGAATTTTTTGAAATCTTCATCTTTATAAAACTCTCCTTCAATCATTGAAAATCTATTTTTGCTCAATGATATGTAATAGCCCTCTTTTTCCAAAAGACCAAGAGTTACCAAGGAGTTGGCACTGTTTGCATTTGAAGCTTCCAGCAAAAGTTCGATTTTTGCCATAATGTCCTCAAATGCAATAAGCATAGTTCTGTTCTCTTTAACCAAGGTATCAATCGCCTCATCAACACCGCTCATTAAAAAGTTTTCATCAACGCTGGCATTTGTAAAACGGCGGGAGACATCTAAATCTATGCTCTTTGAGATATCTCTTAAAAACTCATCTACTTCGCTCTCATGAAAAGAAATTTTTTGTATCTTATGCTTTTTTGTATACCCGATTAACTCTTTTACATTTAGCATTGACTCATATATGTGATTCATCTCAAAAGGGTGAAGTCTGCCCAAATATAGCCTGCGGGCAAGTCTCTCTAAATCATAAATCCCGCGCATAACCTCGTCCAAATATCTAGTATGCGATGAAACTTTTTCTATAAGGTTATAGCGACGATAGAGCTCCTCTTTTTCCATAATCGGGTTTAAGAGCCTCTCTTTTAAAAGTCTGCGTCCGATTGCCGTTGCACTTTTATCTAAAAGCTTTAAAAGAGTAAATTCGTTTCTGTCTTTTGATATTACGCCCATCTGCTCCAGTGCGCTGTTTCCGAGGTACATAAAACGGCGATTGTCTATTATTTTTGGGTAATCAAGCTTTTGAACTATGTGGATATCATGTTCAACGACAAAATGGATAAGAATCGCCAACGACTCCGTTATCATCGGACTTCTCTCCAAATCCAGATGTTCTATACAAGAGAGTAGTGACTGAATCTGATAAACCTCGCGAAAGAGTTCGTTTTGAAACTCAATGCGGGGTCTTTGGTTGTTCACGCTGTAGTGGTAATGCTCAGGAATCTCAAGATACCCCATCACATGGCGCTGGTCATCAATGCCGTCTAAAAATGTGACGACAACCTCTGATGTGCGATATACATTTAGGAGATTAAAGAGCTCATCAAGTGCATAAGATGGGTCTTCGCTTGTTCCGTGGCTCTCATAAAGCCAAGTTTTGCCAGTTGTCACGTCAATAGCGCTGTAACCTACCGTATAAA
>MIBZ01000040.1:0-9339 GCA_001829675.1 Sulfurimonas sp. RIFCSPLOWO2_12_36_12 | reverse complement strand
ATAGCGCTGTAACCTACCGTATAAACTTCTCTGTGCTTATCCACCAAAATTGATACTATATAGTTGTCATCATTATCTACTATATGGTCAAAATTTGTCCCTGGAGAGACAATCTGGGAGATATAACGGCTGATTTTTGGAGGAGTGCCCTTCTGTTTTACAACAATAACGGTATATTTTTGTTCTGCAATAAGACGGCTTAAATATCTGTCAAACGAGACGGCGGGAACACCTGCTAAAAGCGGATTTTTATCTGAATTTTCTATAATGCTTTTATTTTTTTTGGTGAGCTGTATATTTAAAAGCTCGGCTATCTCTTTGGCTTTGCCTATCTGCTGTTCATCATTGTTTACTTCATAAACCTCAAAAAAAGTGCCTATCTCCATAAAGATAACTGTATCACGGCCGTACTTGTCTTCAAAATATCTCTGCAAATCAAAATATATTTGAGTTAATAATTTATCTTTATTATTTAAAATAGAATCTACATCTGATGCGAACATGAATCACTTTTATGTTGTTTTTTTTAAGTCGAGATTATATCACAAAGAGTGTTTGGTAAAAACATTAATAAAAAATTGTCATTTTATTGACATTAATTATGAAACTTCACTATAATTACAAAATAACAAAATCTAATATCTGGAATTCAATTATGATGCTTAAAACAACGCTTGTACTCTCGATTGCTACCGCTCTTTTTGCCCAAGACATTAAAACTACTATAAGTGAAGTTTTATCGACAAATCCAATTGTTTTAGAGAGACTTAAAAACTACAATGCCACGAAAGAGGATATTACGACTGCCGAAGCCGGCTACTACCCAAAACTTGATTTGTCAATCGGGGTTGGCAAAGAAGATGGCAAATCAGCATCTACCGGAGAAGATTTTGACTATAGCGTTTATCAAAATTCACTCTCGCTGACTCAAAACATTTTTAAAGGTTTTCAGACAACACACAGAGTAGGACAACAAGAAAACAGAACTATTGCCGCAGCTTACAGCTATATAGAAAAGGTAAACGACACCTCTTTTAAAACGCTAAACACCTATCTGCAGATTATGAAAAATATGGAGCTTTTAAATATACAAAAAGAGAATGTAGAGATAAATACTGAAATATTTAAAAAAGTACAAAAACTATATGACGCTGGACTAACAACGCTCTCAGAAGTAAACAAAATAGAGTCGGCTCTCTCGCTTGCAAAATCTAACTATGTTGTTCAGGAGAATACGCTTCTAGATGTAACATACAATATGCAAAGGATGTTGGGACGCCACTTAAAACCTGAAAATATGAGCAGACCTACGCTAAATGCAGCTTTTCCTGCAAACGTAGAAGAGGCGGTACAGTTTGCAATACAAAACAACCCGTCTATGTTGGTTGGAAAATACAATGTTAAGCTGGCAGAAGAGACATACAAAGAGAAAAAATCACCTTTTTACCCGTCGCTTGATATTGAAATATCTCAAAATATGAGTAAAAACCTAAGCGGTATTGAGGGTAACTATGACAACTTAAAAGCAATGGCATATCTTAGATACAACTTCTTTAACGGATTTGCAGACAAAGCTGAACTACAAAAAAGTATAAGTTCTATTCATAAAGAGATTCAAACCAAAGATGAGTTAAGACGCGAAGTTATCGAGGGGCTAAGCCTATCATGGGCTGCAAACGAAAAGCTTAACAATCAGCTTGAACACCTAAATGAGTATAAAAAATTCTCGCTCCAAACCCTGACACTCTATTCAAAAGAGTATGATTTGGGTCGCCGTTCTCTATTAGACCTACTCTCTGCCCAAAATGATTTTATAGCTGCAAAAGCCCAGATTATAAACACGGAGTATAGTTTGCTTTTTGCAAAATATAGAATTTTAGATGCGATGGGAACGCTTGTTTCAACAGTTCTTGGAGATACAAATGTGATATACTCAAATGTTGGGTTAAATGGAAAAGCTCCGCAAAATCAAGATGCTCTTCCAACATCGTATGACAGAGACGGTTCAACAGAATTAAATAATTGAGCGGATATTATAATAAAAAAATTAAACAAATAATTTTTTTATAAAAGGTACTAAATGCTTCTAACAAGCACTGAAAATTTAAAAATGGATGCACTGCTTGATTGTTTGGTTCTTTTTACGAAACTTTACCACAAGCCGTTTTCAGCAGAGGCTCTAACTGCCGGACTGCCGGTAGAACCGGGAGTTGATGCGCCTGAACTTTTTTCAATAGATAACGCTAAAGGTCTCTTTTCTCGTGCGGCAGAAAAAGCGGGGCTTAAATCTTCACTTATAAAAAGACCTCTGTCTCAAATTTCACCGCTGCAACTCCCTATGATTATTCTGCTCTCCAACCAAGGCGCTTGCATCTTAGACAGCTTTAGCAAAGACTCCAAAATGGCAAAAATTGTTATGCCAGCAGAAGAGGCGGTTGAACAGTGGGTTGAAGTTAATGTTTTAAGAGATGAGTATATCGGCTTTGGATTTATGATAAAAAAAGCTTTTGAGTACAGCGACAAGAACTCAAGAACACTGCATTTAGACCAAAAACATTGGTTTTGGAGCACCATAAAACTCTCCTTGCCGATATACAAAGATGTTTTGTACGCTTCTTTGCTTATAAATCTTTTTGTGCTTGCTTCTCCGCTCTTTACTATGAATGTTTATGACAGAGTCGTTCCAAACAATGCTATTGAAACACTGTGGGTATTTGCTATCGGGGTAAGCATAGTTTATTTAATCGATACATTTTTGAAAATTACCAGAACTTATCTGCTTGAGAGTGCTGCAAAAAAGAGTGATGTTATTATGTCATCTATCATTTTTGAAAAAGTACTTGATTTAAAAATGGCTCATCACCCTGCTTCAGTCGGCTCATTTGCAAGTAATATTAGAGATTTTGACAGCATCAGAAGCTTTTTAACAAACGCCACTATGGCCGCTGTGATAGACCTTCCTTTTACAATAATTTTTCTGCTTGTGATATGGTATATCGGTGGCGCAATTGTTCTAATCCCGATTGTAACAATGTTTTTTATCATAACTTATGCTTTTTTGATAAAAAAACCGCTTCAAGAGAGCATACAAAGCACACATGAAGCAAGTGCAAAAAAAAGTTCTATTCTTATCGAATCTCTAAACAATATTGAAACACTAAAAACACTTGGTGCAGTCAATCAGGTTCAGTGGAACTGGGAAGAGTCAACAGGAGAGATAGCAACAAGAAGTCTGAAATCTCGCCTCCTCTCAGCATCAATACCAACTATTACTCAACTTCTAATTCAGCTAAACACTGTAATGATAATTGTTGCGGGTGTTTATCTTATTCAAGAGTTTGAACTCTCTATGGGCGGACTTATAGCTATTGTTATTTTAACATCTAGAACACTCGCTCCAATGGGTCAGGTAGCGGCACTTTTAACAAACTATGAAGACACAAAAACATCTTATGAAACACTAAATGAGATAATATCTCAGCCATGCGAGCGTCCAAACGGCAAAAAATTTCTTCAAAAACCAAACTTTAGCGGTAATATTGAGTTTGTAGATGTTTCTTTTTCTTATCCAAACAGTGATGTTCCTGCGCTTAAAAATGTATCTTTTACTATTAAACCGTGGGAGCATGTAGCAATTATCGGTCGAATAGGTTCAGGAAAAAGTACAATTCAAAAACTTATTTTAGGTCTTTACGAGCCTGATTCAGGACAAATTCTAATAGATGGAATAGATATAAAACAGATAGACCCGTCTGATTTGAGAAAAAACATAGGGTATGTTTCTCAAGATATAATGCTATTTCGCGGAACAGTAAAAGATAATATAACTTTTTGTGCATCACATGCAAGCGATGCCTCAATGATACGAGCAGCAAATATAAGTACAACCTCTGAGTTCATAAAAAAACATCCAAAAGGGTATGAAATGCCAATCGGAGAGCGTGGTCAAGGGCTCTCTGGCGGACAAAGACAAAGTATAGGAATAGCTCGTGCATTTTTACTGGAATCTCCTATTATGTTGATGGATGAGCCAAGTAATGCAATGGATCAGACAACCGAAGCCAAACTTTTGGACAATATGTCAAAAGTTTTAAAAGGAAAAACCTCCCTTATCGTAACTCAAAAAATGACCCTTTTAAAAATTGTTGAGAGAGTAATAGTAATGAATGAGGGCAGAATTTTTATTGATGCCCCAAAAGAAGAAGCACTGGCAAAACTACAAAGCAAACAAGACGCTCAAGGAAGCAACATTGAAAAAAAATAATAAGCCTGTAGAATATACAAAAAACGATTATAGCTTTATGAACAGCCTTAGTGCTGCTGTTTTGGAACAGACTCCATCTAAAATGAGCAGAGTTATAAAGATATGGCTTTTTACAATTTTAGCTTTTATAATCTGGGCATCTTTAGCGAAGGTTGATGAGATAACAAGGGGTGACGGCGATGTTATCCCTTATGGACAGAACCAAATAATTCAAAATCTTGAGGGCGGTATAGTTGAATCAATATTAGTTGAAGAGGGGCAGATTGTCAAAGAGGGAGAGGTAATTTTGAAAATCAATAATGCAAAATCTACATCTACCTCCCGCACAAATGAGATGACATACTATGAGCTTGAAGCAAAGAGATTAAGACTGTATGCTCAGGCAAATCAACTGCCTTTTAAATTACCTGAAGCAACAGATGAAGAGCTTAGAAATCAGATAAAACTAGCAGAAAATTTATACAACTCCAATAAAATAGAGTTTAATGCCAAAGACAGCTCATTTGTAAATCAAATAGAGCAAAAAGAGCAGGCATACAAAGAGGCAACCGCAAAAGTACACTCTCTACAAAAATCTTTAGAATTTGTAACTCAAGAGATTGCAATGACTGCTCCTTTGGTTAAAGAGGGCGTTAAATCAAGGGTTGATTTTTTAAAGCTTCAGAGAGAAGCCAGCACCATTGAGAATGATATAGAAGCAGCAAAGTTATCTCTGCCTAGATTAAAATCAGCTATTGAAGAGTTTAAAAATAAAAGAGAAGAATCAAAACAACTTTTTATAAATACCGCCAAAAAAGAGTTAAATGAGGTAATCGCTGAAATTTCTAGGCTAAAAACTCAACAAGTTGCATATAGCGACCAAGTAGATAGAACAATGGTTAAGTCGCCCGTAGAGGGAATTGTTCAAAAGCTATTTGTAAATACCGTTGGCGGTGTTATTAAACCGGGAGCTGATTTAGTAGAGATAGTTCCGACAAATAAAAAACTCTTCCTAGAGGTTAAAATAAAGCCAAGCGACATCGCTTTCATACATCCGGGTGCAAAAGCAAATGTAAAAGTTTCTGCCTATGATTTTGCTATTCATGGCGGACTTGTAGGTAAAGTTGTAAATATATCGCCCGATACCATCACTGATAACAAAGAAAACACTTTTTATATAATACATGTAATAACTGATAAAAATTATTTGGGTTCAGAAACTCGTCCGCTTAAAATTATCCCAGGGATGACTGTTAATGTGGATATAGTTACTGGGGAAAAAACTGTTATGGGATATATTTTAAAACCTATACTTAAATCTAAACAATATGTATTTTCGGAAAAATAGATGAAAACTATTTTTTTTAGCTCAGATATAAACATAATTGATGAATGGAAGAAGAAGCATAATGTTGAAAATAGTATTACTTGTCATGATTTAATTTCACTAAAGAGTGAGATAAAAAACACTAAGCACTCTATTGTAATAGCTGATTATGATAGTGTTTCTTCTGATGTAAACAGCCTTATATCTTCAGGTTCTATTCCAAGCAAGTTGATAGTTTTAGAGAAAGAGCCCTCTATTGTTACAGGTAAAATGTTAATTTTGCGTGGAGTAAAGGCTTATGGAAATTCAAGGATGCTTAATAACCACTTTATGCAAATGATTCAAACGGTTGCTGATGAAAATATCTGGACATACCCGGAACTTACGGCATTTCTTGCTAAGACAGCTAAAAAAATATCCCTTAATGAAAATTCAAAAAAATTGATTGAAGATAGATTGTCAGAGAAAGAGAAAGAGGTTCTCCATCTCATACTTGAGGGATTTATAAATGATGCGATAGCCTCTGCGTTAAATATTACCACAAGAACAGTAAAAGCGCATGTAAGTTCAATTTTTAACAAACTGCATGTAAACGATAGGGTCTCTCTGATACTGCTTCTTAAATAGTTTGGCATAATTCAGATTAACTCTCGTCAACCTGAATATTTGTGCTTACTTCCAATGTAACCTCGCTTCCACCGACTTCACCGACATATCTGCTGTACTCCTGATTGTCAATTACAATTGATTCGCCAAGTGTCCACTCTCCGGCAGGATTAGAACTCGTAATAGTATCCAAGCTTAGATGATCACTACTGTCTCCATCTATTCTGAGAACATTGTTTTCATCCGTCATATCTAAAACATCATTTAGGCCGAGAGTAATAGTTTGTGCGCCACTGCCCAAGTTGATAGCCTCAATATTTGAAATATTATTAGATAATCCGCTAAAATCAATATTATCATCGCCGATTACCAGCAATGTATCATAGCCTGCCCCGCCATCAATATCGGTAGTTTCATTAAATGCGAATGTTTCACCAACTCCAATGCTAAGAGTTAAGCTACTAGTATAAATATCGCCATCATTGTCAACAACGGTCAAATTAAACTCTTCTACTAAATCATTGCCAGAATTTATTGTAGGTGTATATACATAATCTCCTGTTTCAAAGTTTAACTCCATTGAACCTTCACTAAGAGCAATTGTCTGAGTTGGGTTGGCAACATCATAAGTGTATGTAGTAGTGCCATAAATCAATTCAGAAATATGACCGCCATCAGCACCGAAATTTATACCAGCCGAACCATCCAAGCTATATAAACTTCCCTCAATTAATGCTATTGTTGAAGTTATAACATCACTTAATTGCGTAGCATCACTCACTACAATAGCAGCTTCGCCAACTTGAACCTGAACAAGATCTAAATAATATGTAGATAAATTGGTACCTATTCCAATAACCATTAAATCAATACTGTTCGCAGCAATAAAATTTGTCCAATTTGTAACATATGAAGCATCAAGCCAACCACTTTCGCTGTCGGTTCCCACATTGTTTTTTTTATCGTTACCCTCATTATTCTCAACAGTTGGAGCACCATCAGAGATAAAATATGCAACTGTTTTATCAGCAGTCGGTAAATTGGTACTATATGTTGTCGGTGTTTCTGATAAAGCTGCTTCATAGTTTGTGTACACATTAGTAAGCCCTACGATTGTTGCACCATTATACAAAATCGTATCGGTACTATGATTCATTGTCAATTTGCTTAAATAGTCTAAAATCTCTGTTTCATTTTTCCAGCCTAAACTTACTGCACCGCCATTAAAAAGTGTTAAATTGACATTAACATCACCCTGCTGAGAGTAAACATTAATAGTATCTATTAACGCCTGTTTTGCAATATCAAAACGAGTTGTAGTTCCTGAAACAATGGTATCCATTGAACCGGATACATCTAATGTAAAGATAATGTTTGTGTCTGCAGGCTCCGGCAACGATATCGAAACTGATGTTGCGTTATTTACAACAGGAGCATCGTCGAGTATTCTCACAGATAAATTAGCAGTAGAAGATAGACCACTAGAATCCGTGACAGTATATGCAAAGGTATCAATCTCCTCTCCTGCAATAGAGTGATTTACAGCGTTAATAAGAGTATAAGTATAATCTCCGGTAGCAGTGTTAACAACAAGTTTATTGCCTTCAGCAGTTGTAACAGTAATTATTCCAGCGACACTAGAGTCTGTGGAGCCGCCAACAATTGAGATATTGCTTAATATTGCTCCACTTGGTAAAGTATCGTCGCTTAAAATATTTCCGGCAGCTATTTCTGCCGTACTTGCACTGCTTGTACCTATGCTTAATGCTGCTTCATTTACTTGAGCAATATTATCATTTAGTATCATAAGATTTGGATTATTATTCACAGTTACTTCAATTGGCAGTGTTGTTGAAGCGATATCTCCATTTGAAAATTCGGTAGCAGTTGCAACTACATTCAATGTATATGTAGTTGTTGTACTAATATTTGGTGTAGTCAATGTTAAAGCACCAATATTCCAACCCGTTATATTTACGCTTGTAGTAGAAACATCCGCTGTAAATGTGTTTGTACCATCAGAAAGCACAAACCCAACCGGAATATCTTTTAAGACAACCGTTAATGATTCAGAACCGTCAGTATCCACTAAAGATGATGATATATTAAGCCCTACAGAATCGAGTTCATTTACAACTATTGCTCCGCTTGTACTTTCTACTTTGTCATATGTTATTGAGTTTATAAGATAGTCATCACCTAGTCGAGGCGCGCTAAATATTATCGTATCAAAAAGCGCTCCGCTATCTGGCTGAAGCGTCACAGCAGAATCAACACCGTCACTTCCACCAACACTTGTACCGGTTCCTACTACGACACCATCTTTATAGAATGTATAAGTAGCATTTTCTGTTGGATTTTTCCATGCAAAAGAGACATCAACTGATGCAATATCTTGATTAAATCCTACAACTATTTTTTCTGAACCGACCCCACTAAGATAACCTAATTCGCTGTCTGCACCGGATGCTGCACCTGCAACACCAAAACCGCTTGGACTGCCGTTAACACTTATTGTAGAAGCAGTACCATCAGCCTTATATGCTGATATGGTAAATCCATTTGATGTGCTAGTGACATTGCCTATATTAATTTCTTGAGTTAGCGTTGTACTGCCTATTACACTTAATGTTGGAGCATCAGCAACTGCTGTAATATTTATAGTGGTTGTATAGCTACTAGAACTCCAATTTGTTCCATCACTTACACTAAATGTGAAGTTGCCATCAACATCACTATGGTCTATTGGATTAAATGTTAATCTTCCTGCATCTATATCAGTTGCTAAAATTTCAGCACCAGAACTTATAGCTGTTCCATTAAGATATAAAACTCCGTTTGCAGGAAGTGTATCTATTTTAACTGCCGAGAGAGCATCACCATCTATGTCACTATATGTTCCAAAATCACTTGTAGCTAGAGTATACACATTTTGAGTATTGTTCATATCTTCCAAAATATCTATCGTGTCATTTACTGCCACCGGATTGTCGTTTGCAGGGTTGATAGTTACATTAACCGTAGCAGTAGCTCCCTCAAGATTTGTATATGTAAAGCTGTCACTTCCGTTGTAATTAGCAGTCGGTGTATATGTAAGAGTGCCGTTAGCGTTGATTAATACTGTTCCGTGTGCGCCGTCAGTAACTGAGGCAACAGGAGATTT
>MIBZ01000039.1 GCA_001829675.1 Sulfurimonas sp. RIFCSPLOWO2_12_36_12 | reverse complement strand
ATGTGCATAGTGGAGATAAAAGGCTCTCACGAGCTAACCCCATCATGCACGGCAAAGATAAAAGAGGGAATGGAGGTCACCACTTCTTCACCTCAAATAGAAGCCTCAAGGAAGATGATACTCTCCATGATGTTTTCAGAGCGCTCTCACACATGCTCAACATGCGTTGCTAACGGAGACTGCGAACTTCAAAGCAAGTCGGTGGAGCTTGAACTTGAACACAGTCAAGTGCCGTATCTGAACCAGAGATTTGAGATTGACGCTTCGCATAAAAACTTTGTAAACGACCCAAACAGATGCATACTATGCACAAGATGTATCCGTGTCTGCGATGAGATTGAGGGGGCACATGCGCTTGACTTGGCAGGCAGAGGGTTAAATATGAGAATAATTCACGATATGGATGAGCCTTGGGCAGATTCGCAGAGTTGTACAAGCTGCGGCAAATGCGTCTATGTCTGCCCGACAGGTGCACTTTATGAGAAAGATATCAGCGAAGAAGAGGTTATCAAAAAGAGAGAGATTATTACGGAGCTAATCAAAAACAGGGGCGGGAGATAAACTATCTTCAAAAAGAATCTATATGGCTATCTATCTCTTTTATAAACTCATCATGCTCTATATATTTGGCATTTTTTTCTGCCTCAGAAACTCTTTTTTTTGCCTCATCTACATTACTCACCACAAAAGACGGCGTATCCTCAATAAACTTATTATCGTTAAAATCTTGTGTTACATCAAAAAATAGCACTTGTAAAGTCAAGTTCTCTTTCTCTTGAAAATAGTGATAAAGACTTTGTACTACATCATTATCTTTGGGGTAAATCAGATACATTTGCCTACACTTTTCATACTTTGTTCCATAGGCATAGAGCTGATACATATCTGCCTGTGCAATGCCGCTATAAGCTTTTTCTTCACTAAGTATTTTCCATTTTGTATCGGCTATTATTAAATTATCTCCATCTTTGTTGATAACTATATCCGGCTTGAGCCTGAATTTTCCATCTCCATTTTCATAAGCTAAATGGTGTGTTTTATCTTGCAGGCTTACATCAAGCCCTTTTTTCTTTAGATAGCTACCCACATAACTCTCAAAAAGCAGATTCATATCAAACAATAGTGCGAAAGCAACATCATTCCCTTTGTAAGGAGTAAAACTATTTTCAAGTAAAAAGGTCTTGCACCACAAAAGCACCTGTTCGTAGTCCTTCATCTGGCGGTTCAGCTTCACTTTTGAAAAATCAGTTTTTATATCATGTGAAATTGAAATCTCATCAAATACAAACAAAAACTCTCGAATGCGTTGCTGATTAGAGTTTAGTTTTGATTTTTTGTATAAAAATGCAAGTGTTGTTTTTATAAGTCTGTTTTCTGCTCTGTCGCTCAAAAATTCTTGATACTCAACATAAAAACGCTCTTTATGGATGTAGTTTTGTTTTATCTGTTCGTTGATTTTGAGTTTGCCTTTTAAAAATTTTAGATTTTCCTCTTTTGTGATGTAGTCACTTTTTATACCTTTTTGAATAAGCTTTGCAAGCTCTTCCAAAAACATCGTTATAAATATCTCCAAAAGCGGCATTTTAGAACTTTTGAGGTTTGCTATATTGAAGTTTTTAAAGGGTGATTTTTTCAGAGTTTTAAGCATTTTTATCAAAACTTTTTTAGATTCTTCTTCATTCAAACTTTGGATTTTAGGCAGTATCTCGATGGTTGTGCCATCTTTTGTTTGAATGACACCCACATAATTTTGGGCTTGCAATACTTTGCCAAATCCTTTTTTTGTAGTTATTTTTAGATATTCGGCAGTTTTTTCGTTTTCAAGTACAAACTTTTCCAAAGCCTCAAAAGTTTCTTCTTTAACAAAGTTGAATTTTGTACTATCTTTGTATTGAAGAAACTCAAACTCTTTTAAAACTATTTGCTTTTGCATAATTTTAAATAAGCCTCATTAGAAAACTCTTTTACGATGGCATAAATATACTTTTCATCTTCTATATAATCATCGCCGATATCATCAAAAATATCTGATTTTTGGATGGTTTTACTTATAAAACCGTCATTTAAAACCAATCGAATTTTTTCCCAATCATCATAAAAATACTCTTGTAAAAGTGGGATAATCTTGTTTTTCATCACATTATCAAGCTCATCTTTAGTTTTTACATCTATAAAATAGGCATGTCCGATGGTGTGGTCTCTGTCGTATAAATATTCAACTCTTTTGTTTATTGTCTCAAGAAGTGATTTAATATTTATTTTCTCATTTTCATTAGTAGTTATTGCTAGGTCTTTTAATAATTCAGGTTTTGGCATCATCTCATTGAAATCAAATCTTCTCCTTAAAGCAGTATCCATCAAAGCGATACTTCTATCTGCCGTGTTCATAGTGCCGATGATGTAGAGATTTTGCGGTACTCCAAAAGTGTCATTTGAGTAAGGAAGTTTTACTTGTATCTCTTCATCCGCTCCAATTCGTTTACTCGGTTCTATAAGGGTAATGAGTTCACCAAAGATTTTGGAGATATTTCCGCGGTTTATTTCGTCGATGATGAGGATGTGGTTTTTGAGAGGTTCTTTTACTTTCTCTTCTTCTACAACATCAAATTTTTGCTTCTGGAACTCTTTATACATCGAAAAATAATAAGTATCTTTTTGCCTCTGATTGTTAATACCAAAAACATCTTTGGCAAGCTGTCTTGATGTTTTAAAATCAATATCAGAATCTAATATCTTAAATAATTCACCAATATCCAACTCTAAAATATTTTCACTGTAGTTTGAATCTTCCGTGAATACAAATATGCTTGTATCTCTTATATCTTTTATTTTAAATTTTCCGCCTTTTGTTTTTGTAAATTCTCTTTGATCTTCTAGCGAATCATTTAAAAATTGCTCTATTTTTTGTTGTAATGATTTCTCTTGTATGAGTTTTTCTAATGACTTTTGACTATTTTCATAGTTTTCTTTTGCTTGTTTTGATAGTTTTTTAAATATACCAGATTCAATTTTGTATTCAATCCCTTTTTCAGATGTTTTAGCTTTTATCCCCTCGACAAACTCCTCATATCCATAACTCTGATGAAAGGCTACAAACTCTATCCGCCCTGCTTTTTGGAGTTCATCAAATCTTTTTTTCGCCTCTTCTCTTATTTGCGGCACAACCCCGTCAATTATTTCTAAAGCTTTATTGATGGTGTTGTATGTTTTTCCTGTGCCGGGAGGTCCGTAGAGAATTTGGTTTAGAGGTTGTGATTGTTTTGTATTGTTTGGCATTTTATTTCTTGTTTCTTGTTTTTTTTCTTGATTATTTAATTTATCATTTTTAATTTCGTTAATTTCATCTATCCTTTTATTAAATTCATCTATACTCACAAAAAATTTATCATCAAGATTGTATTTTTTTATTAATTCATCAGATTTCAATCTAAAATTTTTTATGAAATAATTTAAATTATCTATCATGTTAGGTGATTTAAAATATGCAAAATATTGATTAGTTCTTTGCTCTACCTTTTCAATTTCATTAGAGTTTTTTAAATACTCTATCAATTCCCCATAAAACTTTATTTCATCCTGAGTTATTCCATCTACTCTTTTAAAAACAATTTCAATGTACTGTTTTTCTGCAAAAACATATCCAATCGTTTTTGTTTTATTGTGTTTGCATCCTCTATTATATAAAGCAACAAAAATATAATTATTGGCACCTTGAAACCAATAGCCATTACATAATCTACATTTAGAAATATCATCTTTATGATTATTATGATTTTTTCTTGGTGAAAATGTAAAACTACTACCCTCTTTTCTATATTTAAGTAAATATTCCAAAATTTCATTATGCTTATTTAATAATTCTGTCTCACTCATCCCGCACTCCCCCTCTAATTTTTATTTTCCAAAACTTATCAAACTTATCAAACCTATTATTTTACCTATGATTATAACATCAAAAACAGATCCACACTCTGTATCTCCACATCATCAACTCTTTCATTTACATCATAAGTGATGAGCGTACAGCTATCATCCTCTTTTTTAAAGTGGCTAAATGCACCGATTTCCCGCTTTCTAGTTTTCTCATCGCTGATGTCGTATGACACTTGGTATAGTCTGTTTTTGCTATAAAAATCAACTTCTACACTCTCTTTAAGGTATGTCAAATTTTCATCATTTTTGTATAGTTCATTAAAAACCAGATTTTCTAAAGATGTTCCTAGATTTTTAGTTCTGCTAACTCCCAGATTTAAAAAACCGTTGTCGCTTAGATATAATTTTTTGGCTGAGGCGATTTGAGATGTCAGTTTGTTGTGAAAAGAGGGTATCGTTGAAATTAAGAAATTATCTTCAAAATAGCCTATGTACTCTTTTATCATCTTTGGGTCACAGTTTAATTTTTTTGCAAGCGAACTGTAATTTAGTGTGCCTGCCGCGTTTGATACGCAGTAGTAAAAAAGGTCTCTGATTGTTTGAGAGTTTTTGATGTTGTATCTTGGAACTATGTCTTTGAGTATGATATCTTCTGCTATGTTTTTGAGATACTCTTTTTTTATCATCTCGTCACTGTTTGAGATTACGGAGTAGTAGCCTCCCCATTTTAGATACTCATCCAGCGCTCTTTTTATCTCTATGCGATTTGCTGCCATTTCTAATTTTGTAGAGTGCTTAATCTGCTTAAAGTCCAAAAGCTCTCTAAAGTTAAAACTTTGTATCTGAAGTTTTAAAACTCTTCCCGTTAAAACAGTTGCGTAGTTTGAGGTTAAAAGTGAAGAGTTGGAGCCGGTAATGATGAACTTGATGTCGGAGTTTTCATATCTGTTTTTTACAAAAACTTCCCAGTTTTGAAAGATTTGTACTTCATCTATGAAAAAATATATCTTCTCATCTTTATTTGGATTTGCCAGTTTTAGGTAAGCTTCATAGATTTTTTCAAGATATGCCGCATCATTTTTATAGGGAATAAACTCTGTTTTTTCAAGATTGATGAAAAATATATTTTTGGCATTTACTGTTTTTAAAAGCTCATGGATAAGAAGTTTTGCAAGCGTGCTTTTGCCCACCCTTCTGGCTCCGATGATAGCTAAAATCTCTTGCGTTTTTAAAAAACTAAGCGCCTTTTGCAGTGCTTCTCTTGGCGTAAAACTATTATAAGCTTTTCCGTTTAGCCAATGCGGGTTGTCTTCCAATAGAATTGAATCCATTTTATTTCCTTTATATATGGAATGTATTCCTCATATTATCAAATTTTTGGATAATACAATCTCTTTTAAGTTAATATCCTATGGATTTGGAGATTACATATCCATATTTATTAAAAGAGTTAAGTTTAAAAAAAATAATTAATTCGCTAAAATAGACAAAATGCTTCAAAGGTTAAACAGATGCAAAAAAAGATTCGCCTTGCAACCATTTGGCTTGACGGCTGTTCGGGATGTCACATGTCGATACTCGATATGGATGAGAAGCTCATAGAGATAGCACAATATGTTGATGTTGTTTACAGCCCCTATGTCGATGCAAAAGAGTTTCCGCAAGATGTTGATTTGACCATAGTTGAAGGTGCGCTCAGCACCGACCATGACATAGCGATGATAAAGAAGATAAGAGAGAACTCAAAGCTCATAATAGCTCTTGGAGACTGCGCGATTACCGGAAATGTATCTGCTATGAAGAATCTCTATGGAAGCGAAGCGGTGCTAAAAAAAGGGTATCTTGATTTGGCTGATTTGAATGAAAAAGGAGAGTACCCCTCCAAAATGGTTCCAAAACTTTTAGATAAAGTTTTGCCTCTGCATGAAGTTGTACATGTAGACTACTTTCTCCCCGGCTGCCCTACTCCTTCCGATGCAATTTACGAGATGCTAAAGGCGCTCATAGAGGGCAGAGAGATACATATACACTCCATTACAAGGTTTGGAAAATGAAGAAGATAACCATAGACCCAGTAACAAGAATCGAGGGGCACGCCAAAATCACAATCGACCTTGATTGTGATGGCAAAGTAGAAGATGCGAAGCTTCATGTAACACAGTATAGAGGTTTTGAGAAGTTTTGCGAGGGCAGAATGTATACCGAAATGCCCGCACTAACCGCCAGAACCTGCGGTATCTGCCCAGTCAGTCACGTTATAGCATCCACAAAAGCAATAGATGAGATTCTCTCCATCACACCGCCGCAAGCCGGAATAAACATACGAAAAATTATAAACCTTGCGCAGTTGCTTCAGTCACATACGCTGAACTTTTTTCATCTCTCAAGTCCTGATTTTGTTTACGGTTTTGATGCGCCAAAAGAGGATAGAAATATCTTCAAGATGATGCAGACGCACCCGCAAATGGCAAAAGACGGCATAAATCTAAGAGCATTCGGGCAAAAAATCATAGAAGAGTTGGCTGGAAAAAGAATCCATCCGACAGGCATAGTGGCGGGCGGAGTAGAGCATAAGATGGAGCTAAGCCAAAAAGAGAATATCCTCTCACAAATCCCTGATATGCTAAAGATAGCTCAAGGTGCGTTGGAGTTTTTCAAAACAAATCTTCATAAATTTCAAAAAGAGATAGCCTCCTTTGCATCGTTTCCTTCCATCTTTATGGCGCTAACAAATGATGAGGGCATGTTGGAGCATTATGATGGATATTTGCGCTTTATTGACAGTGAGGGAAATATCCTAAAAGATAAAATTGACCCGCAAGATTACAAAGATTATATCGGCGAGGCTGTCGAAGATGAGAGCTACCTGAAATCTCCATACTACAAACCGCTTGGCTACGAAAAAGGAATGTACAGAGTCGGAGCATTGGCAAGATTAAATATTGCCTCAAAGTGCGGAACTCCCCTAGCAGATGAAGAGCTAAAAAACTTCAAAGCATTAAACAACGCCAAACCTGTTTTAAACTCATTTTACTACCACTACGCAAGGCTTATCGAGATGATTTATGCCATTGAGAAGATTGAAGAGCTTTTAAACGACGACGAGACGATGAGCGAAGATGTAAAAACAACGGCAAAAATAAGCAAAAGCAGAGGCGTGGGATGTTCGGAAGCGCCGAGGGGAACGCTATTTCACGACTATGAGGTAACAAAGGACGGAGTTATAACCGCCGTAAATCTCATAATCGCAACAGGCAACAACAACCTTGCCATGAATGCGGGGGTAAAACAGACGGCGCAAATGTTTGTAAACGGCAACAACATCACGGACGGCGCACTCAACAGAGTTGAGGCAGTCATCAGATGTTTTGACCCATGCCTTAGCTGTTCAACACATGCGCTTGGAATCGTCTCATCTAAAATAGAGGTGCGAGACCATAACAAAAATATAATCAAAGTGATAGATAGAAACTGATGAGAGTTATAATCGGATACGGAAACTCTCTTAGAGGCGAAGATGCTTTCGGGCTTGATGTTATAAAAGAGCTGCAAAGGCTTTCTTTAAAAGATACGAAACTCATCTCTGCACATCAACTAACACCGGAGATGACCTTGGAGCTTCTTGATGCTAACGAAATAATCTTTATCGACACCTGCTATGATGAAAAAAACAACTATTCTCTGGCTTGCTCTTTAGCTCAGCAAAACAGTTTAAACCTAGGCCACCACATAGCGCCAAAAACAATAATCCAGATGTTAAATACTCTTTACGACAATCATCCTGACTTTTTTATCTACTCTATGATGAGCAGCAGTTTTGATGAGATAATGGATTTAAATAAGTATAGAGAGTGCGTGGATGTGGTTAGCAAGCACTTAAAGTGCTCCTAACTATCTTTTTTATATGACCTTATTTCAATCATTCTGAGAACAATTGCCGAAATATATGGGATACTTTGTATTAAAAGTGTTGCAGAAAATAGATAAACCTCTACAATCCCTTGATGATTTGTCATAACAAGCGCCGTAAATGAACCGATTAGCAATGATGCTAAAATAATCTCATTTTTTATAGGGCTCTCCAAAGCTTTTTTACTGTTTCCGCCCTTTTCCGTTCTTTTAAACGGCAGGCGGTCTTTTACAAATCCATCATATACAGCTTTAAAAATTGTAAGCTGCAGACTCATGGCTGCAATAGCGCCTAAGAGCGAATGATAAAGGTTTGCTCCGACTCTTGTTCTATAAAGCACAAATGAGTGAATAACATTGACAATAAACGCAGTCAAAATCGGTACGGTAAGTGCGATTGTCGGGATAGTCACTCCGACAAAGATAATCACAGGAACCCAGATTATGTTAAGAATTGAAGTAACCGTTCCTAACGCATCAGAGAGCCAAAAAAACCAACCTGTTATAAAGTGGTGCTTTTGAGCACGAGTCAGAGTTTTAGACGATGGCTTAAAGTGTTGCCAATGCTTTTTAAGAATCTGTATAGCTCCATATGCCCAGCGGTGACGCTGATTTTTAAACGCTTCGATGGTGTCTGGCAACAGTCCATGTCCATATCTGCGGTTTGTATAGTGTCCAATATAACCCGCTTCAAAGAGTCTAAGTCCAAGTTCGCTATCTTCAACTATGGTATCTGTATTCCATTGACCGACTTCATCAAAAGCACTTTTGCGTATTAAAAGCATAGTTCCATGGGCAACGATGGCATTCTCTTCATTTCGTTCCACCATTCCAATATCAAAAAAGCCTGCATACTCTGCATTCATAGCAGTTTTTAGAAGCGATTCTTTGCCGTCTCTGTGGTCTTGCGGAGCTTGTACCAACGCCACTTTTTGATCTTCAAAAATAGGTACCAAATCAACAAGCCAGTTTGGACTAATAACATAATCAGCGTCAATTACTGCCAATATCTCCGTGGTTGGATTTACATACGCAAGAGCTTTGTTTAACGCTCCGGCTTTAAAGCCGCTGCACTCGATATCAAGATAAACAAACTTTGAGCCAAGTTCTTCACATAAGGCTTTAATTGGCGCTTTATAATACTCATCTGGCGTATTATTAATTATAACAAGCACTTCATAGTTAGTGTATTTAAGCTTTGAGAGTGCTACAAGTGTCTCTTCTAAAACATAAGGCTGCTCTTTATAAGCAGGAACATGTATGCTTACAAACGGAACATGGTTTGATCTAAGATCAAGAGGAATAAGCCTTTTAGGCGGTTTTCCGATTGTGCATTTAAAGAGTTCATTTGCCTTTGCAAGTGTTATTAATGTAAGAGGCACCATAAGAATCGAACCCATTATCCACATAACCCAAGTACCGAAATTCATATAATGAAGGAACGGATAAACAGCCGACATGACGATACCAAAAGAGATACCCTGTGCTGCCAAACCATAAGTCATCGCATGTAAAAAATTTATATGCTGATTTCTAAGTCCAAAGAAAGTTAATATTGCACCGATTAATACTGCGGCAACCATCTGCATAAACCAATAAGGCGTTACAAGAACAGCACCCTGCATCTCAAATTTTTGATTACGGTCGGCATCAAATATACCCCAATATTGTCCTACGCTACCCTCGTCAACACCTTTCCAAGGCTGATCAAATGCTTCAAGGAGGTTATAACTGAACTTTTGCTCTTTTGCCAAAATTAAAAATCTTCTAATTATAGTTGCCTGATTTTCGGGACTTGCAACTGAACCGGAATTATTATATCCTTGACTAGGCCATCCAATCTCGCCTATCATTATAGGTTTATTGCTGTATTCATCTGTTATTTTTTTATATTTCTCTTTGAAAAATGGTACGAACTCTTCAGCTTTAACCTTTTCCCAATAAGGAAGAATATGAATATTAATAAAATCTACTTCATCGACTAAATTTGGATACAGCAGCCACATATTCCAAATCTCCGCCGTTGTAACCAATACTTTATGTTTTGTTTCTTTAGCTTCTTTTTCTTTGCTCTTTTTTGATTTAGATTTTTTCTCAACTTTGCCGATGTTTTGAGCACTGTCAATACTATTAATAAATGTTTTAAACTCTCTAATAATCTCAATCAGCTCTTCCGGCGATAAATCATCTCGAAGAAGAACCTCATTTCCGACTATAATAGAAGTTAGATTTTGATAATAAGTTGTTATAAGTTCTTTAGCTAACGCTATCTCTTTTTCATTATCCTCTGCATCCGGAGATAACCAAAAACCAAAATGCGCCTGCATACCTAGTTTCTTTACAGCAGGCAACACTTTTTGTGCATCTTCGGCGGAGTATAGACGAACTGTATTTGTAAATCTCTTCAGAAGTGTCAAATCTCGCTCAATCTCTTCATCGCTAAGCATCTCTTTTGCATTGCTTTTTGTATATGGCGCATAAGAGATAGACTGGATGATGTTCTCTGCATCTGGCGGAGTGATGAACTTCTGGTCGCTGCTCAACCAGAAAAAGACTTGGATACATGATGCCAATAAAAGTGAACTTAAAATATATTTCAATGAATTCCCTAAAAAAATAAACGAATTGTATAGCAAAATTTCAAAAAAAAATTACTAAATTAAAAAATAATAGCCTAAAATTTAATTATAGGCAATTAAAAGATAGCTTTGACATGCAATTTACGACTGTTTAGCTAAGGCATCCATTAACTCTGTTATGCTTTTTGTTTGCAAAAACTCTTTAAACTGTGCTATATCGGTTTTTAAAATACTTACGCCTAAAATCTCTACATCGTAAACCAGCCAACTGTCTTTAGCACTTATTTTTTCTTTTGGCTTGTGAAATTTATATACAATCTCCAACTTCTCATCTTTACTAACAAGGTCCGTAACCAAAGCCATTTTATTCGGTTGTGGCTGATCTATCTTTTTAACCTCAACTTTTTCATCTTTATATGCATCAATCTTTGCGGAGTATGACTGTTTCATTCTCTCAACATAAAGTTTAACAAATCTATCTTTGTTCTCTTTTGAAAGCTCTTTCCATGTGTTGCCAAGACTAAGTTTTGCCATAAGTTCAAAATCAAACATCGGTGTTAAAACTTTTATAATATTACCATTTCTGATATTTTTAGATATCTTCTTGTCTTCAACCACCAAAATAACTTCATTAATTTTATTTAAAAAGTGTTCTTTTAGCTCTACCTGCTCATTTGCACTAAGACTTTCTCCAAAAAGTACCGCAGCACATAATATCAAGACTTTTTTATATATTTTTTTCACTCTTACTCCTCAATTTGTTTATCTCTGTATTGTTCATATACATCTCTCAAATATGGGTACAAATCCACAGCATCTCTTTTCATTTTCTCGTATCTATCCATGTTTAATGATATATAATTTATGTTTTCTAATGATTTTGCCGCTATATACTCTGCCGAAGTATCACTCAAAGTCCAGTACTCTCTCTCACTATAATCAATCGGACTTAACAGTGAGTCCGGATAGAGGCTAATTGCATCTCTAATATTTGATGGACCGAGCAGCGGTAAAACTAAATGTGGACCGCTTTTTACACCGTAAAACCCAAGCGTTTGACCAAAATCTTCTTCATGTGCTTCAATATTGAAATGGTTTCTTGCAGGGTCAAATAGTCCCAAAACTCCGACAGTCGTGTTAATTACAAATCGCCCGCCCTCTTCATACGCATTGCAAAATTTTCCTTGTAAAAGGTTATTTGTAAAGCGCATAGGAAAGTAAAGATTATTAAAAAAATTTCTAACACTCTCCCTTACCTCAACATGCAATACTGCTTTATAACCCTCTGCAACCGGTTTTAGCACATATTCGTAAGCACCGTCATTAAAGCCGGTCATAGCTCTGTTGTAGCCGCTAAATGGGTCATAAATCTCTTTTGCTTCAAACTCATCCGCAAATCCGGCAAGTTCTCCGTTTGAATCATCACTGCTCTTTTCTTCTTGAGCAACTGCCTCTTTTGGCTCCTCAATACTCTTTGAACTGCATCCGGAAAAACTAAACATTATGGATATAAGCGCTAAATAAACAAACCTCATTTTATACCTTTACTCTGTCTGTCAGCGCTCTGCTTAGAGATAACAAATCTATATTTTCTAAACTCACTCCGGTTGGTACACCCTGAGCAATTTTTGAATAGTTTATATTAAAATTACTTAATTTATCTTCAATATATAACATAACTGCATCATTTGCAATAGAGGGTGTTAACGCAAAAACTACCTCTTTTACCCCAGAACTAACAAGCATTTGCAAGCCTGAGAGATTTAACTCTTCTAGCGACTCTAACACAAAATATCTGCCGTCGAAAAGCCTGTTTTCTTCTAAAAGCAGTATATCTTTTGCGTTTTCGACTATACAAAGAAGTGTTTCATCCCTGCTCTCATCACAACATATAAAACAGAGCTCATCTTCACTCATTCCACCGCAAGAACTACAAAGCTTCAAAGACCCAAGAGCCTCTTCTATTGCATGTGATATCTTCATCCCTACAAAACTATCTTTCATAACCATATGATATGCCAGTCTTGTTGCTGATTTTTTTCCTATTGTCGGAAGCTCTTGCAGTGCATCAACAAGTTTGTTAAACTTATCTAACGAGCCTCTCATCAATTAATCTCACCCATTATAATTCTGCTTTTGGCAAAAATATCCAGAGCTTCAGAGGTGCTTTTAATTTTCCGGCGCTGTTTCCGGCTTCATCTCCGTAACCGAAAAAGAGATCAGCTCTAACACTCCCTTTTATAGCCCCGCCGATATCTTGTGCCATAACTATTCTATTTAAATCTTTCTCTTTTGTTTGCGCACTCATATACAACATACTGCCAAGAGGGAGATATCTTTGGTCAACCGCAACTGAGCGCTCCGGTGTTAAAACAACCCCAAGTGCTCCGGTAGCCGGCTTATTTCTCTTTTTAAAAAAAACCACAGATTCATTATGGTTTAAGAGTTCATCCACTCTTGATGGATTTTTATCGCACCAATTTTTTATACCCTTCATAGACGCTTGCGCATAGCTAATTTCACCGGCATCTATCAAATATTTTCCGATAGAGCTGTATTTATACCCATTTAGATTATCAAAGCCGACATAAATCACCTCTCCATTATCAAGCAACACTCTGCCGGAGCCTTGTACCTCTAGGAAAAAAAGCTCTATTCTTGAGTCAACATAACAGACTATATCCGCATCCAAGGTCCTACTGCTAAGCTCTTTTCTCGAGTAGTACGGAACAACTTTATTGTTGCCGTCATATCTGCCTCTTAGTCTGTAATTTTGCAGTTCCGGATATTGCGAAGCCAAACTGACAACTATTAAATCCCGCGGGGTTGAATAAACAGGGTAGAGATATGGCTCTTTTTTTGTTAGCGAACCTTTTAAAAGCGGCTCATAATAGCCGGTTAAAAGCCCGTCGTCTTTGGCATCTGTTGCATCTATTTTATATGGTGTAAAATTTTGCATAAAAAAACTTTTTGCATCGGCCACATCTTTACCGCTTTTACACAACTCTTCATATAGCGCTTTTGTTTTAGTAGTTTTACAGCTCTCAAGAAAAGAGTTTAGAGCTTCTAAATAATTCTCTTCATGCCAATTCGGCAACTCATCAAATTTACTAGGAGTAAACTCCGGTTTTGACAACTTTTCAACTTCTGGTTTTGGTACATCGCAAATAGGTGCTTCCGGTTTCTTTGAACAACCAAAAAAAAGTAAAATTGCAATTAAAAATAGTATGTTATGTTTCATAAGTGCAATTATACATACATTAAATTTAAAACGATATAATTGCGAAAATTTTAGATGCTAGGATATTTAATATAATATGCAAGATTTAAGCTATTACGAAATATTAGAAGTCTCACGAGACGCAGACCAGACAACAATTAAAAAAGCATATAGAAAGATGGCTAAAATTTATCATCCGGATAAAAATCATGGTGACAGTGAAGCTGAGCATAAATTTAAATTATGTAACGAAGCTTATCAATGTTTGAGTGATGACAAACAGAGAAGTATTTACGACAGATACGGGAAAGAGGGTCTTGCCGGCATGGGCGGCCGCGGTCGCTCTTCCGGCGGTTTTGACGATCTTGGTTCAATGTTTGAAGAGATGTTTAACGGTTTTGGCGGAAGCTCACGCCGTCGTCAAAATCCAACCGATATGGAAAAATACAATCTTGACATGAATGTTGACATGTCAATTAGTTTTAACGAAGCTATTTTTGGATGCGAAAAAGAGATAGAGTTCAAATACAAAAACTCATGTAAAAGCTGTAAAGGCACCGGCGCAAAAGACGGTAAATTATCTACATGTAATCAATGTAGAGGTCAAGGTCAAGTCTTTATAAAACAGGGCTTTATGACATTCTCTCAAACTTGCCCATCATGCCGCGGAACAGGCTCTGCGCCATCAGCTCCATGCCAAAGCTGTGATGGTAACGGCTATCACGAAGAGAGAGGCAATGTTACAATTAAAATTCCCAAAGGAATTGATAACGGAAACCGCCTTAGAGTCTCTGGAAAAGGAAACATAGGCAAACGAGGAACTAGAGGTGATTTATATGTTACATTTAGCGTAAAAGCAGATAAACACTTCCAAAGAGAGGGCAATGATGTCTACATCGCAATTCCAGTATTTTTTACTCAGGCAGTTGCCGGAGATAGCTTAACTATACCATCGCTTATGGGCGAATTGGAACTAAAACTTGATATTGGCACAAAAGACAAACAGCACTTTGTATTTAAGGGCGAAGGAATAGATGATGTTCACGGACATGGCAAAGGCAACTTGATTGCGCAGGTAAACATCACATATCCTAAAAAATTAAGCGATGAACAACGAGAACTCTTAAATAAACTTCAAGAGTCGTTCGGCATAGAGTCCAAGCCTCATGAGGGTGTTTTGGACTCGGCGATTGAGAAGATGAAGAGCTGGTTTAAATAAATTTACTCTGGCACGAATGTGCCAAGCTTTAGTGCCATAGCGGCCAGCGAAGCCAAGCGGGGTTTTACTCCGATGGCGTTTTAAATTAAAATGTAAGCACTTGCTTACTTTGGCTAACCCAGTCTGAGAGAACCTGCATAGTTGATGAAATTTTTTCATCAAAGTAGGGTTCATTTTTAAAAATTCCGCAACGGGCGTTACAGGTGCCGCAAGCTTGCAGCGCCACACCGTCACTGTGAAGTTTTTTAAGCATCAAAACCAAATCATGGTCATAGCTCTCAGGCTTTGTTGTTTTATCTCTTGCCAAATCAACAGCATCATTCATTAGAAAAATATTTACATTTTCCCCGTTTTTATGCAGTGTTGAAGCTAAACGCAGAGCATTCCAAGTAATATCAGAACCGTCATAAGGCTCGTGATTTAATATTATAGTAATCATCTTCTACTCCTTTGAAAGTTTGGTTACACCCAAACCGGTTTTTACGCTATAGCCTGCTTTTGCCCAGTCTGCAAGTCCGCCCTGAAGATTTTTTACATTTTTATAACCGAGTTTTTTAAGTGTTTGAGCAGCCAAAGCACCTCTTCCGCCGTTTCTGCAAAAAGTAACAATAGCTATATTTTTGTCTGTAATCTTGCTCAACACTTCCCACTCTAAATTTCCGCGAGTGATTGAAAATGATGTTACAGCGACCATATCATCAAAAATATCTCCCTCTGCTCTTTGCTCACTCTCTCTCACATCAAGAATAATGACGCTCTCTTCATCATCAAACATTTTTTTGAGATTATCCGGTGTAATCTCTCCCGTCTCTTTTTTTGCCTCATTAATAAGTACCATTTTTGCATCATCTTGTGCAAAAAGAGATGAGGAAGTTAAAAACACTCCCATGAGCATACCTAAAGCTAATAACTTTTTCATAATCTATCCTTTATTAAAATATTTGCATATTTAGGCATTTAGCTAAATACATATTGCTATGGTATAATTATTTCAACTATTTGTCAAGGAGACAAAATATGCTAGATATGCAACAAAAAATTAAAATTTTTAAGGCACTTGGCAACGAAACCCGTTTTTTGATTTTTAAAAATGTTTTTACCGGCGGCTATACATGTTCAATAGATGAGAAAGTTCCTAAAGAAAATGCCAATCCACATACCACTTGTGTAACTACTATCGCACAGCATTTTGATTTTTCTCTGCCTACTATATCTAAACATTTGCAACTGCTGCGTGAAGCAAATATTATAAAGATGCAAAAAAAGGGAAACAAGATATACATAGAGCCAAATATAGAGATAATAGAAGAGTTGGGAAATTGTTTTACAACACTGATTGAAAACTTTGAAAGAAACAGAGAGCTTTTTTTTGATGAAGTAAAGCCAAATTAAAGCAATTTTATAGCTTCATAGGCAGTATCCATCATCTTATCAATCTCTTCATTTCTTATGATATATGGCGGCATAAAGTAGATTATATGCCCGAGCGGACGCAACAGTACACCGTTATCAAGTCCGTATTGATAGACTTTTAAACCTACTCTGTCTTCCGGTCTATATTCTTTTAACTCTACCGCGCAAATCATACCGCTCTGTCTAATTGAAGCAACATTTTTAAGCTCTTTAAATTTTTCTAATCTATCACCCATATATTTAGCAGTTTTTCTATTTTCTTCTATAACATCATTTCTCTCAAAAATATCAAGCGTAGCATTTGCAGCAGCGCAAGCAAGGGCGTTTCCGGTATAGCTGTGAGAGTGTAAAAAAGCTTTGTGTTCACTATAATCGCAGTAAAATTTAGCATAAATCTCATTGGTTGTTAGCACAACGGAGAGTGGCAGATAACCGCCCGTCAACCCTTTTGATAAAACAAGAAAATCCGGTGTTATGTTAGCGCTTTGACATGCAAACATCTCTCCGGTTCTTCCAAAACCAACCATTACTTCATCAGCAATCAGATGGATATTATATCTGTTGCAAATATCACGCACTAAAACTAAAAACTCTTTATGATACATATGCATAGAACCGGCACCCTGAACTAACGGCTCTAAAATTATCGCACTTATCTCATTTGACTTTTCTCTACATAACTCTTCAAACTCTGTTGCTGCCTCTTTTGCCGCTTCTATGCTCATATCTTTTGGAACAGAAGTTTGGATAGTTTGGATAAGAAGCGGTTCATAAGTCTCTTTATAAAGTTTTACATCACCAACACTTAGTGCGCCGATTGTCTCTCCGTGATATGAGTTAGCAAGAGAGACGAAAAGTTTTCTGTTCTTGGAGCTGTTTTTATGTGCATGAAAACTCATCTTTAGAGCAATTTCAACAGCACTTGAGCCATTATCAGCATAAAAACATTTATTAAGTCCATCCGGTGTTAGTTTTACTAACCTCTCGGATAACTTTACAACTTGTTCATGTGTAAATCCTGCAAGTATTACATGTTCTAAGGTATCCAACTGCTCTTTAATTTTTTCATTTATATAACTGTTTGTATGCCCGAATAGATTTACCCACCAGCTGCTTATGGCATCTATATAAGAGTTGCCGTCAAAATCTTCTAAATAGACTCCGTGCGCTCTTTTTATGGGAATTAACGGAAGCGTTTCGTGGTCTTTCATCTGGGTGCAAGGATGCCATAAGACATCCAAATCCCTATTTTTCAACTCTAAATTATTCATTATGTTCTGAGGATAAAGCTTCATACTCTTCGGTATAATTAAGATTTGTACATGCAAGCAAACCGTAGAGTTCCATCTCTGTTCCGCTTACATCAAAAAGTTCTTCTCCTTCTTTGCCTAAAAAGATAAATTTTTCATATTTGTGATTATCTTTATCAATATATTTTGAAAAAACAACATAACATACATCTTTAAGCTCCGGTATTTTAGAGCATGCATTAAGATATTTTTTACACGATTTATCAATACTTTTTATCTCTAAAACATCGGACTGAATAGTATTTAATAAGACTTCCGGTAATTTTGGCAACTCTTTTTCAATATTTGAATATTTTTCAATCTTATTCATTAAAAATCCTTTTTTAGCTATATTTGAGTCAATTTTACAACTTTTTCATTTACATTTCTCTTAGTTTTATCAATCAAACACTTTTACAAGTATAACTTCTCTTTATCAAGGTTTAATACGAATTTACCTAAAATTACAAAAATATCATAAACAAGGCTATTAACTCAATGATTACTTGGATGCAAAGACACAAAAAATATCTTATTATAACTATCTGGATTTCTACTATCGCTTTCGTCGGAGCTGGGTTTGTAGGCTGGGGTCAATATGGTTACGGTGATAAAGCCGGAGCAGTAGCAAAAGTTGGAAGCATCGAGATAACAGGGGGCGAACTTCAAAAGAGCTACTCTAACCTTTATGCTCAATATTCTCAAATGTTCCAAGGAGAATTTGATGAAGAGAAAGCTAAAAGTTTTGGGCTTAAAGCTCAAGCGCTTAGGCAGTTGACGCAACAAGCTCTTGTGCTAAATTTAGCTGAGTCTTATGACTTGCAAGTTAGTGATGCCGAGTTATTAAATGAGATAAAAGCGCAAGATTACTTTCACAAAGATGGTGTTTTTGATAAAGAGTTATACAAAGAAATTCTATTAAAAAACAACCTAAGCATTAAAGAGTACGAAGCCGGTATAAAAAAAGACATATTGGTTAAAAAAACTCTTAAACTTCTTCCAATCGAAGTAAAAGATAGTGAACTGAAAATTTTAGACACTGCTACTAACATTGCCGATAAAATAAATTATAAAGTTTTAGATACAAACATAATCAACATTGATACATCGGATGAGTTTTTAAAACCATTCTGGGAGAGTAAGAAAAACGACTTTATGACAGAAATCAGTTATGATTTAAAATTTATCAAACAGGCAAAAATTTCTAAAGAGTATAGTGACGCAATACTGAATGAGTACTATAATGAAAACAAAAGCAATTTAAAAGATAGTGATGGAAAAATATTGCCGCTTGATGCTGCTAAAGATAAAATAAAAGCAGAGTTAGATGCAAAAGAGACTAAAAAAGAGGCATTGAAAACATATGTTGCATACAAAAAAGGTGAAGCTACGGGTGTGGATATACAAACCTTAACCATATCTCCTACAAAAAATCCTTTTGGCATTGATGCTTTTGAAGTTATATCAAAGTTAACAACTGCATCTCCATTTTCTAAGCCTATCATGGTTGGTGAAGATTACTTTACATTTGAACTTGTAAAAGTAAATCAGCCTAAAGCTAAAAGTTATGAAGATGCTAAAAATGATATTCTTTATCTCTATGTCGGCGAACAAAAGAAAATAAAACTGTTAGAGTTAGCAAAAAACTCATTTTCTACATTTAACGGAACAACAACTGATTTTATCACGGGAAATGACTATAACAAACTAACTGATTTAAATGCCAAAGAGGCAAAAGAATTTTTAAGTATGCTCTTTACAACCCAAAATAGAAGAGGATTTATTACTTTAGAGAGCGGAAATGTTGTTATGTATAATATATTGGAACAAAAACTGCTTAATAACACTAACACTGATCAAAACAATCCGATTGTTAGATTAAAAAGTGCTATGTTTAGTGAAGGGTTGATTAAAAACCTGCAAAGCAAGTACAAAACTGAGATTTTCATCCAAGGACTCTAAGTTGAGCAGAACTGTTTTAGCCATAGATATTGGTTCGACAAAAATATGTGCAATTATCGCTGAAATAGATAACGATAACTCAATATCTATAACAGGGGCCGGTGTTTCCAAAGCACAAGGTCTCAAAAAAGGAAGCATTACTAATATAGAACTTGCTTCAAGATCTATTAAAAGTGCACTAAATGATGCTAAACGAGTCTCTGGAAGCGAAGTTAAAACTGCAATAGTATCTATCTCCGGAGCTTATACAAAAAGCTTAAATTCTAGCGGCATTGTTAATATTCAAAACAAAGAAGTTAGTTTTAAAGAGATAGAGAGAGTTATGCAAACCTCTCTTTATAACGCAAACATACCGAACGAGTATGAAGTTCTGCATGCACTTCCTTATAATTTCAAAGTTGATGACCAAGATTTTATTGAAGACCCGCTTGGGATGAATGCTTCAAGACTTGAAGTTGATACTCATATTATTACAACTCAAAAATCAAATTTAAACAATCTTAAAAAAGCTGTTCGCGGTGCCGGTGTTGAAGTTGAAAATATCGTACTTACCGGTTATGCCTCTTCAATTGCTACATTAAATGATGATGAAAAAGAGTTAGGCGTTGCACTCATTGATATGGGCGGAAATACAAGCAATATCATTATTCATTCAGGAAACTCACTTAGATACAATGACTTTTTGGGAGTTGGCTCTAACCATGTTACAAGTGATTTATCTATGGCGCTTCACACACCCTTAAATATTGCAGACAGCGTAAAACTAAATTATGGTTCTCTGCTAACACCGAGCAATGATTTAATTGAGCTTCCTATAATCGGTGATGAATATACGACACATGAAGTTTCTCTTGAAGTTGTACACAATGTTGTCTATGCAAGAGTTGAAGAAACATTGATGATTTTGGCTCAGTTTATTGAAAACAGCGGGCTAAAAGATAAAATTGGTGCCGGCGTAGTGCTAACCGGCGGATTTTCACAGATGGAAGGGATAAGAGAGCTGGCAGTTGCAACTTTTGGCTCTATTCCTGTCCGTCTTGCCAAACCAAAAGAGATGTACGGGCTTTTTGACAATCTTCGTTCACCGGAATATTCAAGCGCTGTAGGTCTTGTTATGTACGCGGCATCTCCATACACTCAATATGAGATAGATGTAAATAAAAGAGTAAGGCATTCAAATGAAGTTTTTACTGAACAAAGCACTATTAATCTTACTGAAGAACAAGACATTCCCACTCCTCAACTACATAATGAAAAAAAAGTTGGAATGATTAGTATTGGATTAAAAAAGGAGAAAAAGAGTGATGAGGCTGGAGCATTTAGCAAATTTTGGAACTGGGCAACACAGTTATTTTAAGGAGAAAGTATGGAACCATTTTTAATAGAAGAAGCATGTAAAGCAAGTGGAGCGAGAATTGTCGCTGTCGGAGTCGGCGGCGGTGGCGGAAATATGATTGGTCATATGATTAAAAATGGCGTTACCGGCATTGAGATGATAATGATAAACACTGATGCTCAAGCCTTAAAGGATACGGTTAACGCAACTACTATTCAGATTGGCGTTAAACTGACAAAAGGTCTTGGCGCCGGTATGAAACCAGAGATTGGCAAAGAGTCTGCGCTAGAGAATTATGAAGAGATTAAAGCAGCTCTACAAGGCGCTGACATAGTATTTATCTCTGCCGGTCTTGGCGGCGGAACCGGAACCGGAGCTGCTCCTGTTGTTGCGAAAATTGCTAAAGAGCTAGATGCATTAACTATTTCAATTGTTACAAAACCATTTGGATTTGAAGCACCAAAAAGATTAAAACTTGCAAAAGCCGGACTTGAAGAGTTGAAAAAAGAGAGTGATTCTATTGTTGTTATTCCAAATGACAAACTGCTCTCAATAATTGATAGAAAGCTTGGCATCAAAGATAGTTTTAAAATTGTTGACAGTGTTTTAGCTCAAGCCGTTAGTGGAACAGCCGGTGTTATCTTGTCTAACGGCGACAATGACATCAATCTTGACTTTGCCGACTTAAAAACAGTTATGAGTCATAAAGGCATGGCGCTTATGGGTGTTGGCGAATATGAGGGAGAGAATGCTGCTTATGAAGCTATAAAGGCGGCAATTGAATCTCCTCTTCTTGATAATGTGTCTATAAACGGTGCAATGGGTGTTCTTGTGCACTTTAATATGCACCCTAATTTCCCTATGATAGAGATATCTGATGCTATGGTTGTAGTTCAAGAGAGTGCTCACGAAGATGCTGATGTAATTTTTGGTACTTCTACTGATGAGTCACTTCCTGAGAATTATGTTAAGATAACAATAATTGCAACAGGATTTGAAAAGGATGTAAATTCTTCAAGTTCAAATAACGAAAATTTTGTTAGTGATTCTCCTTCACCGATTGCAAAAATTCGTCCAAGATTAGTTGTAGGCGGAGATCTTGACGGCTCTCATCTAGATATTCCATCTTACATGAGAATACAACAAGACTAAATCTTAACAACTTCCTACAAACATCATCTGAGCTTTATAGTGATGATGTTTGTTAACACTGCATTAACAAAAAATTAACATCTAATTCATACAAACCACATATACTTATAACAATAAATTTCTTGAAAAAGAGATTTAGTATTAAAGCCTTAAAATAAGGTCAAATTAAAGGATATAACGCCCTTAAAATCTCAAACAAGCAAGACCATCTTTTTATTTCCAAAAAGCTAAAATATTCATAACCATAATTGGAGAAACAATGAGCAGAAAAAAAGGTCAAGTTTTTAGTGCAGAGCAAAAAACTAAAATCGTATTAGAGCTTCTAAAAGAGGATTAAACGATTGCACAAATACAACTATAAGAGATTTCATTCATCTATTGGTTATCAAAAACCTATGAATGTTTATCTTGAATATGTCAAAAGTGTAGCATAACGATGCAGGCGCTAGGTGGAAATAAAGTGAGTGGCGAAGTTGTCTGGCATTATACTTCTCATTTCAACTCCTACGATATACACATTCTAGCAAACTACTATTTATATAAAAGTAAAATTATAAATTATTTAGAAATTAAATTTTTCACTTTTTAAAACTCTAAATTTTGTCAATTCCTTATTATCTTCAAGTCCAAGTTTTTTAGCACCTTCTTTGGAGATTCGCTGCACCCCAAGCGTCAATACTAACTTGTCATTTTTTTGCAGAGATTTTTTAAACAGAACTTCTCTTTTTGCGTAAACAAGAGTGTCTTTTAGCGTCTCTTTTGCATCCCACGGCATAACTTCTACGCCATCTTTTGCTAATATTCTTTCAAAGATAAAAGGCTCTAACTCTATTATTTTCCCGCCTCTATTTATTTCTGCTTTTAAAATACCCTGCCTAAATGCTTGACCAAAAAGCGCATGATTTGACTTGTTTATTACCTCTACACTAAAGTTATCGCTATTTTTAGAGAGTTTAAACTCAATATACTCTCCCATATTTTTATTCATATGGTATATTCCTGCAATGCCGTGATAAGCATGGGTTTTGGTCTCGTTAATTGTTACTTTTGTCCCAAGAACCTGTGGCATATGGCATGTTATACAGCTGTTTTTATCTTTCTCGTCTATCTTGGCATCAAGCATTGTGATATCGAAGCTATGCTCATTATTTGTATGTGAATGGCAACCCATGCAAACATTTCCGCTATAAAAGTTCTCATTGTCATAATCAATTTTATGATACGGTGAGCTTTTAGACTCTTTTACAAGCCCAAACCATGACTTTGTTGTTTCATACTCTGCCTTGCCTTTTTTGCCTTTTTCAGCCGTATAAAACTCTTTTGTTTTACCTGTAGTAATATTTGTATTTGAACTCTCGCCCTCTTCTACATCCTTTATGCTATGGCAATAGATGCAAGAGATAGGCTCTTGGATTTGGGTTTCATTTTTTGCAAGTTTACCGCTTTTGAGCGCTTCAATATCGCTTGGAGAGTGGCACTTTGCGCATGTATAGCCTTTTTCATCTTTTGGATGATTATCCCACATTGCTTTATGGATAGGATTGTTGTAGACAGATGCATTGCGGTGAGAAGATTCATAATACTCTTCATATATTATCGGGTGGCATTTTTGACAAACTTTGCTCTCGTTTGCTTGTAGTGAGTTTGCAAACAACATTGCAAATGTAAGTAAAAAAAGATAGCGCATATCTGCTCCAAAATTAAAATTTGCACATTTTAACTAAACACAAAGAGTATGTTGTTGATATAAATCAGTTACAAATTTTAATTTTCTAAACCTATAGGCTCTTATGCTATTTTATGTATAATACAAAAAAAACAGAGAGAAGATATGAAATTTTTACCCGCTATTCTAATAACAATCCTGCCGCTTTTATTATCAGCAGCAAATATGCAAACTAGAGAATTGCCAATAAACAATATGATTGAACAAAATAAAGAAATTGCAAAATTAGCAGCCATAGAACTATCCAAGTCTCTTCCTCAAACCATTGACAAATATACAGAGCTCACAGAAATTAAAGCAGACGATACAACGCTCATCTATATATATGAAATAAACAGTGCTCCAAAAAGCGATGAAGTAGTCAAAAAAGAGGATAGAAGCAGAATGCAAAAAGCTATAACTAAAGGTGTTTGCAGTAGCTCAAAACGATTCTTAGACGCAAATGTTTCAATCAGATATATATATAAAAGTTTTCATACAAAAGCAGAGCTGTTTCGATTTGACATAAAGAGTGACAGTTGTGGCAAATTATAGACGCTAATCAAAAAAATGCATATTAAAAACTTCATTTCATCTTTAGATTTTTTCTCTTCACTCCAAGATGACGAATTGAAACTTTTGGCATCATTTAGCAGTGTCAAAAATTATACTAAAGATTATGTTCTAACCTATGAAAAAGAGAAAAACCCTTCACTTCTTTTTTTGATGAAAGGTTTAGTAAAAGCATATAAAATAGACAAATACAATAATGAAATTTTTCTTCACTATATCTATGCACCCTCTTTAATATCAGATATATCAACACTAAAAGATGATTTTCTTACATCTTTTGCGAACATATCTATTTTGGAAGATTCTGAAATATTAGTAATAGAATATAAAAAATTCAAGGATAACTTTTTAAAAAAAGGGCTTCTGTGTAACACATTTACAAATGAAATCATCTTAAAATCACAACAGCTTCAATCACTTATAAACAGAGAGTTTGTATTTAGTTCAGTAGCAAAAGTGGCAATGATGCTGCATGATAATCTAGAAATATTTAACAAACTAAAAAAATCGGAAATATCACTTATGTTAAATATACAGCCTGAAACACTCTCAAGAGTTTTAAGCAGATTAAAAAGAGACAATATAATAGACTCTAAAAATGCTAAAATTGTTATTTTAGACAGTGAAGCTCTATTATCTGTTTACGAGGAATAAAATATGAAAAAAATTAAAATAGTCGGTGCCTTAATTTTTCTACTCTCTTTAGCCTTGGCAGCCATTTTTTATCACACTTCAAAAACTATTTCGCAGCACAATGCTTTAATGAGCATAATGAATGAACAAAAAAATTTTACTCAAGAAATTTCAAAACATATTTTTTATATTTACCAATATCCGGAGAGCACGACAAAAAGGCTGGATGAGTCTATAAAACTCTTTTCAAACAGTATGAGCGGAAGAGAACAAGGACTTCAAAAAAGTAAAAAAATAATAGATTTATGGAACAATTTTTATCTACATGTACAACACTTTAGGGATAGTATAAAAATAAGCTCTCCATACTCTAACACTCTTCTTGAAAAAGAGGTAAAAACTATATACAACATAAATTTTGCCCTTATTCTTGAGAGTGATAAATTTATAAAAGGGTATAAAAAAGATTTTGAAGAGAGGTTAAACAACTATAAAACAGTTGAATATCTCCTTTTTTTAATACTGCTCTTTTTGCTTCTTTATATCTTTACACAATTAAAAGATGTAATAGCTTTTGTCCAGAAATTTCTTTTTGCTTCAAAGAAAATTCTCTCTAAATCATCAATAAAAGAGCTGCAGCCTATTAAAATAAACAATATCAACAGTAATATGCACAATGCCAACGATAATTTCAACACCTTCTTGGAAAAAATCAATGGTTCAATTCAAGATGCCAGCAGTTCAATTGAACATAGCTATAAATCATTAGAGATTGTAGAGCAAAATATAGAAGATTTGGTAGAATTAATTTATACCATGAACGAAGGCTCAAGAGATAAAGAGTTAAGAAAAAAAGAAGATGCAATCATACAATCCTTTGAAGAGCTGGGCATTTCAACAAAAAAATTAATAAATTTAAAAAAAGATTTAGATAATCTTATTTTTCATAATAAATAAATAATAACTTAAATAATAAAATTAATAAAATAATTTGACCATAGTCAAATTTTTGACCTTTTGTTTACTTTAATATATCTATTAACATTTGTGCGGTATCTCCGTTTCAAATAGACATAAGGAGAAAGAGATGATTAAGTATTCTAATAAACTTGTTTTGCTTCTTGTAGGAGCTTCTTTGGCGGCGACGGCTTCGTTTGCTTCTGAGGGTGAGCTACAAAAAGTCATGAAAGCAAGAGGGTTAAGTGAGATTGATGTTGTCCGTGCTGCAAAAACTTACAATCCGTCTGGCGTAAAAGATGAGTATGTTGTATTTAGTTCGGGCGGACAATCTGGACAAGTAATTGTTTATGGTGTTCCATCAATGAGAATTCTAAAATATATTGGTGTTTTTACTCCAGAACCTTGGCAAGGATATGGGTTTGATGAAGAGTCAAAAAAAGTTCTTAGACAAGGTAATATTAGAGGAAAAGAGATTAACTGGGGAGATACACACCACCCTGCTTTATCTGAAAAAGATGGAAAATATGACGGTAAGTGGCTGGCAATCAACGATAAAGCCAACCCTCGTATAGCAATCATTGACTTAGCAGATTTTGAAACTAAGCAAATTGTTGTCAACCCTGTATTCAAATCATCACATGGCGGCGCTTTCTTTACTCAAAATAGTGATTTTATCTTAGAAGCATGTCAATATGCTGCTCCGTTTGATAATAACTACCATCCAATCGAGGACTATAAAGAGACTTACCGCGGCGGTGTTACAATGTGGAGATTTGACCCTAAGAAGGGCAGAGTCCAAGAAAAAGAGTCTTTTACGATTGAGATGCCTCCATATATGCAAGATTTAAGTGACTCAGGTAAAGCTGCATCAGACGGCTGGGGTTTTACCAACTCGGTAAATAGTGAGATGTACACAGGCGGAATCGAAGTGGGCATGCCGCCGAATGAAGCCGGTATGAGTAGAAACGATACTGACTTTTTACATATTTACAACTGGAAAAAGCTTGCTGAACTTGCAAAAGATCCAAAAAATGTGAAAATGATAAATAACCATAAGGTTATTCCTATGGACATTGCAGTAAAAAACAATGCGCTCTTTTTAGTTCCGGAACCAAAATCTCCGCATGGTGTTGATGTTTCTCCTGATGGCGAATACATTACTGTTTGTGGAAAGTTAGATACGCACGCTTCTGTTTATAAGTGGAGTAAGATTAAAAAACTTATTGACAATAAAGAGTTTGAAGGAAAAGACCCATACGGTGTTCCGATTTTAGATATGAAAAAATCTCTACACGGTCAAGCAGAGCTGGGTCTGGGGCCATTACATAGCCAATACTCTCCGGTTGACGGCGAAATATACACTTCACTCTATGTTGACAGTCAAGTTGTAAAGTGGAACTATAAAACTCTAAAAATATTAGATAAACAAAATGTTCACTATAACATCGGTCACTTATGCGGTATGGAGAGTGAAACCATGGATCCTCAAGGGAGATATATTATCGCTCTAAATAAACTTTCGATTGATAGATTTCAAAATGTCGGTCCATTGCATCCACAAAACCATCAGCTGATTGATATTAGCGGTAAAAAAATGGATTTGCTTGTTGACATGCCTCTACCGTTAGGTGAGCCTCACAACGCTGTTGCGATTAGAGTTGAAAAACTTAATGGACATGTTAGATATACAATGGGTACCAACTCTAGAACAGATACTGTTCATGAAGGTAAAACACTTGCCGGTCAAGAGAGAGTTGAGAGAAACGGAAACAAAGTTAAAGTATATGCAACTATGGTTCGCTCACATATAAATCCTGAAAGAATTACCGTAAACAAAGGTGATGAAGTTACAATGTACTTAACAAACCTTGAGAGAGCCCAAGATGAGGCTCACGGTTTTACAGTGGACCATTACAATATTCACGCATCATTAGAACCGGGTAAAACTTCAAGTGTAAAATTTATAGCTGATATGGAGGGTGTTTTCCCTTACTACTGTACTGAGTTTTGTTCTGCACTACACTTAGAGATGATGGGTTATTTGATGGTTAAAGACCCTAACAAAAAATATGTTAGCGCTCAAAAAACAAAAATGCAGACAATGACTCCTGCGCAACTTAAAGCTGAGTATGACAAAACTGTTGCAACAAACGCTGCTACTGATGCAGTTATTCAATCTGTCGTTAAGTTCTTGAAAGAGAACAAATACGAGAAACACAAAGTTGTTGCGGACCTTGTTACAGATGCGATGGACCAATACGGTAAAATTCCAGAACAGAAAAAACTTGCAAATGCGGCTGCAAAAGCCGGCAACATGGAAAATGCAATTCTTTTTGAGAATATGATTTGGCAATATATGGTTAAAACTGCAGATGTCGGTATTAGAGCAAAAGATGCGCTTGTAAGACTTATTGCAACGAAACAATCAGCTTCGGCTGCTGCAGGCGAGAAAGCATTCGGTGAAGGCGGATGCGGCGGTTGTCATGTTATCGGTAAAGTTTCATCCGGTCCGGATTTAACCGGTGTGCTTGAGAGACATGGCAAAGATGGTACAAAATGGGTTAAAGATTTTATTATGAAACCTGAAACTATGTATAATGACCCATATACTAAAGCTATGATTGATTACTTTAACCTCAGAATGCCAAATCAGCATATGAGCGAACAAGAGACTAAAAATATTATTGAATATCTCAAATGGGTAGATGAAAACGCAAATCTATTCTAATCTTGACATTTCAAATCAAGTTAAAGGTGGTAAGAGTTAAAACTCTTTCCCCCTTTATACTTCTATAAAGGAACCACCATAATGCACCCAAGCATGATAAAAGCAAGAATTTTTGCCACTTTAGCGCTACTTATTTTAACACTCTCTTTTACACTTCCAATGATTGCTTTTCATGGAACACTCAACAAAATTGATTCAGGTAAAAATGAAGAGGTCTCCTCTTTTAGTAAAATTATATGGAATTTTTACAATCAAAACAGATATAAAAGTGTAACTACTCCCAAAGAAGCACATAATAATTTAGAAAAAATGATGGAGTCTTCATCAGAAATCGGTGTAGCTTCACTTCCTATTTGGGCAGTTTCGCTCGAAGCTCCAAACTACCCGAAAGAGGCTTTTCCACAAGGAATCCCGGTTTTTTTTCATTTTGACGGCTTTAGCGGAGAGGTGCATGAGATGAATACAATCAACCACTATGTCGGAATGGACCCAATGTGGGTTGGCGGAGTAGTTGAGAGAGAGATAGGAATTTATGCTCTTTTAACACTCTCTTTAGGGATGATATATTTTATAGCCTACAATAAAAGAATACTTAACTATATTATGCTAATTCCTGCATCACTTCCATTTCTTTTTATAGCTGATTACTCCTACTGGCTCTATTGGTTTGGGCATAATCTTCACGATTGGGGTGCATTTAAAATTAAACCTTTTATGCCGACTGTTTTTGGAGATGGAAAAATTGCTCAATTTACCACACACTCCTATCCTGCAATTGGTTTTTATCTTATTGTTGCAATAGGTTTATTTAGCCTTCTCGCTTTCTTTGCAAAACAAAAAGCCATGAAAGAGACAAACGCATAAAATGTTTAAAATTACTTCTACTCTTTTGATTTTGTTTATGATGACGCTACAAGCAAATGTACTCCAAGAAGCTATAGATAGTGCTCCAAGCGGCTCTATTATCAAGCTTCCGGCAGGAGTATATAAGGGCAGTATCGTAATAGACAAGCCGTTGACTATTGTTGGCAAAGAGAGTGGAGTTGTTATTGACGGGGAAGGCAAAGGAACAGTCATCAAAATAAAAAGTTCTTTTGTAACACTCAAAAATTTAAAGATAGTAGGCAGCGGTGACAGACATGAAAATATTGATGCCGCTGTTACAATCACTGAGGCAAAACAGTGTGAAGTAAGTTACTGCATTATAGAAGATTGCCTCTTTGGAATAGACATGCAAATGACAAAAAACTCTATCATTTCAAACAACACTATAACATCAAAAGATTTTGAGTTAGGACTAAAAGGGGACGGTTTAAGACTTTGGTATAGCAATGACAATATTATCAAAAAAAATTCACTTATTCGTTCTCGTGATATGGTTGTTTGGTATAGCCATGGAAATCTTATAGAGGAAAATTTTGCGGAGCATTGCAGATATTCTCTGCACTTTATGTATGCCGGCAAAAATCGTGTGATTAACAACAGATATCAATACAACTCTGTCGGGATTTTTTTTATGTACTCTAAAGATACGATCGCAAGCGGAAACTTTATAAAAAGCTCCGTCGGAGCAACGGGCATGGGCATAGGACTCAAAGAGGTAACAAACTTTACAATCGAAGACAATACGATTTTATATTGCGCTCAGGGTATGTATATAGACAGATCTCCTTTTGAGCCTGATACAAACAACTGGATACGGAACAATAAAATACTCTACAATTCTGAAGCACTTCACTTCCACTCACTCAGTGAAAATAACATCATTACCAATAACAAAATAATGGGAAATATAGAAGATGTTGTTAACGATGGGAGATCAAGCAAAACATACAACAATGAGATTGTAAAAAATTATTGGGACAACTATGAAGGATTTGACAAAAACAGAGACAATATCGGAGATTCTCCTCATAGAGTTTATCAGTACGCGGATCAGCTTTGGATTTACAACCCTGATGTAAAATTTTTTTATGGCTCACCGGTCATATCTTTACTGAATTTTTTAGCAAAACTGGCACCCTTTACAAAGCCGCTTTTTTTGTTTGAAGATAAAAAACCGATAGTTAAGATAGAAGGATAGATTTTGGAAACAGTTAAGACGGATAAAAGAGTTTTTATCAAATACTCTACCCTAGGAATTTTGGGAGTTGTTTTAGGTGGAGGGATTGTCTTCTCCCCGTACGCACTAAGAGCCGAGAACAGATTAAGACCGCCGGGAGCAGTTGATGAAAAAAAGTTTTTGGCACTATGTATTAAGTGTGGTCAATGTCTTCAAGTCTGCCCTTACCACTCAATAAAGTTGGCTGATTTTGGCAAAGGACATGGTTTAGGCACTCCGTATATAGATGCAGATGAGAGAGGCTGTTATGCATGCAGTGCGGTACCATGTGTTCTTGCTTGTCCCAGCGGAGCACTTGATCACCACTGTGAAAAACCGCAAGATATTAAAATGGGAATCGCCGTATTAAAGTTTCCAAACAGCTGCCTTGCCATGACAAACACCCCTATTCCAAAAGGGTACAACAGTCGGATGCACAAATTTACTAATTCAGTCGTAAACAGAAACGAACTTGAAGTAAAACTTCTAGAAAAATTTGATTCATTTGAAGATAAACAGTGTACGCTATGTGCTGATATGTGCCCGGTTCCAAATCCGCTTGGTGCAATTGCCATGGTTCCTGATGCCGGCGGAGGAAACAGACCTGAAATTTATGACGGATGTATCGGATGTGGCGCGTGTCAAGAGGTTTGTCCTACAAATACGCCTTCTATTGTCGTCAAACCCAGAGTTACATATGAACAATTTTATACAAACAAAAGCTAAAGGCAAAATAATGAAAACAAAAAAAATAGAATATATGATAAAAGCAGCGGCATTGACAATTTTTCTTTTTGCCGGTTGCAGTGATAACAGCAACAAAAGTGATGAAACAAATACAACTGCTTCACAAAAAATTGAGATTGTGGCAAATGAAAATGCAAAAGAGATTAAGGTTGCAGAAAAAGAGAGTGATCAAAACCAAAGTAAATCTTATTACTATGACTACAACATTAAAGGTGAGGATGACTCAAAGCCAAAGCCACGAAGCACTCTTGATGCAAATGTAAATGTAAGAAGCCCTTATGAAAAGGTAGAGATTTCAATGCTTGTAAAAAAGCTAAGTAAAGAGTTTATAGTGAAATGCTCTGCGTGTCACAATGATTATGCAAATGGAATTATAGGACCTTCTCTTCTTGGCAAAGATGCTGATTATATATTTGAAAAAATCTCAAAATTTAAAGATGGTTCTCTAAAAAATGTCCTAATGCGTGACCTTGTAGCTCAAATGAGCGAAACTGAAATAAGAAAGTTGGCAAAAGAGATTTATGATTTTAATAAAAGAATAGAAGAGATGAGGAAATAGAGATATGAAAAATATTATCGTAGGAGCATTAACACTCCTTATATTTGCACTAATGGCGTACACAGCATCACAAGGCAGAGCTTACCAAGGAGGTGAACACTCAAAGGTGGTAGAAAATATCGGCACTAAATCATCAGCACAATCAGAAGCAAACTCCCTTCAAGAGAAAAGCGACAGAGAAAAAGAGACGGATCAGCTAAAAGCAATAAAAGATAAAGCCGGAAATATCGGAAATATCAAAACAAGCGCAGAGTATAAGAGCAAATGTGCGGCATGTCATGGAGCAAACGGCTCGGGAGAACAAGATGACAGAAAACTTATGGGTCCAAAACTTTATGGGCAAAACAGTGAAAAAATATATAAAGATTTGATTGATTTTAAAGCCGGAAGAAAAGAGAATATTATTATGAAAGGACTCTTGATTAATACAAGTGAAGAAGAGCTAAGAAAATTTGCTGATGAAATCGGTGCCTTTTCTTTACAATCTCAGAAGCAAAGTGAATAAAAGAAATGGATAAATACAACAATAGAGAAACTATAAAACACTCCTCTTTTTTATCAACTTTTTTTAATACCACAAGAGATGGAAAAAGAGTTTTTAGTTATAGAATGAAGAGATGGATACTTGTTATCTCAATCCATTTACTCTTTTTTCTCTCTTTCCATATTGACATTCAAATATTAGAGGGAACGCTTAACGGATCAAGATTTTTAGGTTTTCACCTTATTGATATATTTACAACAATGCAGCTATTTTTGGCAACACATGAAGTGCCGGTAAACATCATAATCGGCTCTGCTACGATTCTTATTTTCTACCTTCTTGTTGGTGGCAGAAGCTACTGCGCTTGGGTTTGTCCTTATGGGTTGTTAAGTGAAATGGGTGAAAAGTGGCATAACACTCTTGTTGAGAAAAAAATCATAAAAGAGAGAAAATTTGACCATAGAATAAGGCACATCTTTTGGGCTGTTTTTTTAATTTTATCATTTGTAAGCGGATATTTAGTTTTTGAAACTTTCAATGTCATAGGAATTCTTAGCAGAATGATTGCATATGGATGGAGTTTAGCTTTTTTATGGGTTGCGGCTGTTTTTACTATTGAAGTTTTTTACTCTCGAAGAGCTTGGTGTACATATATCTGCCCGATTGGAACAACATATGGCTACATCGGAAAACTCTCAGCTCTAAGAATTGAGTGGAATGATAATTGCGACCACTGTATGGTTTGTCATGATGTCTGCTTTGAAAATCAGGTTTTAGAGATTACAAAAGCAAAATATGATAAACAAAGAGAAGAAAAAAGAATTACAAGAGAGTATATTACCGGTGCAGATTGTACTTTATGCGGAAGATGCATAGATGTTTGCCACACGGATGCACTCAACTTTGATTTTAGACTTAAAAGCTTGGTATAAAAAATGATTAACATAGAAAATCTCACCAAAAAATTTGGTACGAACATATCGCTTGACAATGTAAGTTGTGACTTTAATAAAAATGATTCTGTTGCACTTATGGGAGCAAATGGAGCCGGTAAAACAACTCTTATACGCTCTATATTAGGATACTATCATCCAAATAGCGGTAAAGTTCTCATCGATGGACTTGACCCAATCAAAGATAGAATTAAAGTGTTAAAAAATATAAGCTTTGTACCGCAACTTCCGCCTCCGATTAAACTAAGCATTGAAGAGCTTATGCAATATATAAGCATCAGCGCAGATGTTGACAAAGAGCTGATTAAGCACTATTCGGATGAGATGAAACTTGACATAAGTGCAAATCTCAACAAATCCTTTTTTAAACTTAGCGGAGGCATGAAGCAGAAACTTCTTATTGCTATCAGCTTAGCCAAAAAAAGCAGTATCATCATTTATGATGAGCCGACTGCAAATCTTGACCCAAAAGCAAGAGATGATTTTTATAGACTTTTAAAACAGAATGAAGATGAGAAGATTCTTCTTTTTGTTACACATAGACTAGAAGAGGTCAAAAATCTTGTAAACAGGCAAATCTATATGGACATGGGAAAAATAGTATCAGATGAAAAATTTTAATATTTTGCGCACTTTTTTGGCTCTCTTTACTCTTTTTTTTATGAGTGCATGCAACTCCTCTGATGCCGTAACAAACAGTGAACAAAGATGTCCAAAATGCAACATGAGCACTCATGAGTCAAATATTAATACGGCAAAACTACACAATAAGGCTAAAACATATGTTTTTGATGACATAGGATGCCTCGTTTTATGGGCAAAAGATACGGATACAGATTTAAACGGCAGCGATGTAGAAGTTTTTTCAAATGATACACAAAAATATATACCGGCATCTAATGCTTTTTTTACTACAGACGAGCAGACTCCTATGAATTATGGTTTTAGTGCATATGAAAAAAAGAGAAGCAGCTCAATAAAAATAGATGAAGTGAGTATAAAAATGTTAAGAGGTGAACACATGGCAAATCCAAAAATCAGAAAACAGATGTTAGCAAACTAAAGGATTGATTTGAAAAATTTATATTTAATCGCTTATCTTGATTTAAAAGAGTCCATAAGAGCCAAATGGTTTTTAGTTTACTCCCTCGTATTTGGCGGACTTATCGCACTCTTCTTTATTGCAGGAGTCACAGAATCGCAAGTAATGGGCTTTAGCGGACTCAGCAGACTTCTGCTAATGTATATACAAATTACGATAGTAATTCTTCCTATATTTATTTTAATAACAACGGTTCGTTCTATTTCCGGAGATAGAGACAACCATATATTAGAGTATATGCTCTCTTTTCCAATATCGCTCAAACAGTATTACTGGGGTAAAGTTATAGGCAGATTTATTACGGTTTATATTCCTGTTTTGTTTGCTATGATTATTGCCATCGTGTATGGCTCTATTAAGGGAAGTCCGATTCCGTGGAATATCTTCTTTTTATATACGGGTCTTCTTTTTTCGCTCTCTAGTGCTTTTTTAGGAATAGCCTTTTTTATCTCCTCTATTGTAAAATCTTCAGAAGTGGCCCTTGGCATCGCATTTTTTATCTGGATATTTTTACTTGCTTTTATAGATATCGCCCTTATTTCACTTATGATGCAGCAGAGATTAGATGAGCAACTAATTATTTTTATAGCAATGATAAATCCAATGGAGCTTTTTCGCGTCGCTGCCATCTCTTTGTTTGATCCGGAACTTACAGTTATGGGTCCTGTTGCTTTTTACATACTGGATTCCATGAGCAGAGCTCTTTTTCTGTTTTTAAGCATAATTTATCCTCTTGCTTTGGGAATATTTTTTGCGACAATCGGATTTATAATATTTAAGAAAAAAGATTTAGTTTAAAGGAGAATCGAAATGAAAAAAATTTTATATACAGCCATCTTTATGGCAAGTCTGCTCTTTTCATATACCATGGATTATGATAAGAAGACAACCTGCGTGGTTAGAAATCTGCAAGTTAGCAAATCTCCGGAGTGGGTTTCAAAAATAGAACTCACAAACGGTAAGAAGATATTTTTTTCCAGCCCAAAGTCTATGTTTGAGTTCTATTTTAGACCAGGCAAATGGTTTGATATAGGTGTTAAAAGCGAAGAGGAGATGAAAGATATAGTAGTTACAGATTTTGCTACAAAGAAGCCGATAAACGCAAGAGGAGCATTTTTTGTTTACGGCAGCACTGAAACTTCGCCGGCAGGAGATGATTTAGTTGCTTTTGAAAAATATGACGACGCAAAAATTTTCGCTTTTGGGCACAAAGGAAAGAGAATCTTTGGTTTTAACGAGGTTAAAGAAGCTCTTATAAACCTTTTAAATGGAAAAATTTAAATAAAGCATTTTAAAAAAATTCTATAAGTGCTTCTTTGTCAATAAACTTTCTTTTGACATTTATTATGTCATGGTCTTTAAAAAATTTTAAAATTCTAGAGAGTGTCTCAGGGGAGACACCGAGAATTTCAGCAATTTCAATATTTTTTGTCTCAAAAAAATCATCTGTATGATTATAGATATATTTTGCAACTCGCTCTTTTGAGTCTAAAACAAGATTTGTTGATATCAAATTTTCAAGATTTTTAATCTTTTTTACCAAAGATGTTTGGATATTAAAAGCCAGATTCGGATTTAAAAAAATAACATTTTTTAGCTTCTCAAAGTCAATTTTTAAAACTTCGACTTCACTATAAGCTTTTGCAGTTGCGGGATACGGCATACCTTCAAAGTTTGCGACTTCACCTATAAGTTCATTGTCGTGGAAATATTTTAACACGACCTCTTTATGATTTGATGATGTTTTATAGAGCTTGATAACACCTTTTACCAAAAGGTAGAGATATTTTGGTTCGTCGCCCTCATAAAAAACTATACTCTCTTTTGGCACTTTATGCTCGGTTGTAAAACTTTCTATATTTTTTATAGTCTCTTCATCCACATTTTGGAAAAGAACTATGTTTTTTAAATGTGTTCTCATTTTATCTTCTTTATCACTTCATTATATGTAAAAATTTCTTCATTTAGTCCAATAGACTCTTTTGATTTATAACCGCTATACCCAAATGCCATAGGAGTGACATTTCCAGCTGTATAAAATGCACTTCTTGCATCAATCCACTCGCCGCTTTTGGCATCTGTAATCCAGATTTTTACACTATCTTTATAACTAAGATTTTCTTCGTTAAACCAAAGAGCCATACATCCGATGTCATCAAATTTATACAATTTTTTTGTAGCAGGCTCCCTATATTGCAGAGCATTTTTTCTATCGCTTATTACCATTACACATCTATCGCACATATCTCTATCCCAGTGCAACTCGGCAGGGGCATTATCTGTTTTTTGTTCACTACAGCCCAAAAACAGAAACAATATAAACGGTAAAAACAAAAATTTTAACTTCAACATTCAAATCCTTAGAGCAAAACACCGTTTTTTAGATAATAAACAACGACATACAGTGACAATAATATAACATAAAGAGAATTAAATAAAAGTGATATTTTGTAACTTAATATCGATTCTTTAAAAAAACCAACAACTAAACCATAAAATGTCCCTACAAAAAGCATACCGTATATTAAATAACCAATATAGTAATAATCCCTCTGTAAGAAGCAAAATGGGCAATGGTGTGATGGAAGTTCATATATATATGTTCCAAAAAACAGTATCAGAGCAATAATGGCAATCACAACAAACAACATATTTGTTACCGCAAAAAGGTATCTTTTTTTTAAAAAATAGAACAGAACTATCAACAGATAGTTTCCGTAAAAAAGAGCCAAAAGCGCAGCCGTGCCTAAAGAGAAGATGGAAGATATGCCGGAGTTTGCAGAGCTTGAGTAGATGCTGCCGCAACAGCTAACCATTTTGTCTATCTCTATTGCACTAAACATCACCCACTCTAAAATAACCTCAACTATAAATAGAAAAAAGATAAGCGCAAAGAATCCAAACTTTAATTTTGTATGCGGCTGATTTCTATCTTTTACATCCTCAGCGTTGAGTTTTAACCAAAGTGCAAACAGATAGAGATTTATAATTTTTAAAACAATCAAGTATGTGCCCTGCTCTGTTGCATCAACTACGCCGGCAGCGCACATTGCGCCTGTCAGCACATTTGAAATCTTATCAAGAGTAAAGATAAAAAATATAAACAGCGGTACCTTTATTGAAAAAATATATTTTATAATTGTTGCCGCCAGACTGCTCTGCTTCTCTAGGCGGTACTGAGCTGTCGATGTAGAGTTTATATCCCAATTTAGATAAATTTTAACGCTTAAGACAAATGCAACCATCCCAAAAAGAGCAAATATTGCATTTAAAATCAATATGGCTAAAACTTCCGGAGTTAAAATCATCTAAAGCAGAACTCCCTGATGAATCTCTACTACTCTATCAACAATCTCAAGGTTAAAAAAGAGAGGGTCGTGTGTTGCTACAACTATAGTTTTTCCTTCAGCTTTAAGCTCCTTAAGAATCTCAATAAAAGATAAAGAGAGCTTCTCATCAAGATTTGCCGTCGGCTCATCTGCCAAGATTATTTTAGGGTTGTTCACATTTGCTCTTGCAATTGCAACCCTCTGCTGTTCCCCTCCTGAGAGATTTTTAACAAGCTGATTCTCTTTATGCTCTATATGAAACATCTTTAAAACTCTTATTAATTTCTCTTCAATCTCTTTTACATGTAAATTTAGAGGGACAAGCGGCAAAATAATATTCTCTTTTACACTAAGAGCAGGAATAAGGTTATATTTTTGAAATACAAAGCCTATGTTGTCGCGTCTAAAATCAGACGCAAAATTATCAGAAAGTTTAGAGACTCTGCTTGTTTCTACTACAATCTCTCCGCTGGTGGGCTTACTAAGAGCTGCAATTAGCGAAAGTATTGTACTTTTACCGCTTCCGCTTGCTCCTTTTAAAACCACCAACTCACCCTCTCTTATCTCTAGGTTTATATTATCTAAAGCAGTAACTATATTATTTTTATTTACTTCATATATTTTTGTTATATTTTTTAGTTCAATCATCATCTTATAACCTCATCGGCTTCTAGGGCAGCACTTCGCCATGAAGGAATTATCGTCGCTGCTATATATATCGGGACACTTAAAAAAAAGATAAGAGCAAGTGTCTGCATATCAAATACAAATGGAAGCGTGAATGAGGTTTTTAACTGTGAGTAGCCTGTAAATATATTTTGAAGAAGCGGAGCTCTTAGCATATAGACAAAAAAGAGAGCTAAAATAACTCCCGACATATAGGAAAAAAATGAGACAATAAAACCCTCATAAAATTTCTCCTTAAGCACATCATCAACTCTCCAGCCGATTGCTTTTAAAACCCCTATCTCTCTCTTCTCTTCGCTGCTAAGTCCGCTTAGTTTGTCATATATAATTATAAAAAAAGTAAAGAGCGATACAACAAAGAGTGCTAAAAAAATTCCGCTTTTGTAGTCAAAAATATTTTGGTAGCTTATTTTTAAATCATCTTTTGTTATTACTCTGCTATCTGGATATAAAAGTTTAATCTTTAAAGCAACGGTGGCAATCTCATCCTCATTTGCAACTTTTACAACTATGTCGGTAGCTTTATTCTCTGACATATCAAAAATTTCTCTAACACTCTCTTTGCTCATAACTATCACATCATTTGACTCTAACTCTGTATCAGTGTCAAAAACTCCGCCAATATCTACTCTCTTGAGCGTTCCGTCTGGTTTTATAAAGTTAAAGTACTCTTTGTAGTAATTTTCATTTATAATTTTTTTAACACCTGCTCCGAGAATCATTGACGAAGCGCTAAAATCAAGCGTTTTTGCAACATTTGTAAGAGAGTTTTTATACTGCTCCTCATACTCATCTATACCGACAACACTAAAGTTTACTCCTGCGTTTTCAAAGTAGTAGTACCCCCAAACCCTTGCAACAGCACTCTTTACACCGGTTATCGCTAAAATATCATCTGCCACACTTACTTCAATATCATAATGACGACCGCCATTAATCTTTTGAACTGTTATCTCCGGAAGTGAATCAACCGTGCTTTGCAACTCATACTTTATGGAGTTTGTTATAAAGAAAATGGATGACAGCAAAAATATAAGAGCAGTTAAAACAAGGGTTATAAAAAGCGTTTTATATTTTTGTCTAAGCAGTGAGTTAATCGCATACTCAACAAGATATATATTGATTTTAGTTCGCATCCAAGCTCTTTTTATTTATGATATTGGAGTGCGCGTAGCTAAATGTGGATGGGAAATACTCTCTTAGAGTTGCGTCATCTTTGTATATTGAAAACAGATCACTCATGCTTCTATGTCTGACATATGTTGCCTCTGTCGAGATTGCCAAGTCTGGAAGTCCGACAAGAGTGTTAAAAGCTATTTTTGAGCTCAACATCTGGGCGTTCATACTTTTTGTTGATTGCAGATATATAACTTCTATGCAAAAAAGTGCCGTAAGAGCTAAAAAAGTGTAAAAAATAGATCTGCTTTTTTTATTCATCTAACTTATTAACTTCTTTGGCTTTAATATCTTCAAACTTTAATATCTTAAGACCTTTGTGATCCATGCTAAAAGTTTTTGCTTCACTCTCGCTTACAAAAGGTATCAGCTCATCTCCCATTGGTCCATAAACATCGCTGCCTAGCACATAATAGGCTTTTTTTGCATCTATCGCTTTTTGCGAGTAGTAGTCACTGACTAATATTTTAGCTATAGCGTCTTTATGGGTAAAATAGTACTTCATCATATCTTTTACGCCATCAAATGAGAGATGAGAGTTTTTATAAAATATCTGAGCTGCCCACTTTGGATATTTATAGACAAACATTCCGCAAATAGGACATTTTTCATCTTTGTTCACGCTAATAGCGTCACCGATACTCTTCAAATCGCCAAATTTTTTAACTTCCCAAAGGTAGAGAGTTAGCGGTTGAAGTTCACTCTCTTGAAGCTCACCGCAAAGTTTTTTATCTCTTATATCTGCTTTTAACTCATTTATCTGCAAGTATGCATTTATATTTATCTCTTTTTTACACTTTTTCTCAAATATCTTCTCACCCATTGGATAGACTTGTTTATTTTTTTTGCTATCAACCATCGCAATATCTGAGCTTAAAGAGTCTTGCGCCATTTTTAGAGCGGTTTTAAAATCGACAATCTCCCCGCCGTTTTCTATACTAAAATCTTCCGCCGCTTCTTTGTTTGAAAATGCAAGTTTGCTTACTTTTGACATTGTCCCTTTTATATCCGAGCCGACTACATAAAAAGCGCTCTTGGCATTTATAAGCTTTTGAGTCACAACATCTACAACTTTTACATCGTTACTATTGATTTTATACTCTTGCATATCAACTGCCAAACATCTCATTGAGCAGTATTGTCTATTTGTGTGATTGTTAATTTTTGAAGTGTGTGATGTTTTGTAGTTAGCCTCGATGCTCATGCCGCAAACCGGGCACCACTCTTTTTGTGCTCCATCTTGAACCAACTCAGGCTTGATTGTTGCAGATTTTGTAAAACTGTCCGCACTTAAATTTGATAAACAGAAAAAAAGAGAAAAAATGATAAGGATTTTTATTAACATAAGACCGCTTTTGGATAATAATTTTTATTATTTTATCCTAAAGTATTTGTATGAATGATTAAGTGATAAATTTGAAATTTAGACAGTTTTTGCAGATAAAAAGAGATTTATCCAAGTTAAAAACTTGGATAAAGATTTTAGAACTTATATTTTAGTCCAAAAAGAAGGCTCTCACCTCTGCTGCTTGTAACATTAGCGCCCTCAACTTCAAACACAACTTCCATGTTTTCAGCTACGCCATACTCTAAACCCACTGCATAGGTAACCCCATCAAGTGTCTCTTTTATATGAAGTTTGTCCATTTTTTCATACTCCCAGCCATAGCCAAGCTTTGCTAAAAATCCCAAATGACCTACTAAATTTCTTGTATATACTGCATTAAACCCATAAGTAGTATATTTGGCAGTGTCTGTAACATGACCATCTTCAACAACATCAGCTTCAGCATGTGTTGCCGATAATTCTAGAGCATAATTAGCATTGAATGAATATCCCAAATCAATACCGACACCAACACCGGCATCACCGTCTAACTCATGTCCATGATGCATTATTGTATCACCTATAACAACAACAGCCTTTGGAACAATATAAAACCCACTTTTGTCTTCCGAAGAAGAACTTGCATAAGCAGTCCCCGAAACTGCAAATAATGTCAACCCGCTTACTATTACCTTTTTTAATATACTTCTCACCCTAGCCCCTTAAAAGTAGTATTAGCCAAAATCATAATCTATTTAGGACACAACAAGCTTGATTAATATCAAGTAATAAAAGAAAAAGTTATATTACGAAAGCCTAAGAAGCATCAATCTTCTTATAAAAAGCACAAACAGAGCAGTAGCAAGTATTTTAAAATCAAGCTCGCTTGCAAGATGAATATTTCTAAAAGTATCGCTCTGCGTAGCCTCTGCGCCCAATCTTTGCATAGAGATTATATTTGGCGAATAGACTGCACTAAACATCAAAGCGGAAAAGACAACGCTAATAGAACTGGCAAAGACAATCGAATCTCTCTGCCCTTTTTTATACATAATTAACTCGTAAAACATAACAAAAAATGCTAAAAAATATATCCAGTAGCTAAAACGGTGAAAAATCTCACCCATAATGATTCCGGCATTGTAGTTATCCAGTATAACGGAGTGCAAAATATTTTCTGTATGAAAAACAACGGGAGCAACAAATGCGCCCAAAACAATTACTGCGCCAAATGTTGCAGCCAATGTAATTAAATAACTAAAATCTATATAAATGTTCTTTTTCAAAGATTATAACCCTAATGTAAAACCCCTGTCAAAATCGCTAAAATCTTTATAAAATTCTAACTTTTTAAGTGGCTTATTGTTTAAATAGTTTCGTATTTTATCTTGTTGGTCATAACCTATCTCACAACTAAAAAAGTTAATTTTTCTGTTTAAGACTTCATCAAGAAGCTCTCTGATTATCTCATCGCCGACAGTTCCGCCAAAAAGTGCATTTTGAGGCTCATAAGATAGATTTGACTCAAGTTTAAAATCATTTGCAATGTATGGAGGATTTGATACGAGATAGTCTATATCTTCGCCTATCGGCTCCAAAAGTGAGCCAAGCCTTAGTTCAATTCTATTCTCAAGTCCAAATTTTTCTATATTTTTTTTAGCTATTTCAATAGCATCTTGTGAAATATCAACTGCTATAAATTTTGCATTTGTAAAGTGTTTTGCAAGCATAATAGATATTATTCCGCTGCCGACTCCAACCTCCGCAAAAGTCATATTGCTATCTCTGTTTTTTATATTTTTTATAACTTCATCGATTAAGAGTTCAGTTTCAGGGCGAGGAATAAGCGCACCTTGCGCTATAAAAAACTCCTCACTGTAAAAACTCACCCTCTGTGTTATATACTCAAGCGGCTCATTTTTGGCTCTGCGCTCTACCCATTTTAGGAGCTTATCAACATCTTTTACAGCCGCATTTTGATTTGTTAAAAGCCAAAGCTCATCCACACCTAAATGGTGCATTAAAAGAAGCTGAGCCTCCCTTGGCGCCCTCTCAATGTGCGGATTTAGGGCAGCCGTAATCTCTTTTAAAATATCTTTTACTAGATATCTGCTTGACATGTCTCTCCCAGAGCGCTTTTATCAACACCGCCTACATCAACGCCAAGTTCTTTTAACCTCTCTAAAACCGGAGGATGCGTATAGTGAAAAAAGATATAAAGAGGATGAGAGAGAGGAAAACTTTTGTTCTCGTTTACAAGTTTTTTTAGAGCATTTGCGAGTTCTATTGCTCCGCCGCTTCCACCAAGCTCACTTCCCATTTTATCAGCCTCATACTCATTATGACGACTCACTATTCCCATAATCGGCATCATTAAAAAACCAAGTACAGGCATAAAAAGAAGCAGTAAAATCATTACAATATATGGGGCTTGGTTAAATCCCAATTCTATGTAAAGTGAATCGGGCAAGTTGCCGAAAATCCCAAACATCGCAAAAAGCATAGCGCCGACTAGGGCAATATTTTTATATATATCTCCATGCGCGAAGTGTCCCAACTCATGTCCTAAAACAGCAAGCAGCTCTTTTGTGGTCAGCTTTTCTATGAGCGTATCAAAAAGCACAACTCTTTTAGCTTTTCCAAAACCTCCAAAATAGGCGTTAAGTCTAGAATCACGCTTACTTGCATCGCTTACAAACACACCGGAACTTACAAAGCCTGTTCTGTCCATTAAACTTTTTATTTGACTGTCCAGCTCTTCGTTTTGAAGCGGAGTAAGCTTGTCAAAAAACATTGCTCTAAAAGTCGGATACAGCATATTTATCAGAACAACTACCGCAAATATAAAGACAAAACTCCAAAGCCACCAAAGAGCAAAACTTGAGATAATGGCGTAAATACCCCATACGACAAGCGAGCCGAAGATAATGGTCATCACAAATGAGATAAGTGTATCTTTTATCCATTGCGCCATAGTTGATTTGTTAAAACCGAACTTCTCATCCAAAACAAATTTTTCATAATATCCAAACGGCAGAGAGATGATAGAGTTTATAACCAAAAAGCCCATAACAATAGCGATGTTTAACAGAGCCTCATTTTCAAAGTATATGCTATTTTCTAAAAATTTAACTCCAAAACCTATCCAGAAAATAAAAACAATATAATCTACAAACATACTTGCAATACTCATCTTCTCTTTAGCTACGCTGTAATTTCCTGCTTTTATAAAATCATTATCCAAAAGAAGAACTGCCTTGAGTCTTTTAGCTCTGTTTACATAACCTATCTGCATAACACTTGTGTACATTGAGATAAGAACAAAGAGAGTATAAATAGCTACAATAGTTGTTAACATATAATTACCTTAAAAAAATTTTGAAATTCTAACATCTTTTTAGGTACAATTTTTAAATCAACCGCATAAATAAAATCATCTAAAAGAGTTGCAGTGAATAAATTTAAAGATAAAACAATAGCTTTGGCATTAGGCGGCGGTTCAGTTCTAGGCGCGGCACATATAGGTGTGCTAAAAGCGCTTGAAGAGTCTAAAGCTGAGATAAAATCCATAAGCGGAACAAGTGCCGGAGCAATCGTTTCATCTCTCTACGCATTTGGAAAAAGTGCAAAAGAGATAGAAAAAATAGTTTTAGAGTTTGAGTGGAAAAATTTATCATCTTTAACTCTTTCAAAATATGGTGTTTTGTCAAATGAGAAAATAGGCGAGATAATAAAATACAATATTGGCGACAAGAGAATTGAAGATGCGAATATACCGCTTTGCATAATAGCCACGGATATTACGACCGGAGAGAAGGTTACTTTAGACAAAGGAAGCGTTTCAGATGCGGTAATGGCCAGCACATGCGTACCGGGAATTTTCGTTCCTATTGAACTTGAGGGCAGATTTTTGGTGGACGGCGGGATTATAGAAAATATTCCGCTTAGTTGCTTGAAAGATAAAAATGTTGATTTTATAATTGGCGTGGATTTGATTTCTGAACACGCTTACAAAAAGCCAAACAATGTCATTGAAATTTTATACAACAGTTTTAATTTTTTAGTAAAAACAAATAAAAAAATTCAAACAAAGGAAGCAGACATTCTTATTAAGCCGGATTTATCCAAGTTTAATGCCATAGATATGTCACAGATGAAAGATTTAATAAAAATAGGATACGACGAGACAAGAAGAATTATTAAAAATCTATGATTTGCTATTAATGTGATACAATATTTTTTAACTTAAAAACAGGAGTGTGATTATGGAAAAGTTTACTAAGTATATGAAGTTAACTCTAGTTACGGTAGGTTTACTATCGATTGTGCCGGTCGTGTCTTCGGCTAAAGATGTGCAGCGGGGGATGGGGCGTGGTGTACCGACTTTTGAGAGTTTTGACTTAAACAGTGATGGTCATCTTACTGAGAGCGAAATGAAAGAGGCAAGAGAAAAAAGAGTTCAAGAGAAAAAAGATGAAGGCAGAATGTTAAGAAACTCTAAGGATTACTGCGAGTTTTCAAAGGTAGATTCAGACGGTGACGGCAAAGTAACCAGAGATGAGTTTAAAACTTACCAAATGAAGAAAAGAGTGAACTAAAACAGCCTCACATGTTAAAATTTTAACATGTGCGCGTCAATCTGCTATAAAAAATAATCAACCACTTTTGATTCAACTGTTACAGACTTTATAAGCTCAACAACTTTTAAATGCTCCGGATGAACAGCATAAGAGAGCAAATCCTCTTTTGTCTCAAATGTAGAGTATAAAGAGAGGTCAAACGCTCTCTCGGAGAGTGTAAAATTAACTCCTACCTCCATTGATTTAAGAGCCGGAACAAGCTCAACCAAAGCGTTTAATCTCTTTGCAACCTCTTTAATATTTGAATCTTTATTTTCGTCTTTAAACTTAAACATTACTATATGAACTATCATAAAAAAACCTTCTAATATATTTGATGTAATTTTAACTAAAATAGCTATATATTTAGTTTGCAAGAAAATTGCTTAAACTTACATGCGGATCTAGCCCCTCTAGCATATTGTAAACTTCCCTCGCTATCGGGAGATATAGCTCTTTTTTCTTAGCAATTTCATAGAGCGCATAAGCAGTTCCTACTCCCTCGGCAACCTCTCCCAACTCTTTAAGTATCTCTTCTTTGGATTTACCTTGCGCAATGCCAAGTCCGACACGAAAATTTCTGCTCATAGATGAAGATGCGGTCAAAAAGAGGTCTCCTGCGCCGCTAAGTCCAACAAAGCTCTCCTCTTTTGCGCCATAAACAAGCCCAAATCTCTGCATCTCTACCAAACCTCTCGATATAAGCGATGCGGCTGCATTTTTACCAAGACCCAACCCTTCGCATATTCCAGCCGCTATGGCTATAACATTTTTATAAGCTCCGGCAACCTCCGCACCCACGACATCGGTAGAGGTGTATGTTTTTATAAACGACGGGAAAAATGAAGCAAACTCTTTGCTAAGTTTCTCATTTGTAGAGTTAACAACAAGTGCGGTCGGCAGAGATTTCATAACCTCTGTTGCAAAAGAGGGACCGGAGAGAAAAGCTATGTTTGCATCAGGAACATACTTCTCATATATCTCATTTAAAAATTTTCCCGTTGTTGCTTCTATACCTTTTGCGGCTACCAATATTTTTTGATTGTTATATTTAAAATTATCCTCTAGCCAAGATGATACCTGCTGTGCGGGAATTGCTATAACAAGGTATTCAAGCTTTAAAATCTCCTCCAGAGAGACGAAGTTTTTCATATCTCTGGGAGTTCTTGAAGTTATGTAAACTTCACACTTCTCACTTAGTGCAAAAGCTAAAGCAGTTCCCCATTTACCCGCTCCTATTATCCCTACTTTAGTCACATATACTCCCTGTCATTTTTTCAAACTCTTTCATATCGGCTTCATATCCGACAATTATAAATAGATCATTTTTGTTTACAATATGATGTTTTATTTTTGATGAATATATAAATTCAGTACTCATATCTTCATATACGATTGCTAAAATCATAACACCGTATCTTCTACTCCAATCAATATCGGAGATAGCCTCACCTATGTACTTATTGTTCTCATCTATCTTAACTTGGGCTATTTTTAATGTACCGCTTTCAAATAAAATATTATGAAAAACTTCCTTGACAATAGGTTTTTGCAACATTTCGCTAATCATCTCTGCGGTGGTTTGAACAAGCGGAATAACCTTGTTTGCACCGGCCATTTGTAACTTGTTAGCAGTTTGTTTGTTATTTGATAAAGCAATTATATTTAGGGCATCAAAAGAAGACCTGAGCGAAATAGTTAAAAAAATATTCTCTGCGCTGTCTTCCAAAACACAAAACGCAATTGATTTTTCGATGTCGATATTTTCATTCAACTCATCCCACTTGTCACTTAAATCAAAACTCTTTATTTCAAAACCGGATTTGTTTTTTAAAATATCATACTCGCTATTTAAACTATACAGATAAACATTTTCATACTCATCTCTAATATTTTTGGCAATCTCCAAGGCATAATCGTTATATCCAAAAATTAATGCAGCTCTATTTTTCATGTTCTAATCTTTTTATGCAGATGTTTTTCAAACTCTCTTATAAAAGCAGAATTTCCTATAACCAACAGATAATCTCCGCTCTCAAGCAAAGTGCCGTCCATTGGATTAAAAAAGAATCTTTTCGTCTCTTTTTTATATATTCCAAGTAGAACTATCCTAAACTTAACATTGTTCAACTCACTTACATGTACTAAATTTTGGCTCATTCTCTCATCTACTAAAATTTCTTCGACATCTACGCCGTAGTAATCATTTCTAAGTGCATGTATAACCTCAAAAGCAACAGGTCTTCCTATCAACTCTTTAGATATCATTCCAACTAGCCCTTTTGGGTAGAGTATCTCATTTGCACCGGCAAATTTAAGTTTATTTCTATTTGCATCATCCATAAGCAGCGATATTATATTTACATCTCTGCTTATTGACCTGACAGTTAAAGTTGTATATACATTTTCTACATCATTTTCTCTTAAACACAATATAGATTCCACCTGTGTATTTAAATCTATTCCGATTTTTTTGTAGCTATCTATATTTCCAGGGTCGTAATTAATAGCAATAAGTCCATCTTTTTTGGCACTATTTATTCTTTCTATATCTTCATCTAAAACAATAATGGTTATCTTTGAATTTTTTAATTTTTTGGCTACCTCTTGAGCAACACTCTCATATCCGCATATTAGATAAAAGTGTTTTAGTTTTCTTATATTGTCAATCGTTTTTATCTCTCTTATCTCGTCTAGCTTTTCGGTAAAAGCAGAGACAATAATTGAGGTTGTAAAAGCCAAAACAGAGATACCTGCGATGATAACAAAGGCAGCAACTATTCGTCCTTCAGTTGTTACAGGTACGATATCGCCATATCCGACTGTTGATATTGTCACTATCGACCAGTACAGAGCATCAAAAAATGTATTTACAGGTGATGCAGGGTTATGCGCTTCCATAACATAGATAAGGACTGATGAGACGAAAATAACTACTGACGAAAACATCAATAAAATAAAAAATTCAAATTTTTTTGTAGAGAGTACCGAAGTAAAGGTTTGGAAGCTTTTTGTGTATCTAAAGAGCTTGAAAACTCTAAATAGAACAAACAGACGAAGCAGTCTCAGCTCATGAAAGAAAGGTAAAATTGCAAGCAAGTCTATTATTGCTTTAATGGAAAAAACAAAACTCAGTTTTGCTGTTATAACACCTATTATCGCTTTATAGAGATAAAACTTTCTACCAAGCGCAGTAGCATGTTCGCTTCTGCTTATAATAATTTCGCTTACGCTGCTGCTTATCCAAAATCTAAGTATATACTCAACAAAAAATATAAACGAGATAACATATACATTAAAAAATTTTAGATATATATTCATCTCTGATTTGACTTCAACTATAAGAATTATCACACTAGAAAAGATAAGCGTAATCATAAAAATATCGAAATATTTTTTATACTGGAATCTATCATTTTCTAAAATATCGTAAAAAAATCGCTTTTTACGCTGATAAGCCTCTGATGTATTTAAAAAGTATGCTCCATCAACAACTAAGCGGCTTAAAAAATTCATCTACCCCAGCTTCTCTTTTAAAATATCATTCACGGTTTGTGGATTTGCACTGCCTTTTGACTCTTTCATAACCTGACCTACAAAGAAGCCAAACAGCTTATCTTTTCCGCTCTTATACTCAGCAACTTTATCACCATTTGCATTTATAACAGCATCGCATATAGATTCAATAGCTCCGCTGTCGCTCACCTGTTTTAGCCCAAGCGTATCAATCGCGCTATCAACATCTCCGCCTTTTTCCATCAGATAATCAAGCACATCTTTAGCAGCTTTTCCGCTTATAGTGCCGTCTTCTATTCTTTTTACCAAGAGTGCGAGTTTTTTAGCTTCAACAGGAGAGTTTGCGATATTCACTTCGCCTTTAAATCTGCCCTGAAGTTCGGTTGTAAGCCATGCTAAAGCATTTTTTGCGCTAATGCCCTCTTCCATCATGCTCTCAAAATAGTGAGCCATCTCTATCGCAGAAGTTAAAACGCTTGCGCTATACTCGTTCATCCCATAATCTTTTACAAAACGGGCCATCTTCTCATCCGGAAGTTCTGGGATTTTACTATACTCTCTCATCATCTCATCGGTAATAACTGTTTTTAGCAAATCAGGTTCCGGAAAGTATCGGTAATCAGCCGCTTCCTCTTTTCCGCGCATTGAGCGAGTTTCTTGCTTGACTTGGTCAAAAAGTCTCGTCTCTTGGCAAATATCTCTAGCGTAAACGCCATCTTCCCAAGCTTCAGTCTGGCGTGCAACCTCAAGTTCAATCGCTCTTTGTATAAATCTAAAACTGTTAATATTTTTTATCTCCACGCGAGTATAAAGCTTCTCATCGCCTTTTGGACGGATAGAAACATTTACATCAACGCGAAACGAGCCCTCTTGCATATTTGCATCGCCAATGTCCAGATAGCGGATAATTGAGTGAAGTTTTTTAAGGTAAAGTGTCACCTCTTCGGCACTTCTCATATCAGGCTCACTAACTATCTCTAAAAGCGGTGTTCCTGCACGATTTAAGTCAACTTTTGAGATAGGGCCGTCATGAATATTTTTTCCGGCGTCAGCCTCTATGTGTGCACGATTTATGCGAATAATCTTGTGCGTTCCATTCTCAAAATCAATACGCAACTTTCCATGCTCAACAACAGGAGTGTAGAGTTGTGTAATCTGATAAGCCGATGGACTATCCGGATAAAAGTAACTTTTTCTGTCAAAATATGAAGTCTGATTTATGGTTGCATCTATTGCCGTTCCAAGCATTACAGACTTATGAAGCACCTCTTTGTTCAGCACTGGAAGTGCTCCTGGCAATGCTAAACATGTTGGACATGTATTTGTGTTTTGTTTGTGATTAAAGCTTGTTGGGCATGAACAAAAAAGTTTAGTTTTTGTATTTAGTTGAACATGGACTTCTAGTCCGATAACTACTTCAAACATAGTTTTCCTTGATAAAAAAGTATAATATTGTGTTGGATTTTACCCAATTTATGCTTTTAAGTTTCATAAATAACATTACATCTGAAAAATTGTTTTACTACTTATCCAGAAGAATAATTTTTATATCATATTTATCTGCGACTGTTTTAATTCTGCTTAAATACTTTTCATCACCCTCGCCCACAATAACCCCGATAGCCGGTTTTTTTCGTGTAATCTCTGCATAATAGAGTGATTGACCGATTCCCTCTGCCCATTTTTTTGCAAAATCAACTTCAATAGCATACTCATCCGTCAAACAGTCGACTCTTGCTTTGTCAAACAGCACATATTCCATCTTGCCGCCAAACTCACCGCACATTTTAGTTTGATAATATTTTTCATCTCGTTTTGCACCATCTTCTTCTTTTTTTAAAGATAAATCACCTTCAAATAAAAAATATAATGCAACTGCAATAAGAGTTAAAAAAAATGAAAATTGTTTTTTCATCAAATCTGTTTTGTATCTTTAGAGTAGATTTTTTCTAAAAGAGCTGTCTGTTTTTTTGCTTCTTCAAGTCTTTGTCTGTTAACGGAAAAGGCATCAAGTGTTAAAATTAAAAAGAGTGAGATAACAACAAAAGTTATAGTGATAAAAAGAGCGAGAGAAAATCCCAAGAAGGAGAAGAGTTGAAAAATTATTAGAGCACCAAATATGACGATAGCCCATGATGCCCCAAGCAAAAAGCTTATAATTCTGTCGAATTTTTCTTTTTGCATGTTTTTAGCTATTAATGTTCTTCAACAGCTATTGCACCGCCAAGATAAACATAAGTAAGCATCATAAATATAAACGCTTGTAAAAATGCCATAAAAGTAAGAAGTGCAAATGGAATCATTGGAAGCAGCCAAGGAGCAAGCATCAAGATAACCATCAAGAACATATCATCACCCTTAACATTACCAAAAAGACGGAAGCTAAGAGATACCAAACGAGAGAAGTGAGAAACTATCTCAATTGGAAACATCAACCAGTATAACCACCAAACAGGTCCTAAAAAGTGTTTGAAGTATTTAACAACACCTTGACGGCGAATACCCTCAAAATTGTAGTAGATAAATACGGCAAGCGCCAAAGTAAGAGGCATTTCTAAAAATCCGGTCGGAGCCTCAAACCCCGGAATAACACCGATTATGTTAGCAATACCTACAAATAAGCCAATAGTTGCAACAAGAGGAAGGTAACGGCGAGCAGATTCTTGCCCCATAACATCTGTTCCCATTTTAAGAACACCCGAAATATATGCTTCCATTACATTTTGAGTTCCCGTTGGAACTATTTTTAGATTTGACATAGCAACTTTAACAAGTACCAAAGCGATACCCGCAGCTAGCAGCATGTGTGTCATATAAATAAAAGTCTTTTCGTGAGAAATTAGACCGAAAAATGTGAACAATTCACCCATAGGTGTACTCCCTGTCTCAAATAAATTGTGTGATTATAGTAAAATTTTAATTAAACTTTTATAATAAAATAAATTTTTTATCTACTTTTTTTACTTTTGTCCTGTTTTACATCTTTTGCACTGTAATTTTTTCCTGCGATACTCTCTAAAAATACAGTTGCGTAAGAGCCTTTTGGCATCGTAAAAGATATGTTTAGCATTGTCTCTTTTTTAACATATTTACAATCTATATCTGTTGGATATACAAGAGCCTCTCTTCTATGCCCTTTATCCTGCAAAAATTCATCATCATATTTTTTCTCTATCTCTGAGGCATCATATTTTGCACGAAAAGTATCCCTGCCGCATAAAAGCCCGGTCGGGACAATCTTCTTTGCGGCAAACTCTTTAGTAGGTATCAGCTTCGGGGTTGAGAGTTTGCCATCTTTTGACATGTAAATATCACCGCTAAGAAGTACGAACTCAGAAGAGCCGCTCTCTTTGCTTAAAAGCACTCTCTCTCTTAGCCACTCATTAAAGTAGTAACTCTGATAAACAGAAATCAAAAAGCTCTTAAGCTTTGCATCTTCGATGAAGAGCTCGCCTTTTATCATCTCTCTGGCTTGTTCTATACTGCCGGCATCCCGCCCGAATCTTTGGTAGCCAAAGTAGTTTGGAAGTCCGCTTTTTGCTATTTTTCTGGCAACTTTTTCTATCTTGCCTGCGTCCATAACATCAAGTTCATAAAGGTTTATGCTAAATCTGTTTCCAGTCAAATCACCCATTCTAATCGAGTGTGAGTGTCTTGTTGTGCTTAAAATTTTAATCTGCTTGTGGTGAAACTTTTTCAGCAAAGCTTCATACTTTGTCTCAACAGAGAGATACTGCGTTGTGGTTGCATGTTTATCTTTAAGTCCTGCGTAGCCTATCTTTTGTGCAGGAATTGCAAGATACTCCGCGAAGATGGCTATCATGTCCCAAGTTGTGAGTTCAACCTTTTGTACTTTAAAAATCAGGTAGTTTCCTCTGCCTAAAAACTCTCCCAGAGGAATCTCATCAACCACGAAATCTTTCTCGTTTTGATAAAATTTAAAATCTATATCTTGTGTGCTTTGTAGATATTCTCTATCTAACTCTTTTATAATTGTAGAAATTTTAGCTCCTTTGAAGCGATTGTTATATCTTTTTTTATTGCTTTTTTTAACTCTGCTATTGAGTCAAATTTTTGATTTTCTCTGATAAAGTGAATAAAACTTATGCAGGCTTTTTCTTTGCAAAAAACCTCGCCGTCAAGTATATGGCTCTCGAGGGCAAAACTTCCATCCGTTGTTACTCTGTGACCGACAAAAGAGACTGACGGATGAAAATGCTCTTCATCGTCGATTCTTGTGAGCGTTGCGTAAACTCCCTCTTTAGGCATCAAAAACTCTTCTGCTTCCAAATTTATAGTAGCAACCAGCTCTTTTTTTCCTATGCCCTGACCTGCTACAACTTTGCCTTTGATAGTGTAATTATGCCCTAAAAAAGCGTTTGCTCCGTTAATATCTCCGATTTGAAGCTTTGCTCTAATCTTATGAGAGTGAACAGAATCGCCGTGCAGAGTCACTTCCTCTATCACGACTACTTCTCCCTCAAAGAGAGTTTTTAAGTCCTCAAACGAGTATTTTCTATTTTTTCCAAAGTGAAAATCGTACCCGACGACTATTTTTTGCAGTTTTGGAAACTTCTCTTTTAAAAAGGCTACAAACTCCCCGCCGCTTAGATGGCGGATACTATCCAACTCAAGGTACATAATAGGAAAGTGAGAAAAATGCTCCCGCTCTTTTTTTGGAGTAAGGTTCGCATAACCTGTTTCTATAACGACAATAGTGCTATTTTCATCAAGTGCACCAAAGAGCTTCTGATGCCCGATGTGCATCCCGTCAAAACCGCCTATTGCGATGGATGTGCTGTTTTTCATATCTTTCACCATACTATTTAACCTCTTAAAAGTTTTTGCAACAGCAACTCTTCTACATTTTGTCTTGAGTCTAAAATTGCCATAAAATAGACGGTATCACTGCCTATTTTATAGATGATTCTCCAAGGCGAAGCAATAACCTCTCTGTAGAGTGTTATACCCTCTTTTTGAAGCTCCGGCAGTACGCGACCTTTTAAAGGGAAAAAATCACTTGATTGCGCTTTTTTTCTGATTTTCATATAAATTTCATTTGCAACACTCGGACTATCATTTTTAATATATTCAACAATATTCAAAAGATCCTCTTTTGCGTTTGTTGTCCACTGTATCTTATAGGTCTTACTCATCTCTTGAGCAACTCTTCTACGGCATCAAAGACATCACCTTCATTATGGATATTTCCATTTTTTATGTCATCTTCTGCAAAAGAGAGGAGCTTTAAAAGTGATAGAGCGTTTTTCATATCTTCATAACTTTTAGGGTCTTGAATTACTGCCTTAGCTTCACCGTTTTGTGTAATTATCATAGGTCTATGAGTTTCGTTGATGTGCTTGAGAACATCTGCAGCCCTGCTTTTTAGATAAGTCACAGGCTTTATATCATTTACAAGTTGCATAATTAACTCCTTCAGTCCTTTAATTGTACCAAATTAAGACTGAATTTTACAACCTATCATCTACGCAACTCTATGTACGATACTTTGAATATTTTCTTTTTCTTTCTCGTAAGTTTTATATAAATCATAATTATTTTGCAGATTTAGCCAAAACTGCGGAGTCGTACCGAAATATTCTGCCAATTTTAAAGCCATCAGCGATGTTATGCCTCTCTTCTCATTATAGAGTTCACTTAATGTTTTGATACCGACATTTAAGTCATGTGATAGTTGAGCCTGTGTCAGATTTAACGGCACGGCAAACTCTTCTCTTAAAATAATGCCGGGATGAGTGCTTGGTCTGATTGCTTGCATACTATTCTCCTTTATTTGTGATAATCATCAATATATACATCATAATTTTTGATTTTCATAGTTTCTTTTGTGGCTTCATATATTTTGTTTTTTGCTTCTGTACCACTTTTTAAGACCGTAGAGGCTTATCACTATCCAGATGAACTCTATAATAAAAGAGGCTAGATTCCAGTTGTACAAGAGTGAATATAAGATAAGGAGTGAGCCAAAGGCGTTAAAAAAAGAGTATAAAAAGCCTTTCGAGTCTATCTTTTCGCTTTGGAGTAAAAAATATGTTACTACGACTATCGCCACACCTACGATACCGATAACATCTATTGTAAAACTGTTCATTTTTTATCTCCTTGGTTTATTCGCTAAGTCGAAAATTGTTTAACTTGTCCACCGATATATATTTGCATGCTTTAATCATCGCATTCTCCTCTGTATCACTCTACGGTCTCTTTGTTCTCTTTAAGTATTCTGTCATGTTTTTCTCTCATCTTTTCTGATATTTCTTTAGCTTTTTCTTTCATTACAACAGCCTCTTCCTTAATGGTCGGGAGCGCTGCATTACAAGCATCTAGCGAGCTAAAAAGATAGAACATTGTAAACTTGTGATAACTCTCCCAAGATGCATCAGGGACATACTCTTCCATCATCGGTTTACTAATTACTCTCAACCCCTTCAAGTCTGGTCTTTTGTGACTTAAAAAATCAAGCATTGCTTTATCGTTAAGCGTAATGGAAATTGTCTGATAAATAGTGTTTTTGTCTTTGTTCCACAACGATTCACACTCTTGCTTTTGTGGTATCACTATATAGTTGAAAGAATCACCGGTAAGCTCTACCGCTATTGAGTAGTCTTTATATGTCTTCACTTCAGCCGATATCGTTAACGACATCAGCATCAGCATTAAAATTACCCGTCTCATATTTAATCCTTTAGTACTTACTCAACGATTATTATATACCAAACGGCTTGATATTGCTAGAGACTGGCACTCA
>MIBZ01000038.1 GCA_001829675.1 Sulfurimonas sp. RIFCSPLOWO2_12_36_12 | reverse complement strand
AAAAGCGGATTTGTTTCGTTGACATAACCGTTTAGAGAAAAGTTCTCCGCTCTTGCAGTCTCTCCCACGACAAATATAAACAGCTTCTTTTTCTCTTTTGCTTCTCTTTTAGCATCACTTGCTATGGGTGTGATAACTTTTGGAGCCCTAAACTCTCTTTTTGCATATTTGACAAATGAGTATATCGGATATGAGGGGTTTAGATATTGTCTAAGTTCGCCGTGATTTCTAAAAAAAGAACTGTAACTCTTGCTTAGCAACATGTAAGAAGCTCCCGCAATCAAAAGAGTTGCAAAAATCATAAAGGCTCTATTTAACAGCTCCGTTTTATAATTTTTATAATCTATCTTATACTTTAAAATAAGAAAAAAAGGCAGCACAAAAAATAGGAACATGTACATAAACAGTTTCGGTGTCAAAAGGTCAAAAGCTTCCGTACTGTCCGTCTCAAACGCATTTGCAATCATATCTTTATCTAAGATAGTTCCAAATGTATTCATAAAATAGCTGCTGAATGAAGAGACAAGAAGTAAAACAACGAGAATGCCAAAAAAACTTCTTTTATAAGTTACAAGCAGCACTATATTTAGCACAAGAACAAGAAGCAAAAAGAGAACAAAAGGCGCGGTTATCATTACTGCATAATTATTTTCCGATGCTGCAAAACCATATAATTTCGTAAAAAATAAAAAGTGCATAAACAGCGCCAAATATACCGCCGTCAAAAAAATAACTTTTTGAGAATCTGTAAATAAAATGCTCTTAATCATAAAAACCTCACTAAAAAATATAGTGAAATTTTAGATTTGCAAAATGAATTATGTATGAAAGGTTATAGTGACTATGGTGTATTGATTTTCAACGCTTTGGATAGATATCTTGAAATTATGAATATCAAGTATTGTTTTTATAATGCTAAGACCAAGCCCGCTGCCGCTTGCGTTGCTTCTTACTTTATCCACCCTGTAAAATCTATCAAAAACATGCTCTATCTCATTTTGCGGGATACCTAAGCCGAAATCTTTTATGACAAGAGTGTCTTTTGTGAGCGATACTTCGATTCTTGTATCTACATGTGAATATTTTATGGCATTTTCAAGCAAATTGCTAATAGCGATTTTTAAAAAAGCGGCATTTCCAAACATACGAACATTTTCCAAACCTAAAAGTTCAATGTAAATATTTTTGTTTTTTGCAAGAAGTCGCTTCTCTTCCACGACTTCGCCCACTATCGTATCCATGGATATGGCGGTAAAACTATCTTTTATAATATTTTCATCGGTATTTGATAAAAAAAGTATCTTCTCAATCGTATCTTGCAGATGAAGCGCTTCACTCTGTACAATTTTTAGGATATTTTTATACTCCTCTGCGCTTCTCTCTTTTCTCAGCCCCACATCTACTTCGCCTTTTATGATTGTCAGAGGCGTTTTAAGCTCATGCGAAGCATTATGTCCGAACTCCCGTACTCTTTTATAGGATTGTTGGATTTTCCTGATGAGATTGTTAAATGTCTCTATAAGCTCGTCTATCTCTTGGGCAACATGCGTTTTTTGGATGTTAAAAGAGAAGTGGTCAACCTCTATGTTTTTTACCTCGTCTAGAACTTTTTTTGTCTGCATAAGTGATTTTGAGATAATGATATTTGTTGCTATTAAAATAACTATGAGCAACAACGGCAAACTAATCAATACCGTTAAAATGACATTCTTAATATAAGAAGGATATTTATCGTACGGTATGGCAAATTGCAAAACCATAGGCTCGGCGTTATCTGATTCCACCGTAGTTATTGCAACTTTAATATTTGTATGTGTTAAATCTCGGTTTTTTTGTTTTGAAAAATATATCTTATTCTTTTCAAGTAGATTGGTCTTGATATTTTTATAATCTAATTCATAATTTTTCAAATCATTGGATTTTTCAAATATATAATTGCCGTTATTTGATATTTTTATAACTTGAATATACAAAGTATCAATATTAAACTCTTCTTTAACATCATTTATATCATGAGCTTTTTCATTTTCGAACTCATACTTTAAATCTTTTATTGCCATCGAAAGCGTTGTTTCTATAAACTGTTCATTTGCATTTTTTAATGAATTTATAAGTAAATAGCCAAACAAAGAAAAAACGGTAATCAAAAATATACCAAGCCAAAAAAGCAGTTTAAATCTGATATTTTTAAGTATCTTTTTCACTTATTTTATACCCTTGATGTTTATATGTTTTGATAAGTTTTAGCGTATGGTTTTTGTCTATCTTTTTACGCAGTCTGTAGATATATACATTTACGACATTGCTTTGTATTGCGTTGTCTAAATTGCTTATGCTGTTTAAAATTGCGCTCTCATTAACAACTCTATCTCTGTTTCTCATCAGATACTCTAAGATAGCGTACTCTTTTGCCGTTAACTCTATCTCTTGCGCGGCTCTAAAGAGCGTTTTTGTCGTTGTGTTTAACTCCAAGTCGGCTATTTTGAGGATATTGTCGCTTTGTTCTTTTTTGCGCAGCTGTACTTTTATGCGTGCCAGCAGCTCATCAAAATCAAAAGGCTTTGTTATGTAGTCGTCTGCTCCGAGATTTAGAAATGTTACTTTGTCGAAAATAGCATTTTTCGCACTTAACATGATTATAGGGGTAGTAACTTTTGCATCTCTTATCTTTTTGCACACCTCATAGCCGTCAATCCCGTGAATCATGATGTCCAATATAATCGTGTCGTAGCCGTTTGTCTGCGCCAGATAGAGAGCTTCATCCCCGTTTTGCGTTAGGTCAATACTAAAATACTCCTCTTCTAAACCTTTTTTCAAAAAAGAGGCTATTTTTGTATCGTCTTCAACAATTAATATTTTCATTAAATAGCAAACCTTTTTTCTCTTTTATCCCTTTAATAATATATTTTGTAGATGAATAGAATATGAACGGATAAGATTTTATAACAATTTAGAAATTTACATATTTTTTTCTTGACATAAAGAATCTATTTGTCTATAATTCGCGTCCACAAACACTCTGTTTGTTGTCGTCTTGTTAGCTCAGCTGGTAGAGCATCTCACTTTTAATGAGGTGGCCGATGGTTCGAATCCATCACAGGACACCATTTTATTTTTTGGCCCCGTCGTCTAGCGGTAAGGATCCATGGTTTTCATCCATGTTACAGGAGTTCGATTCTCCTCGGGGTCACCAACTAAATATCAAAAAACTACTACTCTGTTTCTTCCTTCATCTTTTGCTTTGTATAACGCACTGTCTGAACGCTTTATAAAACTATCTTTACTTTCATTATCTTTAAATAAAGTTACTCCAAAACTGCATGTTATATTTCCAACTTTATCAAATGAAGCATCATCAATGGCACTTCTTAGCTTTTGCGCCAAAGTTGCTGCGCTTAAAGAGTCGGTCTCAGGACATAATATAATAAACTCCTCTCCACCCCATCTTACAAATATATCTATATTTCTAATATTTTTCTTTACAATATCTACAATATTTTTTATAACATAATCACCAACATCGTGACCGTAAGTGTCATTTACCCTCTTAAAATGGTCTATATCAAGCATTATCAATGTTAAAGGACTCTTGTATCTTAAAACACGCTCAAGCTCAATACTGAACATCTCTTCAAACTTATGTCTGTTGTAAATGCCTGTCAGGTTATCGGTAGTCGCAAGTTTTTGGAGTTTTTTATTCATAGCCTTAAGCGCACTTATATCTCTGGCAATGCTTATAATATAGCTCTTCTCCTTCTCTTCTACTATTTTGCATGTCATCTCAATCGGGATAACTTTGCCCTCTTTTGTTTTATGCATAACCTCAATCACCGCTTTATGATTTTTCTCAAGCTGCTTTTTGGCGTTTTTCAAGTTCTCTTTGTAAATCTCATCGACATTTTTTTCTGTATGATAATCAAGGTCCTGCACCCTCATCCCCAAGAGCTCATCTTTTGTGTATCCTCTTGTTTGGCATGCCGCTTCATTGACATATATGATATTCCCATCCAAATTATGCACAATTATTGAATCAGTTACAGAGTTAAGCATTTTTGACTGAAACTCTAACTCCTGACTTTTTTTATATCGCTCTGTAATATCCTGCACAGTTCCAACCATTCGCACCGGATTTTGCATCTCATCGTACTCAACCCTTCCCTTCGCATAAACGACTTTTTGCTCTCCATCCGGCAGCACTATTTTGTGATGTATGGCATAATCTTCCCCGCTCTCAAGCGCTCTATCTAGCGCATTTTTCACAAAAGTGCGGTCGTCGCTATGAACAGAATTCATAAAAGCATCATATGTAGGCGTAAAATCCTGTGCTTCAAACCCAAAAATTGTAAATATTTCATCGGACCACACTATTGAATTATCACTTATATTCCACTCCCAATTGCCTATCCGTGTGAGTTCCTGAGCCTCTTTAAATAATGTATTTGTTTGAGATAGCAACCTTGTTCTATCTTCTACCTTCTCTTCTAATGTTTTATTTAAAAGCGTAATCTCATTATATTTTTTCATCAAAGAGTGATATAGAAAAAAATGCTCTTTGATGAAAAAATTTGATGGCACACACTCCTCTTTCTCAATACAATTTTTTAGTTTAATCAGCGGATATATATTTAAAAAATACAAGAAGAGAAGAAAAACGAGCATAATTAAAATAAAATAGAACGCAAATGTTGCAATCATCGCTCGAACGCCATTTTCAGCACTTAAGAGATACTCATCATTCAAGTCTACTATCAGATTAAATACTACTTGTTTCTCTTTGTCAAAATAGTTAAAATCAGAATAAAACACCATATCTTCTCTGAGCAGACAACTGCTTATCTCATCGACATGCAAACCGTTCTCGTAAACTCTGTTTATCTGATTTTTGTCTGTTGAGAGAACAATTTTATCCCCTATTGCAATCGAGAGTGATTGGTACTCTTTGTGTGTCGCCAAACTTTTATATAAGATTGATAGAGAACTCTCCATTCCATCTCTCTCCATGGAGGATATTAAAGAGTATCCTAACTCTAAAACATCTCCCTTTATTTGTTCAATGTCTTGCTGTTTAAAGTGCTTTTTTGCCACGCCGTAGGTGTAAAAAGCTGTGAGAGTAAGAATAATAGTAAGAAAAACAGTAATAATAAAATTGACTTTTTTTAGAGACATAAAATCACTTAATTTGTTTCTCAATTTTTACATCCCATAACTGTTAAATTATATTTTTGTTATTACAAAATTCTATCATGTAATTATTAAAAGACATTTGATTAACATCAACAAGTTTTCTATTTAATTTAAATTATAGTTTATGGGAATGCTCAAAGTAAGCTCTTTTGGCGGTTTTGGAAACTTTGTAGATAAATCTTCTATTGTTTTAGTTGCCGCTCGACTCAAAATATCGCTATCTGATTCAACAATTTTTATATTACAAACTTTTGCATCAACACCTAGAGTAAAACTTACTTTTACCAAGCCGGTAATATTTCTTTTTCTTGCATTTATTGGATAGTAGAGGTTCTCTTTTATAAGCTCTGCAATCTTTTGTTTGTTTATCTCATCATACTCATTTTGAATATTTTGAGCTATTTTTTGCTCAACAATAGGTTTTTGAATTTCTATTGGCTTTTCTGACACAACATCAGCAATAACTTCATCTTTTATCTGCTTGACTTCAACAACTGCTTCTATCTTTTTTTCCGTTTTTTTTTCTTCTTTAACTTTTTTAACTTCTTCTACTTTTTTTATCTCTGTCGGCTTTTTTTGGATAACGGCTTCTGCTTTTTGCGCCTCTTTTGGCTCTATTGCATTTTTACTCAGCTCAACAGTGCAAAGCTTTAGGCAAATCTTTTTTTGCTCCTCTTCTTTGACTTCAGAATAACTCTTCCATGCAAAAAAAAGTATTAAAAGCAAACTGGCATGTATAAAGAGAGAGATAAGAAGGGAGTTGCTGTGTCTAACCATGGCAAAATAGTAACAAAAAAATTGTTACTATTTCGTTAAATAGCTCTTTTAAATTCCGGATATGCTTCAACCCCGCACTCATTTATATCCATTCCTTCAAGTTGATTGTCATCACTTGCTCTAAAGTTAGAGATTTTATTAATCAGATACAAAACAATATACGAAACACTAAATGTAAAAATTCCGACAAGAACTACACCCTTTAACTGCGCCGTAAATGAGATACTTTCTACAAATATTCCCGCAGCCAATGTTCCCCATATTCCGTTAACAAGATGTACGGAGAGTGCTCCAACAGGGTCGTCAAGCTTAAATTTATCAAACACGGGAACTGCAAAAACAACTAAAGCACCGCCGACTAAACCAATCAATATCGGTGTGTACATGTCATAAAAATTTGCGGCTGCCGTAATTGCAACCAAACCGCCCAAAGCACCGTTTAGTATCATAGTAATATCAAGAAGTTTATATCTTACATACATAATAATTCCGGCAATTATCGCACCGGCTAGTCCGGCCGTATTTGTATTCATTATTGTTTTGGCAACAAGATTTGCATTCTCAATAGTAGAGATTGAGCCTACGCTTCCGCCGTTAAAGCCAAACCAGCCTATCCAGAGCAAAAGTGCGCCGAGGACGACAAGCGGGATATTTGAGGCAGGAATAACTCTTATTTTGCCATCGACATAGCGACCTTTTCTTGAGCCGATAATCATAATAGCAGCTAGAAGAGCCCAGCCGCCGGTTGAGTGGATGACGGTAGAACCCGCCAAATCATACATCTCGATATCAAAAAGTGTTCCCTTAATCATATCAGCACCCCAGCTGACATTGACCACAAGCGGATATATAACGGCACCCATAACAGCCGTAAAAATTGCCAAAGGAATTATACGAACACGCTCACTTACACCGCCGCTCATAATATTTACGGTTTTACCGACAAATGCCATTTGAAACATGAAAAAAGCCCAAATACTTTGGGTTTGGTTCTCCCAACCGCCAAATGCAAGCTCATAGCCGACAAGTAAAAATGCCAGCGAAGCGACCGCATATATCATCACATTGATAGTAAGAACGGCTGAGACATTTTTTGTTCTCACAAGTCCGGCTTCAAGCATAGCGAACCCTGGAACCATAAAAATTATCAGTGTCATTGCAAAAATGGTAAAGAAAGTGTCGATGATGTATTTGAAATCAGCTTCTAGCATATAAAATCCTTCAAAAAATTAAAGGAAATTATAGCTTAGAAACTATGTAGATTTTTTTTTGATTGATTAATTTTTAATCAGTTATTATATTGCCTCGCTGTCAGTTTCACCAGTACGGATACGAATAATTTTTTCAACATCGCTTACGAATATCTTTCCATCCCCAATTTTACCTGTTCTTGCAGCCTCAACGATTGTGTTTATTACCTGATCAACACTCTCGTCATCAACTACCATCTCCATTTTTATTTTAGGCAAAAAATCCACGACATACTCAGCACCGCGGTAAAGTTCGCTATGACCCTTTTGACGACCGTAACCTTTTACTTCGCTTACCGTCATACCGGTAATTCCAATCTCTGCCAAAGCATCTTTTACATCTTCTAATTTAAATGGTTTAATAACCGCTTCTATTCTTTTCATTATAATATCTCCAAATTTAGTTTAAAATTGTAACCACATTTTTATAGATTTAGTGCTTTTTCACCGTGAACAGTTTCATCAAGTCCTCTATTTTCACTCTCATCATCAACTCTGCCGCCACCTGTAAGTGCTGAAGCTATAAAGTAAACAACCGCAGTAGCAATAGCACTATAAACAACAGTTAATCCAATAGCTTTAAATTGATTTACAAGTTGAGAAGCCATGCTGTAGTTTTCTGCCATTGCATAATCAGCTATAAATATCGCCGTTGCAACCGAACCCCAGATACCGACCAAACCATGAATCCAAAACGCATCCAAAGAGTCATCGACTTTAAACATATTTTTAAGTTTTGCAACGCCTATAAAACCTAAAACTCCACCGATTAAACCGATAATAATCGCACCCTCAACCCCAGCCGAACCGGAAGCAGGAGTAATCGCTACAAGACCTGCAACTGCACCTGAAGCTCCGCCGACAATTGTTGCTTTTTTATAAACAAACCACTCGACAACTATCCAGCCTATCACACCGAGTGAAGCAGCAACATTTGTAACCATAAATGCAGATGAGGCAACACCGTCGGCAACCAATGCCGAACCTGCATTAAAACCAAACCATCCGAACCATAAAAGTGCAGCACCAAGAGATACTAAAATAGGCGAAAAGGGTTTAATAGCCGCTTTGCCGTAATCTCTTCTGCGTCCCAACATCATTGCAACCACAAAACCTGCCACACCTGCATTTAGGTGAACAACCGTTCCGCCGGCAAAGTCCATTTCAGCAAAATTAAGTGATGTGCCTCCACCCCATGCCCAGTGAGCTACCGGCGCATAAACAGCAACAATCCATAGAGCCGCAAAAACCATATATGTAGAAAATTTAACCCTCTCTATCATAGAACCGCTTGCAATTGCAACTGCAATAGCCGCAAATGTTCCTTGAAATGCTACAAAAAGTAACTCCGGTATAGTTCCTTTTAGCGTATCTGATGTAATTCCGGACAACAATACCTTGCCGCTTCCAACAATGTCACCATCGCCAAATGCTATTGAGTAGCCTACCAAAACCCACACCAAAGTTCCAACTGCGTAAGCACCCAAACTCATACCGATAGTATTAAGTACATTTTTAGAACGGGTTAAACCGCCGTAAAACAGTGCTAATCCGGCAGGCGTCATTAGCATTACTAATGCGGTAGCAACAAGCATCCAAGCAGTGTCACCGCTACTTAAAACATCTTCTGCAAATACAAAAGACGGCAACAACACACTTAAAAAATATCTCTTCATTTTTCTATCCTTTACATAAGAAATCTGCTCAAATTATACATGTTAAAAATTTAGCAATAGGCAAAATTATGCTTAATTTTTAATCAATTGCTATTTTTGTGCCATAATTGTTATAAAAAAATCTATTTAAGATGACATTAATATTTCAAACAATATAGTACTGAAATATAGTCATTTCTTATATGTCTATAATATTTTATTATGCTAGGGTTTTATAATGAAGAAATTTTTGAGCAAAAGAATCATCTCTATAGTTGGTTTATCGCTAATGTGCGCAACTGCAGCAGAGGCCACTCCGGCATTTGCAAGACAGATGGATATGGAGTGTATGTCATGCCACTTTCAAACAATACCGAAACTAAACTCTTTTGGAAGAGAGTTTAAGATGTCGGGCTTTACTATGACAAGCGGGAAAAAAGAGATTAAGAGTGAATTAAACGGAGGTTTAGCTCTGCCTGAACACTTAGGTTTTGGTTTTGTGCTAAAAGCTCGTATTCATGACACCAAAGTTGGAAATCCTGCTGTGACTGATGACCATACAACATTCTCAGAAATATTTGATGAGTCTGCACTCTTATTCGGCGGAAAGATTTCTGATAACATCGGAGCATCGTTTGAACTGGCTAATGGCGCTAACGACATTTCAGTTACGGATGAAAACGGCGTTGTAACCGGAGTAGATAACGAAGGCTCTGGAGCTGGAATAAGCGGCAAACTTACATTTGCCAAGTCTTACAGCTTTGGTCGTCTTGGTGCAACTGCATTCAATACTGACTCTTTAGGTGTTTTTTCCGGTACAGAGATATACTCAACCGGTTTATACAGACCTATTCGCCAGTTTGAGAACCGTAAAAAAACAAATATTTTTCAAAAAAACGGTATAGGTGACGGCTCGGCTTCAGGTGTTCAGGTATATTATAGCGGACATGGTCTGTATGCAACTGCAGGTCAATATGTACCGGGATATGGCCAATCTATTGATGTATCAATTGAAGGCTATAAAGACTTTGCAAGAGCTGCATATCAGTTTGGCGTAGCCAACTTCACAGTTGCGGCAGGCGGATTCTATATCGGCGGAGACATAATAGGCGTTACCCAGAATGCAGCTGATATAGTTTGGACAACTGCAGCAGACTCTTTTGACAGAAAAGCAAATGGTTTGGATATGCAAGTTGAAGGCTCAATTAGTAATATGTCGCTTATGATTACAGGTGCTGCACTGCTTAACAATAAATACTCACCGTCCGGCAGTAAAAGTGCCGCAAAAGAAGATAGAACAGGCTTCTCTTTTGATGCGCAGTTAAATCCTGTTAGCGATATAGGGGTTAAAGTAGCTTACCTGTCTCATGAAGACAAAAGAGTTAAAACTAAAGATGAATCAATTATTTCACTCGGAGCTGAGTATAATGTAGCTCAGAATGTGCGTTTATGTTTAGAGTACTCAAACATAGACTACCCAAATAATTCTGCTAAAAAAACAGACTCTGATCTTCTTTTAATGGCAATGGTTGCATTTTAATCATTCAAATTACTAAACTTTTATCACTGCAAAAATTGACTTTGCAGTGATAACCTCTAAATAAAACTTATAATATTTTATCAATCTGCAACGCATTTTCACACCCATAACAATTTCTAAAAAAAATTCATATTTTTAGATAACTCTTAAGCGATATTCAGATACCATCTATGGAATTAATTTTTGAATTTTATAAAGATTAGGTGTTATATATGAGCAACTTGCTAAACAACGATAATATACAAACTATAAACATTGAAGAGACTCTTCAAAACAGCTACCTTGATTACTCTATGAGCGTAATCGTAGGTCGTGCGCTTCCCGATGTTCGTGACGGACTTAAACCGGTTCATAGAAGAATTCTTTATGCTATGGATAAACTAAGCCTCTCACACGGTTCTAAGTTTAAAAAATCAGCTCGTATCGTCGGTGATGTTATCGGTCAGTACCACCCGCACGGTGACACTGCAGTTTATGATGCACTTGTTCGTATGGCTCAACATTTCTCTATGAGAATGGAGCTGGTTGACGGTCAAGGAAACTTTGGTTCAGTAGATGGCGACAGTGCTGCTGCTATGCGTTATACCGAAGCTAGAATGACAAAATATGCAGGTGAGCTTCTAAAAGATTTAGAAAAAAACACTGTAAATATGATAGATAACTATGACGGAACCACAAAAGAGCCGGATGTTATGCCTACTCGCGTTCCTAACCTTCTTATAAACGGCTCTTCAGGTATTGCAGTCGGTATGGCGACAAACATCCCTCCGCACAACCCTCAAGAGGTTATGATGGGCTTAAAAGCACTTCTTGCTAACCCAGATATCGAACTATACGAAATAATGGAGCACATTAAAGCTCCGGATTTTCCGACAGGCGGAACAATATTTGGTAAAAAAGGGATTATGGACGCTTATGCAACAGGTCGCGGCCGCATAAAAGTTCGTGCTAAAACTCATATTGAAAAAAAGGGTAACAGAGATGTTATCGTTATTGATGAGCTTCCTTATCAGGTAAACAAAGCTCGTCTGATTGAGAATATTGCAAATCTTGTAAAAGATAAGATGATTGAGGGCATTTCCGAAATTCGTGATGAATCCGACCGCGATGGTATTCGCGCTGTTATAGAGCTAAAAAAAGATGCGATGAGCGAGATAGTTCTTAACAACCTTTTCAAACATACTAGCATGCAGACTACTTTTGGTATTATCATGCTCTCTATTTTAAACCAAGAGCCTAGGGTTTTTGGAATAATAGACATTCTAAAGCACTTTATAAATCACCGTAAAACCATCATCATCCGCCGTACTATCTTTGACCTTGAAAAAGCAAAGGCTAGAGCGCACATATTAGAGGGTCTAAAAAAAGCTCTTGATATTATTGATGAGATTATAAGAGTTATCAAATCTAGCAAAAACATTGAAGAGGCAAGAGATAACCTTGTTTCTGAGTTTGATTTTTCAACTATTCAGGCGCAAAGCATTGTTGATATGCGTCTTGGAAGATTAACCGGTTTAGAGCGAGAGAAAATAGAGAATGAACTTCTAGAACTTATCAAACTAATCGAATATTTAGAATCAATCCTAAAAAGTGAAACAATATTACATGGAATTATAGATCAGGAGTTTGATGAAATTCTTGCTACTTATACGGATGTTAGACGCACCGAAATTGAAGATGATTATGATGATATTGATATTGAAGATTTAATCCCTAATGAGCCGATGGTTGTTACAATTACTCACAGAGGCTATATCAAGAGAGTTCCTCTTGTTCAGTATGAAAAACAAAAAAGAGGCGGAAAAGGCAAAATCGCCGTTACTACTTATGAAGATGACTTTATTGAGAGATTCTTTACTTGTAATACCCATGACACGCTTCTCTTTGTTACCGACCGCGGACAGCTTCACTGGCTGAAGGTTTACAAAATTCCTGAAGGAAGCAGAATAGCTAAAGGCAAAGCAGTCGTAAATCTGCTTAACCTTGTAGCGGATGAGCAAATCCAATCTATCAACCCTACAACTGACTTTAGCGAAGAGAAATCTTTGGTATTCTTCACAAAAAAAGGTGTCGTAAAGAGAACAAATTTAAGTGAATTTGCAAACATTAGAAGCAATGGAGTTAAAGCAATCAGTCTTGATGACGATGACTCTATCATAACTGCTAAAATCGCAGACCAAAGCATAAAATATCTCTTTATTATGACAAAAATGGCCCAATGTATAAAGTTCGATATGGAAAAAACTCGTGACCAAGGCAGAAATACCAGAGGTGTAAGAGGTATCAAGTTTAAACATGCGGATGATGTTGTTGTCGATGCAGATATTATCGCTAATGATGAGCAGGAAATTCTTGTTGTGAGTGAAAAAGGTATCGGAAAACGAACTGATGCCGGCGAGTACCGTTTAACAAATCGCGGCGGTTCCGGTGTAATTGCTATGAAGATGACTGCTAAAACAGGTAAATTCGTTGTCGGATGTCTGATGGTCGATGAAGAGATGGATTTGATGGCTCTGACAAAAGCAGGCAAAATGATAAGAGTTGATATGCAAACAATCTCTAAATCAAGCAGAAATACAAGCGGAGTTTTCATTGTAAAAGGTGATGATGTTGCAAGTGTATCTCGCTGTCCGAAACAGCCTCTAGAAGATGATGAGGAAGATGACTCTCTTCTAGGAACATTGGAATTGGAATAGTAGTTGCTTAAGTACGATTATTACAAAACCATGTCAAGGGACAAACAATGAGATATTCTATATTACTTGCACTGCTTTTAAGTGTTTCATCACTATTTGGAGCCGACAAAGCGGCTAATACTAATAGCATAGAGCAAACAAATGCAGAGCTTGCAACAGTTAGAGCTGCCGCAACACAAGCTAGAGAAGAGGCTGCGCTTGCTACGATTGAAGCAGCTAAAGCAAAAGAGAGTAGCAGAAAAGCAATAGATGAACTTACTCAAGTTAAAGCTCAAAAAGAAGAAGAGTTAGCTTCGATGGCGGCTGAGGAACAGCTTTTAAAACAAAATAGATCTATGCACATTTCTGTTATTGGACAGGGCGTTGCACCTATGAACACGGCTTCTCCGGCTCAAGCGTACGCACTTGCAAAAAGAGCGGCTATTGCAGATGCTTACAGAGCAATTGCAGAGAAAGTCAAAGGCGTAAGAGTTGATGGTCAAGATACGGTAAAAAATATGATGATGCAAAAATCTACAATACGCACTTATGTTCAAGCTATGGTTAAAAATGCAAATATAGTTGAAACAACTTTCAAAGAGGGTTTATGCGAAGTAGAAATGGAAATCGTAATCTCTCATTCAGACTTTGCTCAATAATAATTTTTAGCTCACTTACATTAACTGCAAGTGAGCACCTTATCTCCTATAAATATATAGTAAAAGACGCTACTCTCTATAATGAAACACTGCTTATCTCAGATGCTATGACAAAATGTGATGGCAAACCGCAAAAAGAGTTAATTTTAATAAACAATAATAGTGAAAATTTAAAACAGCTTATATTCGCAAATTCAGAAGAATTTATAGAGTATGTACATAAACTTGGTCTTCATATCGAACACAAAGAGACAACTACTAATTTACAAAACCATTCAACGACAACGCTAACGCTTAAAACTACTTGTTTCAAAGTCGATTTTAATGATAATTTTGCTAGAATTGCCCCTTTAAAATAAGGCAAACATTAGTGAAAATTGCAATAGTTGAAGATGACATCAACATGAGAAAATCTCTTGAAATCGCCATGAGTGATTATAAAGAGTTTGAAATCAAAACATTTAAAAATGCAAAAGATGCACTAAAGGGTATTGATGATAGTTTTCATTTAATAATTACCGATATAAATATGCCGGGTATGGACGGTATTGAGTTTGTAAAAGCTTTAAACGGAAAATTTGAAGTTATTATTATGACTGGAAATGCAACGCTCCAAAGAGCAATCGAGTCGATTCATCTTGGCGTAAAAGACTTTTTATTGAAACCTTTTGATGTAGATACTTTAATAACTGCCATCAGAAGAGAAGACAAGATACAAAAAATAAAAAAAACAGTAACACAAATCAGTCAGAAAAGCGATACCGATAGTTTTTTCGGCACATCAAAAGCATTGGAATCAGCTCTTAATATTGCAAAAAAAGCCTCTAAAACAGATGCCAGCATTTTACTTTTAGGAGAGAGCGGTGTCGGCAAAGAGGTTTTTGCTTCTTTCATTCACGAAAACTCTCCTAGAGCAAAAAAACCATTTATAGCAATCAACATGGCGGCTATTCCCGACAATCTGATTGAGAGCGAACTGTTTGGATTTGAAAAAGGTGCTTTTACGGATGCTAGCGAGTCCAAAGCAGGACAGTTTGAGCTTGCCAACGGCGGAACACTCTTTTTAGATGAGATTGGAGAGATGCCCTATGGCGTTCAAGCCAAACTGCTTCGTGCACTGCAAGAAAAAGAGATAAGAAGATTAGGCTCTTCCAAGAGTATAAAAATAGATATAAGAGTAATCTCTGCAACAAATGCAAATTTAGCAGATAAGATAAAAAATGGTGAATTTAGAGAGGATTTATATTACCGTTTAAATACTATACCTCTGAATATTCCGCCTCTTAGAGATAGAAAAGAAGAAATTTTACAGATTGCACAAAAAGTTTTAGAACAAAATTGTATAAAATACGGTTTTGAATTAAAGAGATTTTCAGATGAGGCAAAAGAACAGCTTTTAGCCTACAGCTGGCCTGGAAACATAAGAGAGCTTATCTCCGTGGTAGAGAGAGCGGTAATTTTAAGCGAAAACAGTGAAATAACATCCCAAGAGCTATTTTTAGAATCTCGCGGGCTTAATTAAAATAACAAAGGAGCAAGAGTGTCAAAAAAATATAATGTAGCAGTTGTTGGAGCAAACGGAGCAGTCGGAGAAGAGATATTAGCAATTTTGCATGAGGTTTCATTTCCAATAAACAAATTAGTTCCATTGGCTAGCTCTAGAAGTTTAGGAAAAAGCGTAGAGTTTGGCAACAAAGAGATAGCAATTAAAGAGCTGACTAATACCGTTTTTGAAGAAGAAAATATTGAAATTGCACTATTTTCAGCGGGCGGAAGCGTAAGTGCCGAGTTTGCTCCTTTTGCCGTTAAAGCCGGTGCTGTCGTAATCGACAACACTTCTCACTTTAGAATGGATGAAAACACTCCTCTTGTTGTGCCGGAAGTAAATCCGGAGGACATTGCTAAATGGAAAAAATCAGGAATAATCGCAAATCCAAACTGCTCTACAATTCAGATGGTTCAAGCACTTAAACCGCTTGATGAAGCTTATGATTTGACAAGGGTTGATGTAAGCACATATCAAGCAACTTCGGGTGCAGGAAAAAGTGCTATGGAAGAGTTAGTAAACCAAATGAAAGACTTTTTTACTTTCAGATTAGGCGAAAGCGAGCATAAAGCATTTAAACACCAAATAGCTTTAAATGTAATTCCTCAAATAGATACTTTTTTAGAAAACGGATATACTAAAGAAGAGATGAAAATGGTGAACGAAACTGCCAAAATCATGCACAAAAAGATTCCTCTAAGTGCGACTTGTGTCCGTGTTCCGACTCTTCGCGGTCATGCAGAGGCTCTAACTCTTACATTTGCAAATGAAGTTAATGCAAACGATGCCAGAGAAATACTGAGAAAAGCTCCAAATATTGTTATATTGGACACTCCATCAGAATCAATCTATCCGATGCCTGCAAAATGTTTGGAAAAAAACGAAACTTTTGTAGGTCGTATAAGAAATGACAACTTCTCTAAAAATATGCTTCACCTATTTATTGTTGCCGATAACCTAAGAGTCGGTGCAGCTACAAATGCCGTTAGAATTGCTCAAAAATGGATAGAAATGGATGAGGAGAAATAATCGTGATTGAAAAAATATTTGAAAATGGTTTATGGGGTTCAAGATTTATAGTAATTCTTGCCGTTGTTTTTGGTCTTATCGGTGCTATATCACTATTTATAGTAGCAAGTTTTGATATCTATGACACTGCAAAATTTGTCTTTTCAACATACATAAATCAAGCACATCCTGAAAATTTCCATCAAGATGTTGTCGGAGGCATCATCGGCGCGGTTGATTTATACCTGATTGGCGTTGTGATGCTTCTTTTTGCTTTTGGACTGTATGAACTTTTTATCTCTGATATTGATCCTGCAAAAGATGAAAACGGAGAAGAAAATAGTCTTTTAGCTATCCATTCACTGGACCAACTTAAAGATAAAATATCAAAAGTTATCGTAATGGTACTTGTGGTTGGTTTTTTTCAAAAAGTTGGTCATACCCAGTACAATGGCGCACTAGATATGCTATACTTCGGGCTATCAATTACTGCTGTTGCAGTTGGACTTTTCTTCTTGGGGAAAGTTGGAAAAAGTCACTAGTTATAAATATAAAAAAGGGTAATTAATGGGTAAAATTTTTGTAGATGCATGCTTTGGTAAAGAGACTCCATACACTCCGGTTTGGATGATGAGACAAGCTGGAAGATATCTTCCGGAGTATATGGAAGTAAGAAAACAAGCCGGAAATTTTTTAAATCTTTGTCATAACCCAAAACTTGCTGCAGAAGTTACGCTTCAACCTGTAGATATTGTCGGGGTTGATGCAGCGATTTTATTTAGTGATATTCTAGTTGTTCCAAACGAAATGGGTATGAAGCTTGATTTTCTTACAGGTGAGGGACCTGTTTTTGAAAAACCTATAAAAAATCAAGCTGATTTAGATGCTCTTTTAGGCGCAGATGAAGCTGCATCTAGACTTATATATGTTTACGACACTATTAAGCTTATAAAAGAGCAGTTAGCAGATGATAAAGCTCTTATAGGCTTTACAGGCGCGCCTTGGACACTGGCTACATATATGATAGAGGGAGAGGGTACAAAAACTTATAACATCTGTAAAAAAATGATGTACTCAAATCCTGAGCTTTTACATAAAATTTTAGCAAAAGTAACTGAAGTCGTAAAAATATATATGGAAAAACAGATTGAAGCAGGAATAGATGTAGTACAGATTTTTGACTCATGGGCTGCAGCAATTGAACCATCTAAATATGATGAATTTTCTTGGAAATATATGGTTGAAATCGCTGATTATCTTAAAGCAAAATATCCACATATTCCGATTATCATGTTCCCAAAAGGCATACCTGCGTTTTTAGACAAAGTTTACGGAAACTTTGATGTATTTGGCGTTGACTGGTCAACTCCGATGGGATATGCAAAAGAAAAATTAGGCGACAAATATGTTCTTCAAGGAAATATGGAGCCATGCAGATTGTACTCAAAAGAGGCAACAACAGAGTGCGTAGAAGCACTGCAAGAAATCATGGGCGGCAAAAGACATATCTTTAATTTAGGTCACGGAATCCTTCCTGATGTACCTGTAGAAAATGCAAAACATTTTATTCGCGAATGCCATAGAGTTAGTAAAAAGTAAGTGAAAACTATTTTCGGCCCTATAAACTCAAGAAGATTCGGTTCTTCTTTGGGTATAGACCTCTCCCCTGCCCTAAAACAGTGCAACTTTGACTGCCTCTACTGCGAACTTGCTCCAAGCGCCACAACCGATACGCAAAAAAACATAGTAGAAGTATCAACCATAATCAATGAGCTAAAAGAGCATCTAAATGATAAAATAGATGTCATAACAATAACAGCAAACGGAGAGCCTACTCTCTACCCATATCTTGATGAGCTTATTGATGAGATTAACAAAATTAAAAACAACACACAGACTCTCATTTTGACAAACAGCGCTACTTTAGTTGATGAAAAAGTTTTTGACTCTCTTTTAAAACTTGACCAAGTAAAACTCTCTCTTGATGCCATAAGCGAGAGTGTATTTAAAAGAATTGACAGACCTCATGTCGGAATTGAGATAAAAAATATTGTTCAAAAAGTAATAGATTTTAGCAATATTTACAAGGGCAAACTGTTTATCGAGATACTTTTTGTACATGGACTTAACGACACAAAAGAAGAGATAGAGAAGCTAAATGATGTTCTTTTAAAGATGCATCCTACGAGGATTGATTTAGGCACCATAGATAGACCTCCGGCTTATCCTGTTAGCGGACTTAGTTACGGAGAACTTCATAAAGCATCACTTCTCTTTGACAGCTCTCTGCCAATCCACATAGCTTCAAGAACACATGCTGAGCCGAACAACTCAAGCTATGATAATGAAGAGATATTAAACACGCTGGATAAGAGACCGCTTACTATGGAAGATATTGATTTACTCTTTGATGAAGAGAGTAAAAAACGGCTAGAAAATCTAATTTCAACCTCAAAAATAGTTATAAAAAAAGTCGGAAACTTGGAGTTTTTTATCTTACATGAAAATGAAAAAAGAAAACGCCTAAAGTAAGGTTAAAACCTTGACTTTTAAAGCCTCATAAAGTATAATTCCGACCTGTTAAACATTCCGAATTAGCTCAGCGGTAGAGTAGGTGACTGTTAATCACTTGGCCACTGGTTCGAATCCAGTATTCGGAGCCACCCTTTTATAAACCTCCT
>MIBZ01000037.1:13575-15703 GCA_001829675.1 Sulfurimonas sp. RIFCSPLOWO2_12_36_12 | reverse complement strand
AATCGCGTAAAAATACTCATTGCCTCCGGAGCAAGCGCCGGGCACTTGTACCCGGCGCTTTCCTTTGCCCAAAAGCTGCGTGAGAAGGAAGCAGGGGCGGATATCGCCTTTGTTTCTTCGCGGCGCGGCGGCATCGCGGAGGAGATTAGCGCTCACGGCTTCAGGCTGTTTCTTATCTCTGTATTGCCGTTTAGTTTCAAATCATTTAAGAAGTTCTTCCTTGCATTTTGCCGTTTTATCAGGTCATTTTTTGAGTCCTTCTTAATCATTGAAAAATTCAGGCCAGATGTTGTCGTGGGCTTCGGTTCTTACGTGAGTTTTCCCGTCTGCCTTGAGGCCGCGTTGTTTAAGAAAGCAACCGTTATTCATGAGCAGAATGTTTCCTTAGGCCTTGCCAATAAGGCCCTGGGTTTCTTTGCGGATAAAGTAGCAGTGAGTTTTAGGGAAACCAGGAACTTTTATGACAAAGCTATAGTTACCGGCAATCCGCTGCGTAAATCTTTGACGAGAGCTGGGAAAGAAGATGCCAGGAGCTTCTTCGGCTTAGAAGACAAATTTACCATCCTGACGCTTGGCGGGAGCCAGGGTTCGCATAGGATAAATACCGAGTTTAAAAATGCCGTTAAGAGGATAGAGAAGAGGGAAGATTTTCAATTTATTCATATAACCGGCAAAAGCGATTATAATGACTTGAAAAAAGATTACTCTTGTATTACAATGAGGCATTGCGTTTTTGATTTTTTAGAGCCGATGCATCTTGCCTATGTCCTGGCGGATTTGGTGGTAAGCCGCGCCGGAGCGACAACGATAGCGGAGCTGGTTTATTTTCAAAAGGCGGCGCTCTTGATTCCCTATCCGTATGCCGGAGGCCATCAATTGGAAAATGCTTATGCTTTAGGAAAAGAGGCTGCAGCCATAGTCCTCAGAGAAGAAGAGTTAGGATGTCAGGGGCTCTCTGAGACTATAGCGCGGCTTATCCATTCTCCTTTCCAGCGTCAGGCGCTTGAGCGTAATATTCAGAAATTCGCAGTCCCTGATGCAGCCGGCAAGCTGGCAGAACTGGCCATATCTTTGGCGCGGCAATAAAGATGATAAAAATGAAATTCAGCTCATTGCCTTTTTCGGTAATTATTTTATCCATTCTCTTTTGCTTTCTTGAGCGGGCGTCAGCTTTTGATGAGAAAGGATGGAAGGCCGAAAAAAGCACGCATTTTATTGTCTATTACAAAGAAGCGGATGAGAAGTTCATCAGGCAGGCCATTGATAAGGCCGAAGAGTATTACAAAAGCATTGCTGAGAATTTAGGATTTACCCGCTATGATTTCTGGCTCTGGGACAAGCGGGCAAAAATATACATTTATAACGATGCCGAAGATTACCGGAAAGCTACCGGCAAGCCTTCCTGGTCAGGAGGGGCGGCCTATTACCATGAGAAGGTGATTGAGAGCTATCCCTGGGCGCAGGGATTTTTCCAGTCGCTTCTTCCCCATGAATTAGGCCACATCATTTTTCGGGAATTTGTGGGTTCAGAGAACAATGCTCCGCTCTGGCTTGATGAGGGGGTGGCGATGTATCAGGAAAAGGTAAAAAGGTTTAACCTTAAAACCAAGTTACTGCAGGCGCTGGAACAGAGAAAGCTTACGCCTTTAAACAAATTATCCGAGCTGAATATCAACTTCGTTAATGACAAAGAAATAGTTGAGCTTTACTACGCAGAGGCCTTAAGCGTTGTGGATTATCTGCTCAATAAGTTTGGCCGGGATAATTTTGTAGAATTATGCCGGCGCCTGAAAGAGCGTAAGACATTTGACCAGGCAATCAATGATGCCTACAGGGTTTTTAAGAATTTGGAGGACCTGAATAAGGCCTGGCTTAGGCATATAAAGGAATGATGCGTCAAAGAAAAACTTTTTTTACAGAGAATGCCCCGGGCGCCATAGCGTTACTTTCCAAACGGATACATTTTGTCGGCATAGGCGGAATTGGCATGAGCGGTATTGCTGCGATTATGATGAAACAGGGATACCGCGTAAGCGGCTCGGATATAAAAGAAAGCCTGATTACCGGAAAGCTATCTTCGCTCGGGATAAAGGTGCGCCTGGGCCACGATGCATCCTATATCAGCGAT
>MIBZ01000037.1:0-13550 GCA_001829675.1 Sulfurimonas sp. RIFCSPLOWO2_12_36_12 | reverse complement strand
CTGTCAAAGAAGATAATCCGGAATTGCAGGCGGCAAAAGCAAAAGGGCTCAGGATTTTGAAAAGGGCCGAAGCCCTGGCGCAATTGATGCGGGATAAGGCCTCTATCGCAATCAGCGGCGCTCACGGTAAGACCACTACCTGCGGTTTAACCGGCCATCTCCTGCTCCAGGCAGGGTTTTCTCCGACCGTTGCCATAGGCGGAATCCTGCGCAATATCGGCGATAATTCCTGCCTGGGGAAGAGTAATTTTTTTGTGGCTGAGGCCGATGAATCGGACGGAACATTTTTATATTACCACCCGGACTATTCCATCGTTACCAATATTGACCGGGAACATCTTGATTTTTTAGTATTACCATATCGCCTTTTAGCGCAACTTCAATATCAAATCCGTCAATTGAAACAATTCTAAAAACATTATCATCAAAAATAGTAGCACTGATTGTTGTAGTACCACCCTCTGCCGTAGTCAGTTTTATAGTAATTAGATTTTTATAAACAGAAGAGTCGTGAAGTGCTTCAAACTCTATTTTAATACCCTTTTCTTGCGCTATAAACTCAGCATTTACATAGTTGATTGTATCATCGCTTATCTGGCTCATTGCACCGACTGCAACAAAAGTAGCAAGAGAGTCGACATATTTAGCAATCTCTCCCTGCCCGCTGACTTTTATAGCAACTATTTGAGATTTATTAAGTTGAGACTCCAAGAAACCTATTTTTTGCCCCATCTCTAAAAACGGTTTTACAAACGGCGGGATTTTACTCTCATCAATCGGCAGATTCATGGCATGCGCATACGAGATACCTTTAGCGGCAGCGATTGCGTTTTCAGCCGCTTGAACTCCGATGTTGTATTGAGACTCATAAGTATTTGCACCCAAATGAGGAGATACTGTAACATTGTCAAGATCAAGAAGCGGGTTATTTGTTGCCGGTTCTTTCACAAAAACATCAATACCTGCAAAACGAATTTTACCGCTAGTAAGACCTGCATAGAGTGCCTCTTCATTGTAAAGACCGCCTCTAGCGCAGTTGATTAGCACCACTCCGTCTTTCATCTTCGCAATCTCTTTGCTGTCTATCATGTTAACTGTTTCTTTATTTTTAGGCGTATGGATAGTGATAATATCACAATCTAAAATATCATTGAAATTTTTAGTATAAACCATATCAAGGTCTGTTACTTTTGAGGGGTTGATATATGGGTCATATGCAACAATATCCATCTCAAAAGCCTGAGCTCTTTTTGCTACGCGAGAACCAATGTTACCAAAGCCGATAACACCCAGCTTTTTACCTTTTAACTCATATCCGTACCACTTTTCTCTCTTCCAAACTCTCTGCTCTTTTAAGTGATTGTGAGAATACGGAAACATTCTCATACATGAAAGCATATGCGCCATCGTAAGCTCAACCGCCGCAATAGTGTTTGCAGTAGGAACATTCATTACGATTATTCCCTCTTTTGAACATCCTTGAATATCGACATTATCAACACCGACACCGGCACGAACTATTGCTTTCATATTTTTAGCATGTGCTATAAATTTATCATCAACATCCGTTGAGCTTCTTGTTATTGCAACATCAGCACACTCAATAATGTCTAAAAGTTTTACTTTATCTTCATCTGCCGCCATAATAAAATTTATATTTTGATCATTTCGAAGCATTTCCAAACCAGCTTCGTGAATATGGTCACAAACAACTATAGTATATTTTTGCATTATGTATCCTCTTTATATAGCCCGACTTTGGCTGAAATTTGATAATTTTTTAACACTTTAACAAGGGAGTTTAATTTATCTATATCACTTGAATATATTAACAACTCTGTACCACTTTTATCTTTTTTAAGATAATACTTTAATTGATGTTGTTTTAACTCTTCTTTTAAGCAGAAAAGTTGATATGGATCCAATAAAGGGGCTGATAGCTTATATACTGCTTTTTTTTCTATTTTCTCATTCAAATCAACTTGAATAAAGACCTCATTAACCGGATAAAAATATCCAAGTTTTTCAGTTTTAGAAAAATGATTTAACCAATCTTCTTTTGGCTCATCAATAACAACATCACTCTTATGTTCCAGCGGAGCCGGTGCTAATTTAATAGAAGTTTCATTTGAGTTAATTGAAATAAGAAAAAAAATGATAAAAACAGCTACCCCGACTGCAATGAGCGGGGTAAGCCATTTTAAAATCTTTCGCACAATCTTTACTTAAATTTATCTTTAATTAAATCACCCAAAGAGTGTGATTCATCATCGTTGATTTCATCAAGCATTGCTTGATTTTTTATGTAATCTAATTTTTTTACAGATAGACGAATACGGTCTCGTTTAGTGTCAATAACAGCTATTGCAGCTTCAATCTTTTGACCTATCACTAAATCACTCTTTTCTAACGGAGCAAGATCCTCATCACGAATAAGGGCATCAACACCGTCTTCAAGCGATACAAACACGCCAAACTCTTTTATATCACGAATTGTTCCGGTTACTATACTGTTTAATTTGTGAGTTTTAGCAAATGAATCAATAGGACTCTCTAAAAGTGCTTTTCTATTTAAAGATATTTTTTGATCTTCAGAATTTATCTTAGCAATCTTAACTTCAATTTCATCACCGGCTTTTAACACATCTCTGCATTTAACATTTTTATCCCAAGAGATATCTTGATTGTGCAGTAAACCTTCAATGCCGTCAATACGAACAAATGCACCAAAATCCGTTAAAGATGTAACAGTTCCGGTAATTAGGTCACCCTCTTTGTGATTTTTCATAAACTCATCAAAAGGTTTTGCTAAAAGTCTTTTTAAAGAGACACGAAGCTTATGAGTTTTAGGATTTATCTCAATAACTTCAACATCTATCTCTTGACCTACTTTGAGATAATCATTAGGATTTTTTACATTTTTGTCCCAAGAAATTTCTGAAATATGCAAGAAGCCTTCGATATCATTTCCTAAATCAACGAACACACCGTAAGCCTCAATATTTGAAACAGTTACAGTAATCGTATCACCCTCATCCAACTCGCTCTCAACTTCTGCCCAAGGGTCAGATTGAACTGCTTTGATAGATAGTGAAAGATGTCTTTTGTCTTTATCGTAAGAGATAGCTTTAACTAGTACAGTATCGCCCTCTTTATAAAGTTTAGATGGATTAACCGGACCTTTGTAGCTGATTTCGTTGTAGTGAACTAAACCATCAACACCGCCAACATCTACAAACATACCGTAGCTAGTGATTTTTTTAATAGTTCCCTCAATAGCTGAATCATCTTCTATTAGTTTGTCAATAATCTCTTTTTTCTTTTTACGCTCATCGTTAAAAAGTTTGCGACGAGACACAACAATAGAATTTTGCTCTTCATCAATCTTAACAACTTGAGCTTTAATTTTACGACCGACAACTTCATCGGTATCTTTAAAAGCAGCCAGTGAACGAGGCATAAAAAATACAACATCATTTGCTTCTACTACATAACCACCACGGTTTTTCTTGGTAATAACACCATCAATAATTACATCTTCGAAGTTTTCTTTATATTTGTCAATAAAATCAATTGTCTTTTGTTGCTCTAAAACTTTTTTGTATGATATTTTAGGACGCTCATTGTAGTACCCCGTAACCATAACTTTAATTTTATCGCCGACATTAAACTTTAACTTACCATTTTCGCTGATTTCATCTAAACTTAGAATACCCTCTAGTTTATCGCCAACACCTACTAATGCTCTGTTTTCATCAACCTGTATTTCAACAATTTCACCCTCTACAATGCGACTTGTTTCTTGTTGTTTTTCGCTTGCAGCAAACATCTCTGCAAAATTTTCTTCTTCTTCAAATGATTCGTTATCGAACGCCATTACCTATCCTCTGTTACATAAAAATTTCGTGAGTATACCCAATTATTGATAATTTTTTCATTAATTATGCAAAAACAGAGCTTTAAAAGGGAAAATAATTTATTAAAACTGTTTAAAAAAATTTAAAATATATTTTTAATAAAACAGTGATTTAGCGATTATTTTGAATTGCATTAACAACATTTTGTATAATCCAATCAGGTGTAGATGCCCCTGCACTGATTCCGCAAAATTTTTTATCTTTAAACCATGAAAAATCTAAATCATTCTCATCTTCAATGTGATAACTGTCTTTGCAATTATCGTGTGAAATGCTAAAGAGCTGCTTTGTGTTTGATGAATTTTTACCGCCTATAATTATCATCACATCAGCTTTTTTGGAAATTTTTCTCACTGCTTCTTGATTCTCAAATGTTGCGTTACAGATAGTATTGAAAACCCTTACCTCTTTATAGCGAGGTATCAAATAGTTCGCTATTTCCATATAATCTTCAACTTTTCTTGTTGTTTGGGCAACCAGAGCAATTTTTTCTTTTAACTTTAAATTTTCTAACTCTTGGGGAGATGTAACAACCCTTGCACCATAAGTTGCATAACTCTTAACACCCTTAATTTCGGGATGAGCCTCATCACCGAAAATAATAATATCATACCCCTGTTCACTCATCTCTTGGCAAATTTGCTGTGGTTTTGTTACATATGGACAAGTCGCATCTACAACATCTACATTGTTTGCTTTTAGTTCTGCCAACTCATTTTTCGGTATGCCGTGTGTACGGATTACAGCCTTATCACCGGAAGCAAAGCTTTTATGGTCATCAGTCAGGCTTACTTTAAAATCTTTTTCAAGTCTCTCTATCTCTTTTGAGTTATGAATAAGAGGTCCGTAGGTCGATGAGTTTTTATTCTCTTCTGCTATTTTAATAGCTCGCTTAACACCAAAACAAAAGCCGTAACTCTCAGCTAGCTCTATCTTCATCTATTTAAACTCTACTTTCGTAATTTTTTGTAAAAGTTCAAAAAAGTTTGGAAATGATGTATTTATACAATCAATATCATCCACGCTCATTCCGCATTTAAGTCCGGCAATAATAAAACTCATAGCTATTCTATGGTCGCCGTGGCTATCGATTACAGCCTCTCTTAACTCGCCGCCTTTTACACTGTAACCGTCATGAACTTCATCAACTTCAATCGCACAAGCCCTAAGAGCGTTTACGACAGTCGAGATTCTATCACTCTCTTTTACTCTAAGCTCCTCGGCATTTTTTACAACGCTTACACCATCAGCACACGCAAAAGCTATCGATAGAGCAGGAAGTTCATCTATAAGCCAAGATATATTATGCTCAACCGTAATTGCTTTAAGCGGAGCATGTTTTACATGTATATTTCCAATAGGCTCATACTTATTCTCAGTTATTTCATAGGTTATAAGCGCACCCATTCTCTCTAATGCCTTAAATGCTTCAATACGAGTAGGGTTAAGAGTAACACCCTCCAACACAACATCGGAGTTAGGAGTGATTGCAGCTGCAATTGCGAAGAAAAATGCACTTGAGGGGTCGGATGGAACTCTGATTTTAAGTGGAGAGAGAAGCTTTTTCATAGGTTTTATTTTAGTTACGAGTCCATCTGCTTCTATCTCTGCACCCATACCCTTTAACATTCTCTCTGTATGATCACGGCTAAGTTCAGGCTCGCTGTAACTGCATTCGCCATCAGCTCTAAGAGCGGCTAAGATCATGGCACTTTTAACCTGTGCAGAAGCGATTTTACTCTCATAGTTAAATGCTTTAAGCGATGCGCCTCTTATGCTCAGCGGAGCTAAATCGCCGTCATTTCTGCCGTCAAGTTTTGCACCGATATCACGAAGAGGAGCAGTTACTCTCTTCATCGGGCGGCGGCGGAGATACTCATCTCCGGTTAAAACAAAATGACCATTTGCAGAACTTAAAAGCCCGCAAAATAGCCTCATTCCTGTTCCGGAGTTGCCACAGTCTAAAATTTCACTGCTCTCTTTTATGCCATTTGAACTTATCTTAATAGTTACTCCGTCATCCTCGACAGTTGCGCCTAGATTTTTTACTATATTTAAAGAGTTTAGCGTATCTTCTGCTCTCAAAAAGTTAGTTATCTCACTAGTTCCCTCTGCCAGCATCGCAAACATCGCACATCTGTGTGATATTGATTTATCCGGTGCTATCTCAGAGATTTTAAGTGAAAAAGGTGATGCTTTTATAACCTTTACGCTGCTCATCTGATGCCTAATCCAAGTTCATTTTTAAGTGCATTTAAAACACTGTCCATTGATTTTGTAATATCATCCTCTTCTAATGTCTTATCGAACGATTGAAGAACAAAGCGAATAGAGAGACTCATATTATCGCCCAATAACTCATCGCTATATTTATCTACCGGATAAAAACGAACCAGCTCTTTTGTTGCAGATGAGTCTATTACACTCTTAACCTTCGCATAACTCATCTCTTTTGGCATTACTATGCTTAAATCTCTAAAAGATGCCTGATATTTTGAAGTTTGTTTTGCAGTTTTTAAACTACAAGGCAATTTTTCAAAATCTAATTCACACATATATGTAATATCTAAATCATAACTATCTTCAACACTTGGATGAACACGGAACAATTCCCCTACAACTTCGCCGCAAATTAATATTTTGGCAGACTGAAAAGGGTGTGAGAGCGTATGTTTGGTCTCAAATGCACTAAGCTCAAACGCTCCGATAATATCAGAAACTTTTTTGGTAAAAAAGGCAAAATCTGCTTTTAAAGGTTTTCCTGAATTAGATAAACCATCAGACTCTCTGTCTCCGCAAAAAAGTATTGCCATCTTTAAAGACTCTTCTCTTTGGGAGTTAAATACAGAGCCAACCTCAAAAAGCTTTACAGAGGAGTAGCCATTTTTACTATTATTTGATGCAGCTTTTAATAGTCCGGTAAGCAGTGTAGATCTCAATGTATCAAGTGTATTTACAATAGGGTTCAGTAACTCTTTATTCTCATCAATAGTTTCAAAACCAAACTCTTCTAAAACTCTCTTCTCATCAAAAACAAAATGAATAGATTCGAAAAATCCGCTATAAGCCGCTTTATGTCTGTATGTTTGTCTTTTTTTGTACCTGAAATAGTCATCGCCAAGCCCATTGTCTTCCGTAAAAGTAAATGGTTTTGATGGAATGTTGTCAATGCCGACTAAACGAACAATCTCTTCAACAATATCTTGTCTATTTGATATATCATGCCTAAATTTCGGAACAGAAATAACAAAGCTCTCAGCAGATGATTTTGTTGTATTAAAACCTAAATTTTTGAGTATTTTTGTTATCTTGGCTTTGTCAATGTTAGCACCGATTATCTCATCAATCTCTTTTTTGCTGACACTAATCATTTTATCTTCGTGTGGTTCACCCACTTCGATAGTGCCGCCAAAAACCAATGAATCTGAGTTCGACTCAATAACACTTATACAATAATCCAAACCTTGATTTAAATCCGGCTCGCTGCCTCTTGATGCTCTGTAGTACATAGATCCTGCAGATATCTTTTTTTCTTGCATTTTTTTGGATATTACATTTGGCGGAATATAAGTAGCCTCAATTAAAACAGTACCTTCATTGTAAGCTACTTTAGAGTCATTTTCTTGGATTATTCCGACAATGGAAGCTTTTTTATCTTTTGCCATAATTGATGCGAAACCATTCTCATCTCTGCAGAGAGATGCTTTTGCCATAGTTTCGTTTTGTGCACAGAAAAAACCAAAGCTATATGCTCTTAATATTACGCCGCTGCTATGAGTTGCATATAGCATAAGAGACTCAACATCAGACTCTTTCTTATCTTCTATTTGCGTAAGTCTAAGTTTTACTATAAACGGCAAATCAAGATTTTTCAAATCTACTGCTTTATATCTTATGTTGACATCTAGATTGTTCTCATGAGATAGAGTTAAAATTCGCCCTATTCCGACTCTTTTCTCTTCACTCTCTTTTGTATTTCTCTCTCTTAGCGGTTTATCAAAAGCTGCACTCAAATCTCTTGCAATACCTCTGATACTTAAACAATCACCACGATTAGCAGTTAACTCTATCTCTATGATGTCATCGCTAAATATTGAATTTGTAGAAATTTCCTGACCTATACTGTACTTTCCGATACTGCTATCAAGCTCAATAATTCCATCTTGAACATCTCCTAAACCAATCTCTCTTGAAGAGCAAATCATACCTTCTGATTCGACGCCGCGAAGTTTTACAGGTTTAATAACCATGCCATCGGGCATAACGGCACCGACGGTTGCCACTACTACATCAAGACCTGCTCTAACATTTGAAGCACCGCAAACTATCTGATGTGTAGCTGTTCCGACATCTACCTTACAAATGTTTAGCTTATCTGCTTCTGGGTGTTTTACACACTCTACAACCCTGCCGAAAACTATCTTTTGAGGAATTTCATAGGTAGAGACACTGTCAACTTCCAAGCCTATTGAGTTTAGCGTTTTTACTAATTTATCAGTAGATATCGCACTTAAATCTATCCACTCGTTTAACCAACTTTTAGTAATTATCATTGAAACTGCTCCAGCAACTTAATATCTCCCTCAAAAAGTGAACGAAGATCTCCTATTTGATGAATAAGCATCGCAAATCTCTCAACTCCAAGCCCAAAAGCATACCCGCTGACATTCTCATACTTAACCGCTTCAAAAACATTTGGATCAACAATCCCGCAACCTAAAACCTCAAGCCATCCGGTTTTTGAACAAACTCTACAACCAGAACCTTTACAAAACACGCAAGAGATATCTACCTCTGCCGAAGGCTCTGTAAAAGGGAAAAAACTAGGTCTAAAACGAACTTCAACATCACCAAACATATACTTAAGAAAATCTTCCAAAATAAACTTCAAATTTGCAAACGAGACTTTCCCCTCTTCATCAACCAAAAGCCCCTCTACCTGATGAAACATCGGCGTATGAGTAATATCGTAATCTCTTCTAAAAACTGCCCCCGGCGCTATCATGCGAATTGGCGGTTTTGAGCTCATCATAGTTCTTATCTGAACAGGGGAGGTGTGTGTACGAAGCAGCATCTCGTCTTTAAAATAAAATGTATCCTGCATATCGCGAGCCGGATGATATTTTGGAAGATTTAGAGCTTCAAAATTGTTAAAATCATCCTCCACCATATTTCCGGTTTTTACTGCAAAATTCATTGAAGAGAAATACTCCACAATTCTATCCATAGTCTCCATTACGGGATGAAGCGCGCCACACTCCGGTTTTTGGCTAAACAGAGAAACATCTATTGCTTCTGCCATCATGTGTGCTCGCAACTCTAGCGTCTGAAGAGTTATTTTTTTAGCACTCAACTCATTCATAAGTGCATTTTTGTGTATATTTAACTCTTGTGCAATTTTTGATTTTTCTTCATCTGGCGCTTCTTTCATTCTAGCAAATTCTGCTGCTAAAACACCCTTTTTACCAAATACAGATATGCGAATCTCTTCGATTCTATCAACACTCTGTGCTTCTTTTATTGCGTCATACCATTCTTTCAATAGACTCACCCATACTAGAGGAAAATAACCTCTTAAATTTTAAGGGGGATTATAGTCAAATATAATTTATATACAGCTTCATTTGTCAATTTATATGCTACAATAAATAAAAAAAGAGGCTGAAATGTGTATATTTTGCAAGATTATTAACAAAGAAATACCATCAAATATTATCCTAGAAAACAGTGACTTTTTGGCATTTCACGATATAAATCCAAAGGCTCCGGTTCACATATTGGCTATTCCAAAAGTTCATGTAGATAGTTTTAACGAAGTAACTCCGGAGATTATGAAAAATATGACTACTTTTATACAGGATGTTGCAAAAGAGATGGATATTGACAAGAGCGGATATAGAGTTATTACGAATGTTGGTGAAGATGGCGCTCAAGAGGTAAAACACCTCCATTTTCACATCTTTGGCGGGGCTAAATTAGCATGGTCGCATTTAGCCGACGCTAACCCAAAGAGTATGATTTAGAGTTTTGCCTATGACGGGCAGCTCTCTATTTTGCCCATATCTATTTTACTTCCACCGCCAGATATCATCTTCTCATTTTCTCTAATTTTAGTGCCGTTATGCGTTATTGAGTAAGTTATGAGAACACTATCTCTGATGGTATTGATTGTCGAGCAGTATGTCTCTAATGAAGCCATAACCCATCTAGCGGCGACTATATCATCGGCATCTGAATTAAAACTGTAATCAAGATGAAGCGTGTTAAATTTTTTTGGAAAATCTTCGTTTCTTATTGCATCGCCGCTGATTACAAGATTTGAAACAGTTTTGCCTTGGTTTTTTGGTATCATAACCATGTCCGTAGCACTGCATGAGACAATTCCTGACAAAAAATACTCCAGCGGAGATATCTGCGGAGCATCAATTATAAAACTGCTCTTCTGTGTTTTTGCCTCAAACTTCATCTCACTTAGATGAGATACTGTTACTTTCATGCTACTTCTCCAAAAAGTTTTTAAAATATTGTAACTGTTCTTGGGTTCTTTGCGTAGATGTTCCACCCTCAGAAGTTCTTGCATTCATAGAGTTTTCAATTGATAAAAATTTTAGAACATCTTCGCCGATTCTGCTGTCTATCTCTTGGAGATATTTTAGCTCAATATCACTCAAATCGATTTTTAGCTCTTCGCTCTTTGCCACGGCTTTTCCTGTAATAAAGTGAGCCTCTCTAAAGGGAATATTACACTTTTGCACCAGATAATCAGCCAAATCAGTCGCACTTAGATGTCCCATTTTACAAGCATTTTGCATATTTTGCGTCTTTACCTGCATTGTTTTAATCGCCTCTTTTAATATCGCCAATGAAATCTCAGCAGTCTCAACCGCATCAAAAACACCCTCTTTGTCCTCTTGCGTATCTTTGTTATATGCCAAAGGAAGACCTTTCATAACAGTCAGAAGCCCCATCAATGAGCCATAAACTCTGCCTGTTTTACCGCGAAGAAGTTCTGGGACATCAGGATTTTTCTTTTGCGGCATTATCGATGAGCCTGTTGAGTACTCATCACTTAGCTCAACAAATCTAAACTCATAACTAGACCACATAACGAGCTCTTCACTAAGACGAGAGATATGCATCATCATTGTTGAGATATTGAACAAAATTTCGAGTGCAAAATCTCTATCGCTTACCGTATCTAAACAGTTTACGCTGACACTGCTAAACCCTAAAAGCTCGGCTGTCATATCTCTATCGATTTTATGCGGAGTTCCGGCCAGTGCCGCACAGCCTAGAGGAGAGACATTGTTTCTCTCACATGAGCTCTCAAATCTCTCAATATCTCTTTTAAACATTGAGAGATATGCACTTAGATGAAAAGCAAAATTTATCGGCTGGGCATGTTGAAGATGTGTCATACCCGGGACTAAAGTTTCTGTATGTTTTGATGCTACGATATGTATCTCACGCATTAAAAGTTTAAGTGCACTGACTATCTCTAAGTTTTTACGGAGAACATAACGGCGAAAATCAACCGCAACTTGGTCATTTCTGCTTCTTGCAGTATGAAGTTTTTTTCCGGCTTCACCAATAATGGCAGTTAAGCGTTTTTCAATTCCCATATGAAGGTCTTCATCTGATATTTTCCACTCAAATTCACCCGACTCTATCTCATTTTTAACTTGATTGAGTCCATCTGTTATTTGAGTAAGCTCACTAGTTGTTAAAATACCCTGTTTCGTGAGCATTTTAGCATGTGCAATAGATCCTTCAATATCTTCACGATAAAGTTTTCTATCAAACATAATAGAAGCATTAAACTGGTCTAAAAGGCTTGAAGCACTTGCAGAAAAACGACCTGACCACATTTTGTCCATAATAGTTTCCTTGATTTATTTCATAAAAGGTTATTTAAAAAGTTTGGTATTTTAGCTAAATTAAATGATTTTACAAAGTGAAGATAGTAATTCAAGATAGATTTTCTATCTTGAAATTATAAAAAAAATAGGATTAATTACAGGCAGGCACATTACCGCTATCGCTAGCATACTCTAGCAAAAAGTCTTTCAAATGCTTTGAGTTTTTGTCAAAAGCATTGCTTTCAAAATATTCATGAGACTCTTTCGCACTTTTTTCTTCACTCTCCAGATGAACTTCAGCCAATTTTAGGCCTTTATCTTTCATCAAAGCATTCCACTCTCTTTTTTTCTTTGTAGCAACGAATGCTTGTCCTGCTTTATGACATTTAACGCATTTTTTTACATACTCGTCCTGCCCTTTATATACAGCAGCCTCAACACTTAGCGAGGTAAAAACAAATACAGACAAAGTAAAAATTAAAAACTTATTCATGCGCTAAACCCTTATGATAATTGGCTATGTTACATCACTATTTATTATATTAACCTTATAATAAATAAAAAAGACATTAAATTATCACAATTGAAACTTTTCATACAAATTTTCACTTAAATCCCACACGCCTTTGCTTTTTAGCGACTCTACTACGCTTAAAGTACAATCCACATCATCCGGCCATCTTCTATTAAATCCGTCAAATATATTTTTATTTGTTCCGTCCACTCCGACCATTAATCCCGAGACAAATACATCCCTGATTGCATCCATATTATTTGTAACTCTCCAAACCAACATATAGGCATTAAATACATCATTTTTAGCAGCATCAACAAAAACAACAACCCTCATATGCGCATTTAACTCAGAAAGAGCATCAAAATATTGTTTAACATTTTTTGTTTTATTTACAGATATTACGGTAATAGGGTTATTTGTTCTTCTCATAAATTGATGCAGATTGACTGCATCCGGAATGGCCTTTTTGACTCGCAGAAGCAGCTCATCATCACCCAGCAGCTCTGGAGCTTCTTGCTTTTGTGCTGCCGTCACATCAATTCCAAGCTTTCCGCCAACCAAACTCTCAGGAGATGAGTGGTCAAGCGCGTCCAATATCCCTTCGGTTATAAATAGAGATTTTGGAGTAAATCTATCGAGTATATATGCACTCACCGATTCATAACCATCTAACTTAGGTGCTTTTTCATCTAAAAATATTGCATGTTTTACAAAGCTCATCTGTCCGGCACCCCAAAAAGCATGCATAAACTGCTTTGCATGTCCTTTATAGTGCGGCTGCATCTTTGCTAAAATAAGATTATGAAAACCTGCATTCTCAGGCATATGATAATCAAGCAAATCAGGTGCCGTAGTTTTTAAAAGCGGAAAAAATATCTTTCCGGTTGCCCAGCCCATATATTTGTCTTCCAAAGGCGGTTTGCCGACAACAGTTGCCAAAAATATAGGATTTTTTTTCATAGTTATTGCGCTGACTTCCATAACAGGATATGGCTCTTCTAGAGTATAGTAGCCGGTATGGTCACCAAACGGTCCCTCTATTCTCATCTCTGCGGTGTCCACCCAGCCCTCAATTACATAATCAACATCTTGCGGGATATATAGCGGTGTTGTCAAAGATTTTACTAATTTTGCCGGCTCTTTTTTTATAAGCCCATACATTAACAGCTCATTTACTCCGTAAGGAAGCGGCGCCGTTGCACACCAAGTATAGAGCGGGTCACCGCCGATAGCAACAGTTACGGGCATTTTTTTGCC
>MIBZ01000036.1 GCA_001829675.1 Sulfurimonas sp. RIFCSPLOWO2_12_36_12 | reverse complement strand
AAGATTTACTTTTTACAATCCAAAGATAAAAAATAGGGACCAGTATTAGAGTAAGTAATGTTGATGTGATCAACCCACCAAGCATTGGAGCAGCGATTCGTCCCATTATCTCGCTTCCTACCCCTTTGATATAGAGCAATGGCACGAGTCCTGCCATAAGGCTAAAAACCGTCATAAGTTTTGGTCTTATTCTTTTGGCGGCACCATCTATGCATGCGTTTAGTAGTGAATCATACTCTTTTTTGCCCTCTAGAGCTTTTTCTTCCACGGCTTCTTTGAGGTATATAAGCATCACGATGGCGGTCTCTGCCGCAACTCCAAGTAGGGCTAAAAACCCGACTATTACAGCAATACTCATGGAAAACCCTAGTAGTTTTATTGCAAGTAGTCCACCCACGAAACTAAAAGGAAGGGTAAAAAAGATTAGTACCGTAAGATGTATATCTCTAAGCGAGGCAAAAATCAGCATAAATGTAAGAAGTAAACTTATTGGAGCAATAAGAATCAGTGTTTTTTTGGCGCTTTCAAGATATTCACTCTGTCCTGTCCATTCATACCGAATACCTTGTGGCACTTTGATAGTTTCTATTGCTTTTTGAGCTATTTGCTTATATTCAGACGGAGTTATCGTCTCTTTTGGCATGATATATATGTAACCAACCGGTAGCGCCTTTTCGGTCTTTATTTCCCCTGGGGCTTCTATGTAGTTGATGTCGGCAAAATCCGAGAGAAGATGCTGTCCTAATTCAGTTTTGATTGGTATGTTTTTGATTGCTTCTATATCACCCCTTGCTGACGCATCGAGTCTAACAGATATGGGGTATCTGTGCGTTCCTTGAATCATAGTAGAAACACTTGACCCGCCTACGCTTAGCGATATCGTTTTAAATATATCGTCTCTATTTAGCCCATATTTGGCTATCATCTCATCTTTGGGCTTAATATCGAGATAATATCCGGTAGCCGCCTTTTCGGCAAATACCGCCGAGCTTTCCTCCATCTTTTTGAGCGCTTTGCTGATTTCATTCGAGTACATCTCAATATCTTCAAAATTTTGACCGTAAACCTTGATGCCAAGAGGTGTTCTAATACCTGTAATGAGCATATCAATACGCCCTCTGATGGGATAGGTCCATGAGTTTGTCAACCCCTCTATTTGAAGCGCCTTGTCCATTTCGTCCATCAGTTTTTCTTCCGTCATTCCAACCCTCCACTGATCTTTGGGTTTTAGCGTAATCACGGTTTCTAGCATCGCAAGCGGTGCAGAGTCTGTTGCCGTATCTGCTCGTCCGGCTTTGCCAAATACAGTCTTGACTTCCGGAAAAGTTTTGATAATTTGGTCTGTTTTTTGGGTAATACTTGAGGCCAAATCAACACTAATTCCCATTGGCGCAACAGGCATATACATAAATACCTCTTCTGAGAGTTTTGGCATAAACTCCCATTTAAGGCTGGTGTACAATGGATAGGAGAGCGCCATAGTGCCTATAAATATTACTAAAGCCGTCTTTTTGTAGCCAATAATCTTACGCAGCACGGTTTCGTAGTGCTTTATAAAAAAGCTGTTTAATCGTGAATCTTCCTCTGCTTTAATCTTATCATTTAAAAATATTGTCATCAGTGCCGGAGTGAGGGTAATGGCGATAATTGCACCAAAAAGCATTGCAAAACTTTTTGTAAAGGCCATTGGTGAAAATAGTGCCCCTTCTTGTCCCGTGAGTGCAAATATCGGCATGAAACTTACAATAACCAACATTAGTGCAAAAAATATCGGGCGTCCTACTTGCTTTGAACTTTCCAATATTGCGTCAATCTTCACGGCATAGGTAAGTTGTAGTCCTTTTTTTCTCTTTTCAACGATATGCTTATGGGCATTTTCAACGAGAACAATGGAGGCATCTACCATCGCCCCTATTGCAATGGCTATTCCTCCGAGACTCATAATATTCGAGCTCATTCCAAGCAATGTCATCGCTAAAAAAGTAAGCCCGATAGTAAGCGGAAGAGTGAGTACGATAACAGCAATACTTCCCCTATGTCCGAGAAAAAGAGCGACAATAATGGCAACGGCAATAGCTTCTTCGATAAGAGCTCTCTTTAGTGTCCCAACCGCTTTTTCAATTAACTCGCTTCTGTCGTAGACGGGCACTATATTGACATCCGAACCGGCAAGCGTTTTTAGCTTCTCTTTGACATCTTCGATAACCTTGTAAGCATTTGCCCCTATTCTGGCGATGACGATACCTCCGACTGTTTCACCCTCTCCATTTAGTTCAGCAAGTCCCCTTCGCTCTGATGGCGTAATATTTACGCTTGCTACATCTCGTATTGTCAAAGAGAGACCATTGTTGGAGAGAAGCGGTGTATTGAGAATGTCCTCTTCGCTTGCATAGTATCCGCTGGTTTGTACCATATTTTCAAATCCATTGCGCAGCACTACCCGCGCACCATCGGATACATTCGTTTTTTCCACGGCGTTTGAGATGTCTAGGATTGAGAGGTTGTAGTTAACCAGAGCATTTTGATCTGCTGTGATTTCGTAATTTTTGACGAATCCTCCGATACTCCCTACTTCACTGACACCCGATACTGAAAGCAGCCCGAAACGGAGAAAATAGTCTTGATAACTTCGCATATCGGCTAGATTTAAGTTCGTTGATGTAAGCGCGTATTGGTATACCCAGCCAACGCCCGTGGCATCTGGTCCTAGTGTTACCGAGGCATCTTTTGGAAAAGATTTTATGCTTTGGCTGAGCTTCTCAAGCACTCTTGTTCGAGCGAAGTACAAGTCTGTCTTATCTTTGAAGACAACATATATAAGAGCGGTTGAAAATCCGCTAAATCCTCTGACAGTTTCGACATTGGCCAAAGACAAAAAAGAGGTTGTTAGCGGGTATGTGACCTGCTTTTCTATGATTTGCGGGCTTTGTCCCTCCCATTTAACCTCGATAACGACCTGTGGCGGAGTGAGATCAGGCAAGGCATCGAAAGATGCATTCTTGACTCCCCAAAAAGATGCTAGAGATAAAAGGGCAAAAAGCAAAAAGATAAAAATTCTGTTTTTTAGCGAAAATTCAATAATTTTCTCTATCATCTTAGTATAACCCGTTTACTTTAGCGTCAGCATCAAGCATGAACAATGCATCGTTGGCAACCTCTTCACCTTGTGTTATGCCCTCTAATATCTGATAATTATAAGCATCTATTTTTTTGGCGGTTATCTCAAGCGGTTCAAATTTATTGTCTACTTTGACAAAAACAAACTGCTTTTTTCCCTTTTCAAGTACGGCTGTTTTAGGGAGCATCAGAATTTTTTCTCCCTTGGATTGAATGTGAGCTTTGGCAAACATATTGGCGACTAGATGCCCATCGTTTTGTAAGTTTGCTCGAGCGGTTAGGCTCCTGTCATTCTCATTTATTTCGGGAAGGATTTGGTTAATTTTTGCCTTGTATTCTTTTGTTGCCCCGCTAAAAGTCAAAATTACGGTGGAGCCTATTTTTAATGTGGGAATATCACTTTCATATATTTTAATATCTGCCCAAAGGGTGGAAGTATCAGCGAGCCTCATTAGTGGTCTGCCTACTTCAACGAACGAACCGGCAAATACAGATTTTTCCACTACCGTACCGCCGTAGGGAGAGTATACGGCAACTGTTCTGGAAGGAGTTTTAGAGGAGAGTGTTTTTTCTATGTCCGTTTTTGAAACACCCAGAAGATAAAGTCGTTGTTTTGTCGATTCTAGTAACGATGCTGCCGTTTTTGAAAAAATCTCATCTTCAAATATTTTTGATTTTTCGACATACTCTGCAGTTTTTATGAGTTCTTCTTTTAACGCTAAAATTTCAGGGCTATACACAGTAAAAAGCAAAGAACCCTTTTCGACCTTTTTATACCTTTCATCTACCGATATTTTTTCGACAAAACCAGAAAACTTTAGTGTAATTTCTTTTGTAGATGCCTCTTTAAAAGAGGTTTTTGCAAAAAATTCTTTTTGTGGCACATTTTGTGTTTCTTTGACTTTAACGGTCGATATTTTGTAGTTTTGACCATATGCAGTAACGATAATCATCATAATCAAAAGAATTTTTTTCATATTTCTTCTCCACTAAGCATTTTTATTTGTGCGAGAGCAATATTGGCATCATACTTGTAGTCGATTAGCTCTAACTCGAGACCGAGGGCATCTTTTATGGCACTTATGACATACACTTTCGACGAATCGGTTGTTTTGAGCGTTGCCAGCGCTGATTCAAGCAAGTGAGAGAGCTGTGTTTTCAGGATTTTATCGGTCAGCGCGTAGTTCTTTTGTGCGCTCTCAAACTTAATCTTGAAACTATCCAATTCATATGCAAGAGTATTTTTAAGGTTTGCACTCTCTTCTATCTTGGCGCTTAATTCATACCCTATTTTTTTGATAGAAGCATCTTCTTTGCCATATATTTGCAGAGGTATACTTACTCCAAAAAACCAATAATCACGAAATTCGGAATCGGCTTTAGCATATCCAAGGGTTAACCCTATGTCCGGAGTGAGGGAGAGTCTCTCGCTTTTTAACTCTTTTTCAAGTGAACTTACCATTGTATTGACAGAAGCGTACTCCTTTGACCCCTCTATGGTTATGGCTTTAACATCAGCTTTAGGCATATCAAATCGTATCTGAATCTCTTCCTCAATCTCTGTTCCAAAGCTTTGAAGCTTTCTAATTTGAGTTCTCTCTTCACCTTCTAAATCAGTGATTTTTCGCATAAAAGAGGCAATCTCAATCTCTCCTCGGATTAGCTCGTTATGCTCTGTATTGCCAATCGTATTTGAAGCTCTTAAAAGCTCCAATGCAAATTTTAGTGTTTGCAGATATTTGTCATATATTTTTTTCGTCTCTTTTGCTTTTATCAAATCATATCCACTTTGTTTGAGTGCAAATTCTATATTCAGCTTTTTTTGCGATATCGTAT
>MIBZ01000035.1 GCA_001829675.1 Sulfurimonas sp. RIFCSPLOWO2_12_36_12 | reverse complement strand
ATTATAATTAGTTGGAAATTTATCTTTAGAAGTTCTGAGTAAATCAGCCAAGAAAGCGCCCTCTCTAACCCCAACACCGCTAGTAATCAGCTCTTTTATTTTAAACTTTTTAAATACCCTGAGAAGTATCAATGCACCGGGTTTTATAACATCAAATCTGCTGTTTTTTATTCCCAATTTTTTTAAAGTCTCTTCATCGGAATTTAATATTTTATTAAGAAGCGTTTGAAAATCGTCATAGTTTGGTTTATATCCATGAAGTTTGTCTAGCGGATAGTCACTGTTGCTTAGTATGGCATAGGAGATTGCCCTAAAAGTTCCGCCTATTCCAATTATTGTAGAAGTGTCAATGCCGTCTAATTTGGAGAGTTCTAAGTCAATATATTTTTTAGCACCCTCGATATCATTAAAATCAAAAAAAAGCTCTTTTAATCTTACCGTACCAAGATTAAGTGAGATATTTGAACTTATATCTTTTTTATTAATGAGAGAAAATTCTGTAGAACCTCCGCCGATATCTATGCTTAGTGCATTTTCTTGTTCCGGCAGCAGGTTGGCACATGCAATTGCTCCAAGATAAGCTTCCCTCTGACCATCAATAACTTTAATATTTAATCCAATGGAGTTTTTTATTTTGCTGATAAAATCTTTTTGATTGGGAGCATCTCTGAGTGCGGAGGTCGCAACACATAGGGTTTTTCTTGCTTTAAAGGAAGAGATAATGGTTAAGAAATTTTCTAAAGCTTCATACGCTCTTTGCATAGGAATCTCTTGAAGATTTCCGCCGTTTTGGTAGGCATGTTCGGAGATTCTTACTCTGCTTTTTGCTTCATGAAGTATATGAAACGCAAATCGAGAAGTTTTTTCATAGATTACCATTCTAACCGAGTTAGAACCTATATCTATGACTGCTACTCTTTTTGCCAAACCTCTACTCTTCTGCTAGAATATTTTTATATTTAAACTGAAGCTCTGCTATAGATTCTACATTGTCTTTGTCAGGAATAATACAATCAACAGGACAAACAGATATACATGCCGGTTCATCATAAACACTGACGCACTCAGTACAACGATCCGGATCGATGAAGTAGATAGGGTCTCCCTCTTCAATCGCAGTAGTAGGACACTCTTCGCGACACGCATCACATGCAATACACTCATCATTTATTATCAAAGCCATCAAAATACCTCGTAGTTATAGTCCAATTTAAAAATATTTTTTAAAACATATTTTTATGTGCTCGATTTATAGCTAAATAAAGCTTTAGAAATTTTTAAATCTATCTATTTTCTAGTTAGTTGGCAGGATGCATGAAAGTTTTGAGTTTAGGTTCAAACTGGCAATGGTTCCGACAACCCCGTCCGTTCTGTTTTTTATGCTTATCTTTGCACCCAAAGCATCCGCAGCACTTTTTGCCAAAAAGAGTCCAAGTCCGACACCGGGTTTATTTCCTTCTCTCTTAAACGGCGCAAACAAATCTGAACTTTCATCTATCCCGCATCCCTCATCTATTACTTCTATAAGCAAACCGTAGTTGTTAAGCGAACTTTTTAAGGTTACATTTTTATCTTTTGGTGTAAATTTTAGGGCATTTTGAAGGAAGTTTTGCACTATTTGGTTTAAAAGTCCGACTTGAAGTATTGCCATAAAACCGTCTGGTTCAAAATGCATATAAAGTGTTTTGCCCTCGTTTGCAGCAAGAAGTTTAAAATCATCTGCTTTTTGAGTTAAAATCTTTATTACATCTACCTCTTGGGGTTTTTCTAGCTGCATTCCCTCTTGGCGGCCTATATTTAGTATATTTGAAACAATTATATTCATCTCATCTATTGTTTTGTTTGTCACTTTAAGGGCATCTATATACTCCTCTGCGGAGCGCTTTTTTATTAGGGTTACTTGATTTTTTAGTTTTATAACGGCTAGTGGAGTTTTGAGCTCATGGGCTGTTCCGATAAATAGCTCTTTTTGGTATTTAACAAAATTTTGTATTCTTGCAATAAGATGATTTATGGTTGCGCCAAGCGGTTCAAACTCTTCAGGAAGTTCTTCTACTTTTATGGGGCGCATAAGATGCTCGTTCATATTTGATAGTTTGTTGCTTAGCGTTTTGACGGGTGCTACAAGCATTTTGGACAATCCAATCGCATAAATTACTACGAGTAAAAATCCTGCAATGTTTATAATGAAAAGATAGTGAAGTATTTTATCCAAAAGTGCTCTTGTGGCTGTTACATCTTTTGTTATTTTTAAGTAGCTTAGTTCATCTAAATTAAACGGGTAAATAAGTGTTAGATATGACTTTTTATCTTTTGTTGTTTCATACAAATCAATATCAAGATGCTCTTTATTTAGGTGCATTATTTCAATGCTTAATCCTAAATATATATCGGGAGTTGGTACTTCAGAGCCATAAATTGACTCATTGGATGCCACATTGTTTGCATAAACCAAAAGCTCTTGATGCTTTTCATTAAAAATAGATTTTTCAATATAAAAATACAAAATGGAAGAAAATATTAATATAAGCGAGAAAGAAGCAATAATAAGTTGAATTAAAAAACTTAATCTTATGCTTCTTTTAGAGAACATTTTTTACCTACAGTTACAAATATTTGTGATTATAACTAATTAATTTATCTCTTTTGGAAAACAGAAACGATAACCGCGACGACGAACAGTTTCTATAGTAGTTATGTTTAACGGTTTGTCCATTTTTTGTCTAATTTGATTAATCGCAACTTCGATTACATTTGGAGTTACAAGTTCCGGCTCTTCCCAGATTGCATCAAGAAGTTGTTCTTTAGATACGATTTGATCACGGTGGCGAGCTAGGTGAGTTAATACTTCAAAAGGTTTACCCTTAAGCTCTATCTCTATGTCTTTATATGTAATTTTTTCTTCTTCCGGATTGATAATTAAATCTTCAATTTCAATTATATTGCTACCGCCAAAACGAAGACGAGCTTCAATTCTAGCAAGCAGTACATCAAAATCAAATGGTTTTCTGACATAGTCATCAGCACCGCTTTTTAGAGCTTCAATTTCGCTTTCGTTATCATCTCTGGCAGATAAAACAATTACAGCAGTTTTAGGAGTTTTCGTTTTAATATCACCTATGATATCAATACTGTCTCCATCCGGAAGCATCCAGTCCATTAGTACTAAATCATAGTTACGAATATCTAAGTAGTATTCTCCGTCTTTAAGAGTTTCTACCACATCGCTTTGGTAACCAAATTCTTTCAGCCCCTCTGCAAGCATTTTATTTAATGTAACCTCATCTTCTATAATAAGAATGCGCATAAATTTTGTCCTATAAGTGAATATTTTGGCGGAATGATATCATAATTTTAGGTTAATTTAAAGAAAATTTCAATTTTTTTTAATAAAATTTTAACTTATATTTAAGATTGGGATTTGTAATAGTTGCTTACACTTACCTTACAACCTTGTAAAATCGATGGTTTTGTTATCTTCAAATCAATGCTTTTTATGGCGTCGAATTCTTTAATTAACTTTAAATTTATGCCATTTAGTGCATCTTCTATGAGCAAAAATTCACTTTTTAACATAGTTTCTTTAATGATTTCAACAATTATCGCATAATTTATAAACTCTTTTTGATACTCATATTCAATAGCAATATTAACAATTACATCTTGAGGTTCTACCCTCTCAAAATCTAAAATCCCGATAATACATTGGAACTTTAAATCTTCTACATGTATTGTCACTAAACTACTCTTTTTTCTTCACCCTTAAAAAGACGAATAATATTTGGAATATGTTTGTAAAAAAGTATAAATCCTATTATTAAAACAGGAGAGTGAGCCATATCCGGATGAATTATAAAACTAGCAACAATAAGAGCAAGAAGAGCAGTGAGTGAAGATAGTGAAGAGATTTTTATAAATTTTGCGCCAAGTGCCCAAACAACAAGGGCGATAAGAGTTTCAAAAGGGAGCATAAACATCATCACGCCCATTCCGGTTGCAACGCCTTTTCCGCCTTCAAAGTTTAAATATGGAGAGAAGCAGTGACCGATAACGGCTAAAACAGCTATGCCCCAAAGTGTCGCTTCGCTTAACCCCATAAAATATGCAATAGCAAGAACCAAAACACCTTTTATAGCATCTAGCGCGAGTGTAGCAGCACCAAGCTTTTTTGCCAAAGAGGGGTTGGTCTCTTTTACGACTCTTAAAACATTTGTAGCACCGATACTTCCTGAACCGCTTGCTTTAACATCTACACCGGCAAATTTTTTGGCTAAAAGCAGACCAAATGGGATTCCGCCGATTAAATAAGCTGCAATAAAAAACTGAGCATTTGTGTTGAATAAAAAATCCATTTAGTACCTTCTGAAATATTTGTGGCATTTTACTTTACATATGATAATAAGTAGATAAAAATCGGCAATTTTGAGTTTATATAGTTATGACACGCAATAGGCAAAATATGCAAAAAAAAGTATCACAAAAGAAAAACTATATATATCAACCAACTTATAATCTAAATTTAGTGGATTTTATGTATAGTTTCATTACAAGATATTATTTAAAAGATTTGCAAATATGAATTTAAAACTCAAAATATTTTTTACACTAATATTAGTTGCTAATGTTTTTTTTATTGTCTATTATCAAGCTTTTATATACAGAGCTTTTTTTAACTCTGATGCAGCTATCGCAAATATATTGGCGCAAGAGATAATAAATCAAGCTTCTTATTATCCAAACAGCTGGTGGTATGTTAACGGTGATATTTGGACCGTTTTTAAACACACTTTGGCTGTTCCGTTAACTCTGCTCGGCATTTGGGCATATAATGTTCACACTATCGTAGTTATTGGTTTTTTTGCCTTTTCGCTTTTTGTGACATACAAGTATTTAAAAAAAATCGGTACCGATACGGTAGGCATATTGATAGCATTTATTGGAATGTCAACTCTTTATTCGCCGATGTATGCAAGAGAAGTTTTCGGAGAGAGTGCCTATATTTGGTACTACACGGCACTAATTTCATATCTGTATTTTTTTTATATTTTAAGCCAAGAAGAGGCAAAAACAAAAAAAGTTTGGATAGCCGGCTTTTTTATTGTTTTTTTAACTATTGTTTTTGTCGCAGAAAATCCAAGCAGATTTGCAATCTATTTCATAGCTTCGCTCTTTGTTCCTCTTTTTTTATTTTATCAATATATAAATATAAAATACAAAAAAATTGTCATCTATTTTACGCTTGGCATACTACTGGGCATAGTTTACAGATACTATATTCTCTCGCATATTCAGATGCAAGTAGGCGTCGAGAAAACATTTTTAATATCATATGAAGAGTTGCCGACTCATATTTGGAGATCTTTTATAGGACTTGCGAATTTTTATGGGGCTGATTGGGGAGAGAGAACAACATTCGCTTCATTTGAGGGTGCAATTTATATGCTAAAATCGTTGCTTTTTCCTATAGCTTTTTTTGCTCCGCTCTTTTATGCAGTAAAAAATAGAAACTCTCTGAACTCTTTTGAAATTTATACCGTAAGTGTAGGATATATAGCTTTTTTAATAGTTTTTGGAATTTATTGTATTACATCTTTGCATTTTAACGGTTTGTATGCCGCAAGAGAAAATATTAGATATATAATTCCATTTGTGTTGATAATCTCAATATCAAATGGAATTGTATGGAAGTTTTTTTCACAAAAAATCAAATTATTACTGATACTTTCAATACTTTTATCACTTAGTTCTATTTTTAATACCCTTAAAATAGAACTATCTAAAGAGATAGTCGAAAATAGAGAGGAAGTAATAGGAACTTTGCTTGATAATAACCTGACAAAAGGGTATGCACCCTACTGGCATTCGCATATTTTTACGGTTTTAAGCGATAACAAAATAGAAGTAAGACCTATTGAAGATGATGATAATAAAAGAAAAGCAGGCGAGTGGCTTACAAGCAGCAGTTGGTACGATAGAGCATATGTTGATAAAAACTCTTTTATTCTTCTCCCAAAAGAAAAAGTTGAAGAGTTTGAAAAAGCTTCGAAAGAGTTCAATTTAACTGAAGCAGTAAATAAAATAGAACTTAAAGGTTACAACATATATGTATATGATAAAAACCCTATTAATAATAAAAAGTAAAGGTTAGAAATTTATGGAAATTAGTGTAATCTCGCCCGTTTATGGATGCAGAGAATCAATCGGGGAGCTTTATGAAAAAGTAACCGCAACTCTGCAAAAAATTTGCAGCAGCTATGAAATCATCTTTGTAAACGATAATTGCCCACAAAACTCTTGGGAAGTAATATCTGCTATTGCAAAAAATGATAAAAATGTAAAAGCCATAAAACTATCAAGAAATTTTGGACAGCATTATGCGATAACAGCCGGAATAGACCACTGCAGCGGTAAATATGCCATTGTCATGGATTGCGACTTGCAGGACAAGCCCGAAGAGATGGAAAAGCTTTACAAAAAAGCGCTAGAGGGTTATGATGTTGTTCATGGCAGAAGAGTTGAGAGGCAAGACAGCTTTTTCAAATCCTTTACTTCAAAACTCTTTTACAAAACTTTAGAGTATTTTACGGACACTGAGCATGACTATACAATTGGAAATTTTGGAATATACTCAAGAAAAGTAATAGATGCCGTAAAAGAGTTAAAAGAAAAGAGCAGAGATTTTTTACTGCTTGTCAAAATTGTCGGATTTAAAAAAACCGAGATTGCCGTAGAACATTCAGAGAGAGTGTATGGAAAATCATCTTATAACTTCTCAAAGATGCTCGATTTAGCTATTGATTCGATTGTGTCTCACTCAAATAAACCGCTAAGACTTATCGTTCAATTTGGATTAATGGTCTCTATGCTCTCTTTCTTTGTTGCGGTAGGGCTAGTGGTAGCTCACTTCACATACGGCTTTAGCGTTGAGGGATGGACAAGTTTAATGGTTTCTATGTTTTTTCTATTTGGGATACTGTTTGGAATTTTGGGAATAATCGGACTATATATAGGTAAGATTTTTGATCAGGTAAAAAACAGACCTCTCTATATAATTGATGAGATGATAAATTGAAAAAAGTGGCTATTTTACAATCAAACTATATACCTTGGAAAGGGTATTTTGAGATGATAAACATGGTTGATGAATTTGTTCTGTATGATTGTGTCCAGTATACGAAAAACGATTGGCGAAACAGAAATCAGATAAAAACACCCAGCGGTGTTGCGTGGCTTACAATTCCATGCCGTTTTGAGTCAATGAATCAAAAGATAAATGAGACAAAAGTAAGCGATAAGCTGTGGGCGAGTAAGCATTTTAAAACCATTACTCAAAACTACTCTAAAGCAAAACATTTTAAAGAGTATGCGCCTATTTTTGAAAAGCTTTATAAAGAGCTAGCAGACGAAGAGCTGCTGAGCAATATAAACTATAAATTTCTGATTGCTATCAATGATATTTTAGGGATAAAGACAAAAATTTCAAAATGTGAAGATTT
>MIBZ01000034.1 GCA_001829675.1 Sulfurimonas sp. RIFCSPLOWO2_12_36_12 | reverse complement strand
AAATGTATTATTGCCAAATGAATCGGAAGTTTCTCTGGCTTTATATACTATGTATTTACCAAATACACTGCATGCCGCATTGCTTTTTCCATAATGTACAACTTGTTCAACGCTACCTGAGTTCATATTTAAAGAAAATATATTTGGATAACCTAAACGGTCAGAAACAAATACCACATTGTCTTTCCCCAAAAATTGACCGCCAACATCAATACCGCCGTAATTTGTCAACATTTTCGTATTTTTCGTATTAACATCATATAAATAGATATCAGGTTGACCTTTTGGAGCCATTGTTAACAATAACTTAGTGCCATCTTCATTTACATCAGAACAGATCATCATACCATCAGAGGATTTTACAACTTGACTTTTCCCGGTTTTTGTATCAACATACTTCAGTGTCGGTTTTTTATCATCCAATGAACTATAATAAAATGCGCTCTGTTCTTTGTTCGCCCATTTTGGAAATACATTGAAACCGCCTTTAACGATAACATGCTGATATGTTAAAGTATAATCAGAAATTACTAATTCACTTTTTTGAGGAGAAATCATTTTTGAAAATATTACTTTTCGCTTCATCCACTCGACTGACGCTTCGCCCATAAACTCATTTATGTCAAATGCTATCGTGTGAGAAACAAACATATAGATATCGGAACTGTTTACTTTATAATTTTTGCTAAAAACTATGTTGTCTTTGCTTATTAGTTTAATCTCTACATTTAGTGCGCGGTTATTATCTTCACTTAATTTATATCTAAGTACATAATTGATGTCTTTATTTTCAACCGACACGCTACTAGCATCATAAGCAACTGTGCGATAATTTCTATCCACATTAAATATTGATAGCACATTTAAATCGGCTACAAGTGCTTTAAAAAATTTACCTCTAAATGTTTGATCATAGCTGATAGACGAATCTTCAACAGCTATGCCTGGAAGAGAATCAGCTTTTTTTACAACATCTATCGTAGCATCATTTGCAAACAGAGATGCAATGATTAATAAAATTGAAATAATTATCTTCAAGTTTACTCCTGTGAAATTAAATTTATTACATAAGTACCTGATTTATTATCAGGATTTTTAGGAAAAAGAACGTTCTGCAACCTTCCTTTTATTTTATCGCATTCCCTGTTAAAAGCTTCGTTGTCTGAATAAGTCAAAATTCTAAAATCAACAACTTTTCCAAATGAATTAATCTCTATAACAGCCTTAACAGTTTTACCTTGAGAATTTTCAGGCGGTGTGAAATACTCATAAACTAAAGCTTGAATTTTAGCTAAATATTCATTTACCTCACTGCCGGTGGAGCTTTTAGACTCTTTTTCTGATTTATTTTCTGTATTTATTTTTTGAGCTTTGCTAGCTACCGATTCAACTTTACTTACATCTGATTTTACGCTTTTTTTAGAAAGTTCTTGAGCGACTCTTTTATCTTCTTTTTCTATAACTTTTTCTTCTGTTTTCTTTATACTTTTAGTTTTTACTTCGCTAAATAAATTATCAATATTTATATCTTTTTTTTGAGTTTGAGTAACTGCCTCTTTTTGAGGTTCCTCTTCAACAGGTTTCTCTTCCTCTTTTTTTTCTATCGGTTTATCAACTGTTTTTTTCACATCGCTCGATTTAACATTTGCCATATCTACCGAGACTGATATGAAATCATCTTTTTTCAGTGCATAGCTTTTTACATCATCTGATGAGATAATAGCTATGAGAAAAATCGCTGAAAAAAATGTAAAAAGAGATAGTGATATAAAACCACTAATGTAAAAATAAGAGTTTTTATTATCCATCAGTAGCTAGTGAAACCTCGACAAAGCCTGCTTGTTTAACAGCAGCAAGCACAGACATAACTACTCCATAATCCAAGTTTTTATCAGCACTGATAAGTACAGTTGCTTTTAAATCCAATTTTTTTGAGTATAGAAAAAAATTATCTAAAAATGCATTAAATTCAAAATTATCTTTATTTACTTTTAAGTTCTTATCTTTATCTACAGTTATATGAACCGGCGGAATTTTTGTAAGTGATTTTGTTTTTGAGCTTTGAGGGAGAGCTATTTTCTCCTCATATATCATAGTTGGTGCAATAACCATCATAATTGCTAAAAGAACCAACATAACATCCACAAGAGGTGTAATGTTTAATTCAGGTTTTTCATCCCAGTCATAAGCCATTTTTTTACACTTTTCTAGCTATCATTGCATCGCTTTGCATCTCAATAAAACTAATTAGTTCAAATGATTTTCTTTTGAGTATTTGATGATATGTATATGCAAAAATTGCAACAAAGATACCCGCAGCCGTTGCCACCAATGCATCAGAAACACCACCCGCTATTAGAGACATACCGCCGCTGCTCTGTCCAATATTTGAAAATGTGTCCAAAATTGAAACAACAGTTCCAAATAGACCGATAAAAGGAGTAGTGGATGCAAATATTGAGAGTATCGAAAGACCTTTTGTAGCATCTTTAGTTGCTGCTAATAAACCCAAAGACAAGATATCTTTGTTGATGTTTGAACTAGCTTTTAAAAAACTGCTTAAAAAAGATTGTGGGTTTACATTTGTTGCCCCCATAAGTACGCTCTCAAGAGATCTGCTCTCAATTTCAAGCCAATTACTTATAGAAAAGTATCTATAAAAGAAAACCCAGTTTAGCACTATAAAATAGAGTGCTAAAAGAGACAAAACACCCAGCGTGACTGGATGGCTTTTTATATAAAAATCAAGTAATTCGTTAATCATCTGTTTATATTAAATTCTGAGCAGCTGACTCTAGTCTTGCAGTTACAGAAGCTATTGCAGGATTATTATCTTTAATAGATTCAATAAGTTCTTTAGCATCACTAAGAGCTTTTGCAATTGCGCTTTCACTATCTCCGCGAATTGCCACAGCGCCTTCGACCAATACGATTACTTTTTTCTCATCAACTTGGACTACGCCCCAGTTGATGAGAATTGATTCGACTGATTTATCCTCTTTCTCAATGTCAATTACGCCTGCTTCAAGCAGTGTAGTTAAACAAGAGTGTTCTGCTAGAACGCCAAACTCACCCTCTTCTCCTGGAAGAGTTACGCTAAGGGCTTCACCATTATAGATTACGCCATTAGGAGTCAGGATTTCAAGTTTTAACTTATCCATGTCAGTCCTTTATGAATTACTTCATTTTTTGAGCTTTTTCAATCGCCTCATCTATACCACCAACCATGTAGAAAGAACCTTCTGGCATATGGTCACATTCACCACTAAGAATCATTTTAAAGCCCTTAATAGTATCCGCTAAAGAAACATATTTTCCAGGTGAACCTGTAAATACTTCGGCAACGAAAAATGGTTGTGATAAGAATTTCTCGATTTTACGAGCACGCTCAACAACATTTTTATCATCTTCTGAAAGCTCATCCATACCAAGAATTGCAATAATATCTTGTAAATCTTTGTACTTTTGAAGTGTTTGTTGAACACCGCGAGCAACACCATAGTGCTCTTCACCTAAAATTTGCGGATCAAGTAATCTTGAAGATGAATCCAATGGATCAACTGCAGGATAGATACCTTTTTCAGCAATTTTACGGTTAAGAACTGTCGTCGCATCTAGGTGAGCAAAAACAGACGCAGGAGCCGGGTCAGTCAAGTCATCCGCAGGTACATAAACAGCTTGAACAGATGTAATTGAACCATTTTTAGTTGATGTAATTCTATCTTGCAATGCACCCATTTCACGAGCTAGAGTCGGTTGATAACCAACAGCTGAAGGGATACGGCCAAGAAGAGCAGACATCTCTGAACCTGATTGAGCAAAACGGAAGATATTATCAATAAACATCAATACATCCAATTTCATCTCATCTCTAAAATACTCAGCCATTGTAAGACCGGTTAGAGCGATACGGTTACGCGCTCCAGGGGGCTCACTCATTTGACCATAGCACAGTGCAACTTTGTCAAGTACATTTGAGTCTTTCATTTCGTGGTAAAGGTCATTTCCTTCACGAGTTCTCTCACCAACACCGGCAAATACAGACAATCCATCATGACCCATTGCAACATTGTGAATAAGTTCCATGATAATAACTGTTTTACCAACACCGGCACCACCAAATAGACCAACTTTTCCACCTTTTGAATATGGTGCTAGTAAGTCAACAACTTTAATACCTGTCTCAAACATTTCAGTTGTAGTTGATTGGTCAACCAACAATGGCGGTTGACGGTGAATTGACCAAGTAGGTGCATCTGTTACCTGTTCACCATCATCAATTGTTTCACCAATTACATTAAAAATACGACCAAGTACTTTCTCTCCAACCGGAACTTTAATAGGAGATCCTGTTGCAACAGCATCCATGCCACGTACTAGACCCTCGCTCATATCCATTGCAATCGTTCTAACACGACCATCACCCAAGTGAGCTGCAACTTCAAGTACTAAACGAGTTTGAGTACCTTCTAAATTTATTTTAACTTCGATTGCTTCATTAATTATTGGGAGATAACCATTAAAATCAACATCAACAACCGGACCCATAACTTGGCTTATTTTACCAATCATATTTTTCTCCATTATTTCATAGACTCCACACCGCTTATAATTTCTATAAGCTCAGTAGTAATAGCTGCTTGTCTTGCTTTATTAAATTGAACTTTTAGCGACTTAACCATATCTTTAGCATTGTTAGTAGCTGCATCCATAGCCTGCATTCTAGCACTATGTTCTGCTGCAACTGAATCAATCAGTGAATAGTACATTGCATATTGAACATATCTATTTACTAAAGAATCCAACATTTTTTCTTCATCTTGAGCTTCAATCTCAAGCATTGATTTCTCTACTTCATCACACTCAAACTGACTTGCGTCAACAGGTAATATTTTATTTACATGTAACTCTTGAGTTATCATATTTTTATAACCGTTGTACACAAGGTGAAGAGCATCAATTTTTCCATCTTTAAAATCTTCTATTGAAGATAAAATGAACTCATCTGATCTCTCTTTGTCTGGCTTAGAACTGAGATTTGCAACTGAATCAAAAAGTTCAACCCCATTATATTTAAAAAATTCAATACCTTTTTTACCGATTCCACGTAAACGTACTTTTACATCTTTTGCTTTGTATTCAGCTAGTAGTTTTTTAACAGCTTTAATAGTTTGAATATTAAAACCGCCACATAAACCTTTATCTGCGGTTACAAAAACAATGTCAACCGTTTTTGGATCTTCAATCTCTATAAAACAGCGATTGTCAATTCCACCAACTTTGTTACATTTAATACGCCCAGCAATTTCGGCAATCACCTGATTCATTTTTGCAGCATAAAGACGAGAGCGTTTTGCAAGCTCCTCAGCACGACGAAGTTTTGCAGTAGATACAAGCTTCATTGCACGAGTTGTCTTTTGAGTGTTAGAAACACTCTTTATCTGTCTTTGAATATCTTTCAAGTTTGCCATAAATTATCCTTATGACACTATAAAGCTAGCTTTGAACTCTTCAAGTGCTTTTTTCATTAGTGCGTTAGTATTATCATCTACTTTAGAAGTAGTTCTAATATTCTCAAAAATTTGAGGATAAGATGCTTCAATAAATGGATACAGCTCGGATTCAAAACGAACAACATTTGACGGACTCATATCATCAAAGAAACCTTCGTTACCAGCAAATATTATCAGAACTTGTTTTTCAACAGCAAGTGGAGAAAATGGCGGTTGCTTAAGAACTTCAACCATTCTTTGTCCACGCTCAAGTTGTTTACGAGATGTTTCATCAAGGTCAGAAGCAAATTGTGCAAATGCTTGTAACTCACGGTATTGAGCAAGGTCAAGTCTTAATGTTCCGGCAACTTGTTTAGTAGCCTTAATTTGAGCAGCACCACCAACACGAGATACTGAAAGACCAACATTAATAGCCGGGCGAACACCTGAATTGAATAGTTCAGTTTCAAGGAAAATCTGACCATCTGTAATAGAGATAACATTAGTAGGAATATATGCCGAAACATCACCCGCTTGTGTCTCAATAATAGGAAGAGCAGTTAAAGAACCGGCACCTTTATCATCAGAAACTTTCGCAGCTCTCTCTAAAAGACGAGAGTGAATATAAAAAACATCACCAGGGTATGCTTCACGGCCTGGAGGGCGACGAAGAATTAGTGACATCTCACGGTATGCAACTGCATGTTTACTTAAATCATCATATACGATTAGACCATGTCTAGCGTTATCACGGAAATATTCACCCATAGTAACACCGGTATATGGAGCCAAGAATTGGAGTGCTGCCGCCTCAGACGCCGTAGCAGAAACGATAATAGTGTACTCTAGTGCACCATTGTCTTCTAAACGACGAATGATTTGTGCAACAGTTGACTCTTTTTGACCAACAGCAACATAAATACAAACAACACCGTTACCTTTTTGATTGATAATAGCATCTAATGCAATTGTCGTTTTACCAGTTTGACGGTCACCGATGATAAGCTCTCTTTGACCTCTACCAATCGGAACAAGAGCATCAATTGCTTTAATACCTGTTGCTAGCGGTTCATGAACAGATTTTCTACTCATAATTCCAGGTGCTTTCTCCTCAACGAAACGAGTTTCAGTTGTCTCAATTGGACCTTTTCCATCGATTGGCTCACCAAGTGCATTTACAACGCGACCTAATAGTGCATTACCAACCGGAACACGAAGTAGACGACCTAATCTTTTTACAGATAGACCCTCTTTTAACATTGCTCCTGCTCCAAGAATAACAACACCTACAGTGCTCTCTTCGAGGTTCATAACTAAACCTCTAGTCCCCTCTTCGAACTCTACCATCTCACCAGCCATAACATTGCTAAGTCCGTAAACCTGCGCAACACCATCAGCATATGAAACGATTTTACCTGTTTCATTAATATCAACACTTAGTTCAAAGTTATCAATACGCTCTTTAATTATTGAGCTGATTTCATCAGCTTGAATTTTTGCTACCACTACACATCTCCTCTCATGAAGTTAAATTGCTTTTATAATATGTTCTATCATTTGATCATTGATTCTTGATTTTGAAAAACTAATCTCAACACCAAGATCTTCAACATCTACTTTTATACCCTTAAAGTTGTCTTTTACAAACTTTAATGATATTTTAGAATCAAATCTACTACCTAATCCGTTGCCCAAATCTTCTATAACTTTTGAATCAATATCGCTATCGCTATACACAATTCCATCATAGATTTTACTTGTTTTTGCAATATCTTTTCTCATTACTTCTGCTAATGCAGGAATAATATTAATACGATTATGTTCAGCAAGCAATTTAATTAAATTTTCAACATTTTTATAACCAGTTGATTTAACAGCTGCCAATAAAATTTCTGATTTCTGATTTTTACTTACATCTGGATTGTTAATAATTTGATTAAATTTCTCATTATTAAATGCTTCCGCCAAAACAGAAAATATCAAAGCAATATTTTTCATTGATTCTGCATTAGAACTATGTTTAATAGCTTTAAGATATCTTTTTGCAATCAACTCTTCCATCTATGCCACCTTCTTTAAGATAACATTAGCCATAGCTTCTTTATCGAAAGAATCATCACTTTGACTTAATACTTCTTTTAGTGTGTTTTCAACAACACTGCGAACCATTTTTCTCTGTTCAAATTCAATAAGTACTGCTTGTTGCTTAATCAATATCTCAATATCTGTATCACATTGAACCATGATGCTATCGTTGATTATTTTGTTCTCTTTTTTAGAATTGACTACTAAATCTTCAGCAAACTTTTCAGCAGCTGACACTTTAGCAAGCGCATCTTTTTTTAAAGAAACAGACTCTTTTAACTTATCTTGCACTTTTTTCATTTCATCAGCAATAGACTGACTTCTTGATGCAAAATAATTCTTTGCCGGCTCAGCAACAAGATACCAAACTAGTCCGGCAAACAGTAAAAAGTTAACTGTTCTTTGAACTATATCAGTGCTTGCATTTTCTGCATTACCACTAGATGCCAATGCATATGTTGATATCATTAGCATAAATACTAAAATTCTACTCACATCACATCCTTATATTTGACTAAATTTAGCTTTTACAGCTTCTTTAAACAGTGGGATTTGTGATTTTAAATCACTTGCCAACTGCTCACGAGCACGGGCAAGTGACTGCTCATACTCTAAATACTGACTAGCTAATTCAGCACGCTTTGCTTCTAACTTACTCTCTGCTAACTCTCTAGCATCCGCAATAACTTTCTCTCTCAGGGCCGAAGCTTCCAGCTTAGCATTTACAATTATTGTTTGTGCTTTTGATTCAAGGGAATTGATTTCATCATCATTTGAGCCTACTTTTTCTAGGTCTTTTTTGATGTCCTCATCTCTTTTACTCATATAAGCAAACAACGGCTTGTAAAGCGAACTGTTTAGAACGGCGATAAGCGTAAGAAACACGATTAATGTAGCTACAAGTAGTATCGGATTTATATCTAACATAGCACCTCCTAAAAGTTGCGTGATTATACTATGTTAAAATTAAAAGAATTGTTAAAGAAAGAGAAAAATTAAAAATTTATAACTTTTTGAGTACTATTTTTTGAGATAAGCTAAAAATATGTTTATCTGATTTTCATTATCAAACTCTATTGTTAAACTTTTATTAGAATTTTTACTTTTAAATCCGAGTGCAGATAATTTTTCCTTAATCTCTTTAAAATTATATGAGATTGTAACTGATTTATTATCTGATTCCGGTTTGTTATTTTTGATACTTTTAATAGTAGCTTCAACTTCTCTAACACTTAACTTCTGCCCTACAATTGAGTTAACAATCAACTGTTGCTGCTTTTCATCAAGCCCTACCAGAACTTTAGCATGTCCTGTACTAATCTTCTTCTCTATTAGTGCTCTTTGTGTCTTTTGTGAGAGTTGCAAAAGTCTGATTGTATTTGTAATATGCGTTCTGCTTTTATGAATTCTAGTTGAGAGTTCATCTTGTGTAATATTGTGAAGTTTGATAAGTTCGCCGTAAGCATGTGCTAATTCAATAGAGTTAAGTTCATCTCTTTGAATATTTTCAATTAGCGCAAACTGTCGCATCTTTTGTTCATCGCTATTTAAAATAATCGCGCGAATTGTTTTTAATTTTGCAAGTTTTGATGCACGAAGTCTTCTCTCGCCTGCAATGAGTACATATCCGTCAACATCTTCAGTAACAATAATCGGTTGGATTAGTCCATCATTTTTTATAGATTCACCAAGTTCATAAAGAGAACTCTCTTCAAAATGTTTTCTCGGTTGAAACGGATTTGGTCTTATGTCTCTTAGAGCAATCTCTATAATTGAATCTTTTTGAGAAACTTCATTTTCGTAAGCCTCATCTATTTCGCCTAATAGCTCGCCTAATCCTCTACCTAACTTTTGTGACTTCATGCTTCCATAATCGCTTGTGCTAAATTTTGATAAGATATAGAACCCATTGATTTAACATCATATAAAATCGCCGGTTTTCCGAATGATGGAGATTCTGCTAATTTTACATTTCTAGGAACTACTATAATCTCGCCGTCTGCATCTTTAAAAAGCTTACTGTTAAAATGTTGTTTTAAATCTGCAAAAACTTGCTTTGAGAGATTGTTTTGAGCGCTGAACATTGTTGGCAAGAAACCTTTTATAATCAATTTTTGATTAATTGATTTTCTAACTAGCTTTACAGTATTTAAAAGCTGTGCAAGACCTTCAAGTGCAAAAAATTCACACTGAATAGGAATAATTACGGAATTCGAAGCTGAGAGTGCATTAATCGTCATAGGTCCAAGAGCCGGAGGAGAATCAATAATAATATAATCATAATCTTTCAAAACACCGGCAATAGCTCTCTTTAAAAGAAGCTCACGACCTTTTGAATTTTCCGCATCGTAATACTCTTTTTCTATTCCAACCAATCCAATGTTTGATGGAGCCAAGTGAAGAGTAGGCAGTTCGGATTTTAAAATAATATCTTTTAGCTTTTTTGTTCCAATCAGCACATGATATATGTTAAACTCATAATCATTTCTGTGAAATCCCAGAGATGTAGTAGCATTTGCTTGTGGATCTGAATCTATTAATAGCACTCTTTTTTCTGCAACGGCAAGTGAGGCAGCTAAGTTGACAGCAGTAGTTGTTTTACCAACGCCACCTTTTTGATTTGCAATTACAATCACTTCACTCATCGTCTGCTATATATCCTCTCGCCGTTGATTACAATAGAACCGTCACCCTGAAGTGAAGCATCTTCTAAAGAAATTATTAAATTTTTATCGTGCGTATAAAAGTTTTGGTTCTTATAAAATTCTATCTTATATTTACTAAAAACTTGCTTCCATAAACTCTTTTTTTCAATATTTATAAAATAGATATTAATAAGTTCATCTCTGTCAACTTCGATATCTAGCTTGGCGAAATTTTCAGGCGCATCCGCTATATTTAGCCCAACACCGCAAACAAGACTATCTTCTACCAAGTTAGTAATCATTCCGCCAATTTTTTTATCACTTATATAAAAATCATTCGGCCACTTTAACCAAACAGAAGAATTTAATTCTGCCAATGTCTCCTTTAAAATATAAGAAAAATAAATAGATGCAGACTCTAGCCTAAGGTCTTTCGGCAAATCTTTTAACGGAATCGCAAAAGATAAAAACAGGTTATTTCTAACTCCACTCCAAGAGTTTCCTCTGCTGCCGACTCCATCTGTTTGAGAGTTAGCCACAACTGCGTAAGAAGAGGAGATTTTTTCCTCTTTAATTAACTTTTTCAGATATTTTTGCGTAGAATCTACGCTATCAAGATAGAGTATCTGCAATGTTTAATCTTTTACCGTTAATGTAGGATAAAACATCCATCTCATTTTTTGACTCTGGCTGAACTTTATAAACTCTAATAGTTCCTTTTTTACACCCAACGACAATGGCATCTTTTTCTACCTGTAAAATTTTTCCGCTCTCATTTTGGCTCTCTTTTTCTACTAGCTCTATCTTTTTTAGCTTCAATCCAGAACTTAAGTATATTCCAGGCCAAGGGGTGAATGCGCGGTATTTATTATAGAGACTCTGCGCGTCTTCAAACGCTACTTCGCCCTCTTGTTTTGTTATTTTCGTGCAGTGTGAAGATAGAGAATCATCCTGCTTGATTGGAGTGTATGAGTTGAAGTTTTCAAGCACATCGACAGTTAGTTCGCAGGCAACATCGGTAAGTCTCTCAAACAGTGATTCTGCCATCTCTGTATCGCCCACACTAATCTCTTTAATTTTAATAATATCTCCGGTATCCAGACCTTCATTCATGAGCATCGCAGTTACGCCTGTTTTGCTATCGCCATTTAAAAGAGTTTGCTGGATTGGGCTTGCTCCTCTATATTGTGGCAATATTGAAGCATGAAGATTTATACACGGAGCATGTTCCAAAACTTTTAGAGGCAATATCTGACCATAGGCCGCCACCACAATATAATCGCACTCTATTTTAATCAACTCTTCAACGGTGGCAGTTTCTCTTAATCTGTTTGGCTGATAAAGGGCAATATTATTTTGAAGCGCTATTGTTTTTACGATGGGAGGAGTTAAAAATTTTTTTCGCCCAACCGGCTTATCCGGTTGTGTATAGACAGCAACTACTTCAATGTTTTTTGTGCTGATTAGTTTCTCCAAAATATGCCCTGCATAATCAGGTGTTCCCATAAAAATTATTTTTAACCCAAGGGCACTTGTTTTGCTGTACATATTTATTTTTTTGTAAAAATGGTTCCGCCAATATGTCTGTTTTGTAGCATAAGGCTTTTTATATCACTTAAATCATATCCGCTTGTTAAAACCATATCTATGCCATGAACTAAGAGATAATTAGCTGCTTTTAATTTTGTTAAAATTCCACCGGTAGCAAAAGCACAGTTTGGCGTTGCCTCTTTTTGAAGCTCATTTTCATCAATACTATTTACAGTTCTCAATATTTTTGCATCTGTAAATTTTCTTGGGTCTTTGTCATAGTAGGCATCTATATCTGATAATATTATAAGCAAATTTGAGTCTGTATGTTTCGCAACATAAGCTGACAATTGGTCATTATCTCCAACGACAAGCTCTTTAGTAGTTGTTGCATCGTTTTCATTAATAATCGGAATAACTCCATTTGAGAGAAGAGTATCGACGGTATCTTTGATTCTTCTGCACTCGTCATCATCGTTGAAATTTGCAGCGGTTACTAAAACCTGAGCTGTTAAAATATTGTGCTGGGCAAATTTCTTTGCATATTTGTTCATTAAAATCGGCTGACCGATTGAAGCAAGAGCTTGTTTGTTTTGAAGAATCCCTCTGTCTAACTTGAGTGCGGTATATCCTGCCGCAACTGCACCTGAAGAGACTAAAATAACTTCATTGTTTTTTCTTAATTCCGCTAAAAAATCAACTAAATTTTTCATTCTCTCTAATGCAATTGCATCATTTTGGGTCAGTACAGCGCTTCCTACTTTTACAACAACTCTTCTCATCTTTTTATCTCTAATAATTTATTTACTATAAATTCTATTTACTTGAACAAGGTTAAACAGGGCATGTTTGAGCGGCTCTATATTTTTATGTGTAGCTGAAGATATCGGCGCAACAAAATATGGAAGAGTTTTATCATATCCAAGCGTCTCATCTGCACTTTTTTGAATAAAATACGGGAGCGAATCGTCAAAAGGAACTTCACTGCTCTTGTTTGCTTTTACTCCGATTATCTCCAAAAATCCATTAACCAGATCATTAATTTCATCCGGCGAAACAATATCTGCCCTTGTTAGCGCAATAGCGTACTGGCTTTGTGATAACTTATCCGAAAAAAGAGCTACTTCTCTTTTTAGTGTCTCTATCTGCTCTTTTAAATCTCTGTATGATGCCAAATCAACCATAAACAGAAGAATTTTTGTTCTCTCGATATGTCTTAAAAATTGAATTCCAAGACCTTTGCCCTCATGCGCTCCGCCGATAATACCGGGAATGTCAGCCATAATAAATGATTCAAAATCACCAATATTTACCTGACCTAGTTTTGGAGTAAGCGTTGTAAACTCATAGTTCGCAATTTCAGGACGTGCATTTGAAACAGTTGATATAAGAGTTGATTTCCCTACATTTGGAAAACCTACCAGACCGACATCGGCTATAAGCTTGAGGTCTAACTTGATTGTTCTAGTTTCACCCTTCTCACCCGGCTGCGCATAAGTAGGTCGCTGATTTGTAGAAGATTTAAAGTGGGTATTGCCTAGTCCGCCTTTTCCGCCGGTAATAAACAACTCCTCCTGTCCATCTTTTAGCATGTCAAATAAAACTTCTCCACTCTCTGCGTCGATAATTTGAGTGCCTGGCGGTACGATAATAACCTTTTTAGAACCGGATTTTCCAGCCATATTTGAGCTTTCACCCTGAGCTCCATTATCTGCTTTTATGTGCATCTTCTTTTGAAAGTGAGATAATGTATGCGTGTTGTTATCGCATTTAAACCAGATATCTCCGCCTTTTCCGCCATCTCCGCCGTTTGGACCACCGTTAATAACGAATTTTTCACGACGAAATGAAACACAACCTTGACCACCTTTTCCTGAAGAGACTGTGAGTTCTACGCTATCTGTAAACAAGTGCTTTCCTTTTAATTTTTTCTTTAGCTAATATCTAGCTATTATCGATAGTAAATTCGACATTTAAATACTCAAAAATCAACTATAACAAAAAAGTAAATTGTTGAATATTTTAACTGTTGTAGATACAAAACCTAATGGTTGAAGTAGAAATATTTGGGCATATGCCCAAATATAGTAGAATTACGCAGCAGGAATAATTGAAACTTGTTGACGTTTTTTATCTTTTCTATGAAATAAAACAGTACCTTCAACAAGAGCAAAAATTGTATGGTCTTTTCCCATACCAACATTTTTACCTGGGTGAACTTTAGTTCCTCTTTGGCGAATAATGATGTTACCAGCTATTACAGCCTCTCCACCATACTTTTTTACACCAAGTCTTCTACCAGCCGAGTCGCGATTATTCTGCGTACTACCTTGACCTTTTTTATGTGCCATCTTGAATCTCCTTAGTTAATTTACAGCTTATTACTAAGCTGCGATTTTTATAATACGAACGCGAGTAAAGTCTCTTCTAAAGCCTCTTTTAACTTTAGAGTCTTTACGACGACGTTTTTTGAATGTCATAACTTTTTTATCACGACCCTCGTTAATAACTTCAGCAGTTACAACAGCACCTTCAACAAAAGGCGCTCCCATTTTAAGTTCTCCTGCGTTAACAGCTAGAACTTCTTTAATTTCGATAGTAGCTTTAGGCTCTAGAGACATCTTATCCAATAATAGGATATCGCCCTCTTGAACTTTATACTGCTTGCCACCGTTTTTGATAATTGCGTACATGTACAATTCCTTAAATCTTTAAATACTTATAGCCTTTGGGCACATTTATTTCATCTGCCCAATGGTTTCGTTGCTACAAAAAGTTCGGAATTATACTCTTACAAGCTTTAAGTTTTGTTTAATTCTTAACTTAAATTAAATATATCCACAATTTGAGTTAATTTTATTTTACTAATTTACTCAAGTTCTAATTGCATTAGATACATATCTTCCCCATCAAGCACATCAAGTTCTGTGCTTTTACATGTAGGACAGCAGTATTGTATCTTTTGCAAAACTGATTCATTTAAGCAGTTATTACACCTGATTAGTATTGGCTGAATATTGATTATTAATTCAGCTTCTTCACAAATTGTTTTTTCTTTAAATGTGTCAAATGCAGTTTTCAAAAGCTCTGGCTCAACTCCGCTCATTACGCCTATTTTGATTACAACCTTGGTTACTTTTGTAGCTTTGTTTTGTGCAGCATTCTCATCACATGAGTCTAAAAGAGACTGGACTATACTGTATTCATGCATTATATTTCCTTTAATCTTTGTGGTGTTTGTATCGGACATACTTTATATACGAACTCTTTTCTCAAAGAATGAAACGAGCTCTCTTCAGTCCAAAATTCCGGGTGCATTGTCTTTAACTCATTCTCTTTGCACTCATTTATAAATTCTCTGTTTCTTTGTAGAAAGTCTTCTTTTTCATATATAAAATCATCATACTCGTCTTGCGTTTTTACCAGTTTATTGGTGAAACTTCTTAATTGCTCAAAATAGTTCTCTTTTTCAAAAACCTCATCCACCATATTTATATCTTTTGCTTTAGCGGCATTTATCGGCAGACAACTCTCCAGCAGCTCTTTTGACTTGTGCGCACCTACTCTTTTGGGCAGTGTAAATGTATGATACTCGCTTCCGCTAAGTCCCAAAGTTTTATAGTGAGGGTTTAAAACAACACTCTTACATGTAACAACATAATCACATGCCAAAGCCAGAAACACTCCGCCTGCTCCGGCATTTTTATGCAGAGATGCAACAGTGATTACGTCATCTGCGAATATGATTGATTTTATCAAATCATTCATGGCATTTATGTTGCTCCAGCCGTCCTCTCCCTGCTTTTTAGAATCTTCGAGTATATTTAGATGTATTCCATTACTGAAAAAATCCGCTCCGCCCATCAAAACAACGACTTTACAACTCTCTTTTAAATACTCAAACGCATATTTTAGCCTGATGCACTGCTCAGAATGCATAGCGCCATTGTGAAAGTTAAAACACAGATACGCCACATCGGCGTCTTTATGGGAGCTGATTTCATAAAATGTTTTATAGCTCATGTCAAAAATAAGAGGAAGCCTTTCTTCTTTAACGCCTTTGATTTTATCTTTTAAAACATAGGTTGAGGGGAGTTTAAACCTGCCGACTTCTTGCATGTGAGTTATCCATAAAGCCCCGTCAATCGTGCCGACACAAACAGCGCCGTCTCTTTTGGCGATTATCTCTTTTGGTTCTCCTCTTAACTTCTCCTCTTCCCAGGCACCGAAAAGATAACACTCAACTCCCAAAAACTCATCTTTTACGCCCGGAAAACTATCGCTTACATGTATCTTTTTTATTATCTCTTTTGTGGTGTCATTTTGCCACTCTATTGCTCTGTCATTTTGCGTTAGATAATTATGCATCTCGGATTTTAACTGAGGAGTAGGTTTGAACTCTTTATCGTCCAAATTTTTAAGCAACTCTTTTAACGCTTTTGAGGCAGCATCTGCGACTTCGTTTCTGTATATAGAAGCCTTTGTCGCATCTCTCATCTCAAACCTAACCTCGGCGAATATATCTCCGCCGTCAAACTCTTCGTTTGCTTTAAGTATTACGACTCCCCACTCTTTTTTATCTTCCCTCAACGCATGGTCGAGTGCATTATGCCCTCTGTCTCCTCTTATGCCGGGATGAAGTATAAAAGTGGGAGTTTTGAGAAATATCTCACATGGGAGATACTTTTTCAGGTAAGGGCAAAAGATGATATCTGGCTGAAACTCCAGAGCGCTCTGCATCATCGCCTCACTGCTTATGGCATACTGCACCGAAACCGCATGATTCATATCTTGAAGCTCGCAAAAAACTCTTTGCGTAAGAGAGTTAAAGGCAGATACTATAAGAAGTATTTTCATAGCTTTAGCAGATGCGAGGAAGAAGCTCGCCGCTTGGCGTATCTAAAAATCTTGAAGTCCCCCAGCTGCTCTTTAAAACGACTTTTTTTAGATGAGTATCCGTTACTTTGCCGATAACAGCCGCCTTTGAACAATTTTCAAAAGTTTTTAAAATCTCAACTGCACGTTCTGCGTCATCATGATTTACGGCTAACACAAAAGTACCTTCATTCGCCAAAGCGGTCGCTTCAAAACCGAGCATCTCACAAATGCCTTTTACCTCATCGCTGACGGGAATGCTCTCCTCTTGCACTTCTATGCAGATATTTGACTGCCTCGACCACTCATTTAGCACCGCACTCACTCCGCCTCTAGTCGCATCTCTCATAGCCGTTATTTTTATGTCTGCGTCCAAAAGAGCCTTCACCTGAGGATAAAGCGACTCACAATCACTCTGCAAAGAGCTGCTCATCTCGATACCTTCACGAGCGACAAAGATAGCCGCACCGTGACAGCCGATATCACGGTTTACAATGATGGTGTCATCTTTGGTTATGTTGTTGGAGCTGATGCCTTTTTTTAAAACTTCGCCGATTCCCGTCGTGTTTATAAAAATCTTATCGACACTTCCGCGAGGCACAACCTTGGTGTCTCCGCTTACTACAATCGCACCGTTAATCTCAAGCTCTTTTTTCATACTGCGAACAATCCGTTCCAGATCTCTCATCTGGAAACCCTCTTCGATGATGACACTACATGTCAAATATTTAGGCTTCGCACCCATCATGGCAAGGTCGTTACATGTACCGCAAACTGCAAGCTTGCCTATGTCTGCACCCGCAAAAAACAGAGGCGAAACCGTAAAGCTGTCGGTTGAAAATGCCAACTCACCGTTATGAATAATAGCCG
>MIBZ01000033.1 GCA_001829675.1 Sulfurimonas sp. RIFCSPLOWO2_12_36_12 | reverse complement strand
GCTCTTTACTACAGGAGTTTTAGTTTCCATTGCAATGATTTCCGGTTTCTCAGAAATAAAATTCTGAAGAAACCTTTCTTCGTCCCATTTCTCCGCTATAGCATCATTCCAAATGACATCGAACCCTTCTGTTTTGAGTAAGGTTGCAGCCATTGCCGGGACTAATGGATATATATAAGAAGGAACATGGTACCATTGAAACTGACGATTCTGGGTAAGCATTGGGCTCCCTTTATCGTAAAAAGGCGGGTATGATATCATTACTTTCACGTTTTCTGTTTCCTTTAAATAGAAGTTATTTCTTCCGTTTGATTCCCAGGTCTATATTATTGAAAATTTTCGAATCATATTGGACATCATCAAAGCTCAGGATGACAAAATAATACTTCCCTATTTCGAGCCATGCGCTTACCACCTTATGCCTTTTGACTGCTTTTTAACATTTTATCACTCCTTTTGGCACAAAATATTATTATTGGTAGTGACCCTTGTGAGTTATTCATTTTAAATACATTTCCTGATTAGAAAATAATTTTTTCAAAATAATATTAATCGTCAAGGCTGCAAATATAAGCAAATAGGGCTCAACAGGCAACCGGTATCTATATGTGCCAACAGCTGTTAAAGAATACGTCATGGATAGTGAAAAAAACAAAAACAATATCAATATGATGAAATAAAATTTTTCCCTGGCAATTGAAAAAATGATCCCACACAAAGCCAAAAATAAAATAATTCCGTAACTGAAGTACATAATTTGAACATATTTATTTCCTGTGCCTAGATTTTTATTGTCTATTTTCCACCAAAAAAACCTCAGTTTGGAAAAAAATAGACTCACAAACTGTTTGGGATTTTCTTTTATAAATGTGAATGCTTTTGTAATAAAAATTCTTTCTCTTTCTACTTCAGTCAACACGCTTATTTTTTCTATTTCTTCTTTTTCAGGAAAAACTATTTCCATATTTCCAGATGCGCGGGGATTATTTCCGACCCAAAAAGCATGTCCAATATTGGATTTAATCAGAACAAACTTATTAAAAACTAAATAATTCCTGATAGTCCAGGGAGAAATAACTAATAACATTATACTGAGAACTATTCCTAAATTTTTAATGGAAGTGTTTATATGAGAAGGGAAATTAAAAAACAACCATAAAAAGACAAAAGGGTAAAAACACATAATCACCGGATCGACTAATGCAGTAAAACCCATCAAAAAACCACACAGACATATGTTGTAGTTAGTAGGAATTTCTTTTACTTTAAATAAGAAGAGTATCAAAATATTTATCAAAAGAATAAAAAAAATAGCTCCCCACATAATTGTACAATAATACATTAATGGTGGGTAGAATGCTGCTAAAATTGCAGCAATAAAACCTGCTTTTTTATTAAAAAGTTTTTTGCCGGTTAAATAGAGAATTATGCTGATAAATGCCGAAGCAATACACTGTAAAATTTCTATTACCAAATAGCCATATGAGCCAAAGATTAATAGACAGCCACTTAAAAAATATGGATAAATGGGCGCCATCCATGAAGTTGGTCTTGGTTCAGGGCTGAAATATGCTTTTCCACTAAAACCTTTTCCATCTACAATATTATGAACAACCTCTAACACATCTCCCGCAGTAAGCTGTAACCGTTCAACATCGTAATAATTATGTACGTAAAAAACAACTGCTACCCTTAGAAAAAATGCGATGGAAAATATAATACTTAAAATTTTTGTAGAATTATTCAAGAAAGTATGTCTGTCGTCAGTTTCAAGAAAATTTTTTATAACAATAGAATATTTATTTTTCATTTTTTTCTCTGTGACGTTGTATTTTTATATAAAAGCTGCGATTTAAAACTACTCATAGATTATGTATACAAAAATTTATTATATTACCTATCTCTACTAGTTTTATTGAAAGAAAGCAAAACCTTTCTCTATTTTAATTCACTACGAATATTTTGAACATACACTGTCAAACACCTCTTGATATTTTCTGAATGAGATATTCCAGTTATAGTTTGCTTCCACATATTTTCTACCCATTGCCCCTAGCTTCATCGTAAGTTCCTTATTGTAGTATAATTTTTCGATAGCTCTTGCAAGTGCTACTGGGTCTTTTTTTGGTACGGGAACACCAATTCCTCCTGTAGCCTCTTTTATAACAGGAAAATCTGAATATATTACAGCTTTAGCGCAAGACATACCTTCTATAGCGGTATAACCAAAACCTTCATTCATTATTGTGGGAAAAATAATTATATCTGCTTGCTGATAATAAGGAACAATATCTTTAACATTTGTTATTACTTCAATTGGTAACCCTTTACTCATTAACTTGATTTTATTAAAATAAACCCATTCTTCTACGTAACCTACTATTTGCAACGTCACGTTCTTTCTTACCTCAGAACTAAGTTTTCTTATTGCTTCAACTGCAATATGTTGACCTTTTCCATACAAAATTCTTGCTGGATAGACAATCTTAAACCTCCCGTTAGAAATTTTATCCTCTGGAACAAATATATTCGTATTTATACCGCTATGAATTGTAACAATTTTCTTTTTGCAAATGCCGAGTTTTAAAATTTCATTTCTCGTTATATTGCTGACCGCAATTATTTTATTAAACCTCTTCAATTTGTAAGATATCAATTTCATCTTTACTCTATCAGCTATTTTACATTTATTTACACTTCCAAAATTGAAATCATGTACAATTACAATTGCTGGAATATCAGAAACCGGCGCTTCGATAGTATTAGAAAGTATAATGTCAGGCCGAATTTTAGAAAGCAATTTTTTTGTTTTACTATATAGCCTGAGATAGTTTAAATATTTATTCCTGCCAGATAGGTTCAATTTATAAGCGTCTCTCGGGAGTAATTTCGGATTGTGTTTCCAACCGCATATCAAGGTTGTATCATAGGTTTCCTTAGCTAACTTCCATAAATGGTATATTACAGTTTCTCTCCCACTTATTGAGTCATTAAGGAATGCACGTGAGATAATCGCTAATTTCATATTTACTTATTTCTGACTTATTGTGCATTTGAAAAAATGGATAAGTTATTTATTATTATAATAAAAAATCTTGCTGCATCTTTGTATCAAAATTCTAAAAAAAAATATTGGGTTTCCCAGGATATACCTTCTCCATAATCTCCTCGGTTCTACTACTAAGCGAAAAAACCATTCGAATCCATTACCGACCATCCATCTTGGACCTCTTGGTATTTTCCCTGACACGAAATCAAAAAGAGCACCAACAGACCAGATAACAGGTACATTAATCCTATCAAAATTCCTATTTATCCATTTCTCCTGTTTCGGGGTGCCCATTCCAACCAATAATATATCAGGTGAATTAAAGTTTATCTCCTCTAATACTCTATATGCCTCCTCTTCATTGAAGTATCCGTGAAATGTGCCTGAAATTTTGAGATTTGGATAGTATTTAAGCAATTTTTCTTTTGCCTTCTTAGAAACACCTGGTTCGCCTCCTAAAAAATACAAGGAAAAATATTTCTCCCCACAGAAGCTGCATAGGTCATAAATCCAATCGGCGCCGGTCATCCTGAAAAGAGGTGGATTTCCCAATAGTTTTGCCCCAATTGCAATACCAAATCCATCGCAATATACCAAATCCGCCGAATTAAGGATCTCTTTATATTCATCATCATTTTTAGCTATATTTGCACTATTTATATTAAAGTACATTATTCTAAATTTTCCCCCGGAGTTTATAAAGATTTCAAGCCTCTGTAGAAGACCTTTAAGATCGATTACATCAACTTTAACTCCCAGTATATTTACAATCTCTCTTTCAATCTTCAAATCTAATCTCTCGAATAAGAGTTTTCTCGTTAAGGTATAATTTTTTAACATATTTCATCATGCTTTTTACACGTGTACCTGCCAACATGACGGGCAAGCACAATATCAACCTGCTTAACAATCTCCTCAAGGTTAATGGATTCAATGCAATTCTTATATCCGAGTGGACAGGAAAACTGTTCATAACAGGGGTTACATTTCAAATTATTATGAATAATATACTGCTTATCTTGATACGGCCCCCAGTAAGTTAATGACCCACTTCCCGAATAAAGAATCACCACAGGGATTTGCACTACACTCGCAATATGCCATGGAGCAGAATCCACTGTAATCAGCAAATCAACCATACTGAGTAAAGCAGCTAATTGTTTAAGGTTTGTTTTTCCCGCTAAGGACAGACACGATCCTTTTTTCAGACTTAGTTCTATGGCCTTTAGTTGGCAGGAGTATTCTGATGTGCCGGTAAAAATTATCTGAGCCCCGTATCTCTTTATGAGAATATCAGCCAACTTCTCTGTCTTATCCAAAGATAAATTTTTTATTGGAAATCCGGCAAACGGATTTATGGCAATGATCGGATATTTTCCTGGGTTTATGCTATTTTCCCCCAATAATGCTTGTGCATAATTTTCATCTTCGAGAGAAAATGAAAAATCAAGTTTTTTATTTACTTTGGGTGCTCCGAGAAAAGCAGGGACATCTAACATCTCGTCTATAACATGTATTTGTCTTGGATATGGCACATTATCTGTAAGGAAGAACCCTCCTCCTTTTCTGCCATACCCCACCCGTCTTTTTGCTCCAACCAGATATCCTATAGCCAAATTTCTTATATCTGCTCTGAAATGAAGTGAAAGATCATACTTTTTTGATCTGAGGTTTTTTATGAGCCGAAAAAGTTCCGCACACTGCCATTTTTTTTTTGAATCTCGTATGTGCCAGGGAGCATCCCATAAAATTATTTCGTCGATGCTCCGATTCCTTGATAGGACTTCTTTCGCCCAATTTCCTATCAGACAACTAATATGAGCTTCGGGATATAGCTTTCTGATAGCCCCCAGGGCTGGGGTCATCAGGAGAACGTCGCCGATGTGGTCCAATTTAATGACGAGTATATTTTTAATCTTAATCTGATTTTTTCCCATTATAAGGTTTTTCATTAGATTATTAAACTTAAAAGGGAAACCAATTAATAAATCAATAGTCAGAGCTGAAAGATAATTGCGTGTTTTTACAAAATCTTTTCTTTTAATCATAGAAATGGCTGCTTCAATTTACCCAGTAAATAGCCTTTCGATAAAACCTTTTTTCCCTGAGAAAAAC
>MIBZ01000032.1 GCA_001829675.1 Sulfurimonas sp. RIFCSPLOWO2_12_36_12 | reverse complement strand
GAAGTTTTTTTCGACTTTTTTATAAAAATTTTTATCTTTGTGAAAACATAAGAGTGCAAAAACGAAAGGTAAATTATATTTTTCGTTCCACTCTTTTGCTAAATCTACATGAGGTTTGTTTTGCAGATAGTATCTAAGCGCTTTGTCGCCTATTAGAACTTCGCCTTGCACATTTAATATTTTTGCAAGAACATTTGAAGTCTCTGAATCACTGTCGCTTACATCTTTTACATGCGGAATTACTAAAACACTTAAAACCTCTTTTTTAGCGATAATTCCCAAGTTTACATGCTGATGTTTTTTTGCTCTGATACTTGAGATAAAAGCAGCATCCACTTTATGCGAGAGAAATTTTTTATTGATTTTTGATGGTACGCCTCGGTTGTAGTGCATGCTCATGCTCTGTTGAGAGCTTTTTGTAAAGCGTTTCATAAAAACATGAAAAGGTAAAAGATTTAGATACTCTATTTTTCCAAAAACCAATTCCGTCTCCAACTGTATATAAGCGAAATTATACAGCTCTTAACTTATAAAAAAGATGAGTTTGATATAATCATGGCAGTAAAAATAGTTTGGGAGCAATCTTTTGGTAAGAGTGGAATTTTTAGGACCAATACAAAAAAAGCCATTAGAGTTGGATATTACAAATCTAAATGAGTTGGCAAAGATACTTCAAGAAGACAAAGAGATGCAGCAGTGGCTGGAAAATTCCGCAGTTGCAGTGAATGATACGCTTGTTAGCAGTAGAGATGTGGTGCTAAAAGACGGCGATAGAGTTGCTCTTCTTCCGCCGGTTTGTGGAGGTTGAGAGGTGCTTTATCTATATGAGGGTCCGCTAGATGTTCCAATTATTTTAAAAGAGTGGTATGAGCAAGAGGCTTGTAGCAATTACGGGGCATATATCCCATTTGTTGGGACCGTAAGAAGTGAAGATAATATTGAGGGACTTAGCTTTGATATTTATGAGCCTATTTTAAACTCTTGGTTTGAGGCATGGCAGAGAAGAGCAAAAGAGAAGGGTGCCGTTATAAAAATGGCTCACTCTCGTGGGGATGTTATGCTTCATGAATCCTCATATATCGCTGCTGTCTTCTCTCCAAAACGCCGTGTTGCACTGGAGTTTATTGATGAGTTTGTAGAGGATTTCAAGGCATCTGCTCCCATTTGGAAGTATGATTTAAAGGGCGGTAAAAGAGTTTATGCACTTGATCGCTCAACTGCCATAAAAGGGAGCGGAATATTAAAATGAGTCTATTATCTTATGAAACAAGCCAAAATATGTTGGATTTGCTGCAAGTAAATTCTCAAAGAAGCGAAAATGTAGCACTTAGCTCATCTCTTGGAAGAGTTTTGGCGGAAGATATTGTTGCAGAGTACAGCGACCCTCAGTTTCCGACAGCTTCAATGGACGGATATGCAGTTATTCACAGCGATTTGGATGGAAAAATTATATCGATAGTAGGAGACAATCCCGCAGGCAGCGATGAGAAGCGAAATATAAAAAGCGGGGAGTGCATCAAAACCTTTACCGGTTCTATGATGCCTCACGGAGCCGACACACTAATCCAGATAGAAAATGTTACGGTTGAAGATGGAAAAATAATTATAAACGAGAGCGTTACAAAAGGCTCATCTGTTCGTCCTGTTGGAGAAGGGTACAGAGCCGGAGATGTGCTTATTAAAAAAGGTACAAAAATAGGCTTTGTTGAAATCGGCGTTATGGCTGCACTGAACTGCGTGATGGTAAAAGTTGCAATAAAACCGCGTGTTGCCGTTATATCAACGGGAAGTGAGATTTTAGACCTTGGTGTAAACAGCGATAATCCGGCGCAGATAAGAAGTTCAAATAATTATACTCTTGCTGCACTTTTTGAGCAGGCAGGGGCTGAGGTTTTACAACTCGGAACGGTTGGCGACGATAAAAATTTAATAATGCAGACATTTCAAAATGCTCTTTTGAGTGCTGATATTTTAGTTAGTACAGGCGGAGTCAGTGTCGGAGATTATGATTTTGTAAAAGATATTGTTCCTCGTCTTGGAGCAGATGTTATCTATAAAGGCGTGGCAATAAAACCGGGAAAGCATATCTTAGTGGCACAAAGAGATGACAAGTTTGTTTTAGCGCTGCCAGGATTTGCCTACTCATCAACCGTAACGGCGATACTTTATGTACTTCCGCTTATTGCTAAGATGTTAGGACGCGAGAGTGCATATAAAATTGTGGCGGCAAAACTGAGCGAAGATTTTACAAAAAGAAGTTCTCTAACAGAGTTTACCGCCTGTAATTTAGTTGTTGAAGATAATGAATATTTTGTAAACTTTAAAGGTAAAAAAGTCGGCAGTTCGGCAATACTAACCAACATGTTAGACTCAAGCGCCCTGATGATTACCGGTGAAGATGACGGCAACCTCTCTGAGGGCACTTTCGTAAATATTATACTTTTAGATAATTTTTAAAAAAGTCTAGGTGCAAGCGCTTTTAGCTTGTAGCTTTTTCTGTGAATTTCTGAGTAGCCGTGTTTCATTATCATCTCTATATGTAGAGCCGTTCCATAACCTTTGTGTTTCTCAAGCTGATACTGCGGATACTTTTTTGCTAACTCCATTATGTCTCGGTCGTGTGTGACTTTCGCAAGTATTGAAGCGGCACTGACCTCTGCAACTTTGCCGTCCGCCTTTATCATGGTAGGTAATCCTGCTATCCCAAAATTCGAGTTGCCATCAAAAAGATACTCTTGACATGGCAAATTTTTCATTATCTCTTGAAGTCCTCTTTTTAGACAAATTGAGATTCCAAGCTCATCAATCTCTTTTGCAGAGAATTTAACTATATGGTAGGTAGAATTTTTAGTTATTGCCTCATAAAGAGATTCTCTTTTTTTCTCGCTAAGTTTTTTTGAATCATTTAAACCATCAATAAATCTGTTTAAAATACATCCTGCAATTACTAAATCGCCTGCAAGCGGACCGCGTCCCGCCTCGTCAATACCGCATAACATATAGTCATCCTTGATTTTATTTATATTTTTTTCAAACCCCTGCAACTTAAGGGTCAAAATCTATGATTTTGGGGTACCCAAAGTGAAGCCGTTTGGAGAAAGTGTAAATAAATTTACAGCTTAATCTCCAATTGCCCAAATATCAAACGGAATCATCTCTACGCGTGAGATAGGGTGGCTCATACTTCCCTCTGTGCTCATGGTAATTGTAATTACTTTTTTTACTTGATATGTAAACAGAAATGCTTCTATAGCTTCCATCTTTTTAAAGAGTGTTCTCTCATCGGCAAAAGGCATTCCTAAAATTACCTCGTCACTTTGCGGCAAATAAAAGTCAATTCCATCATCATAAAAACACTCTTTGTCTGATTTTAAAAGTTCTAAATATATCATATTTTCAAAAAGTTTACTAAAATTTTTATCTATAGTCAGGGCAGATTTTAGAGAGATGTCGCAGAGATAGATTTTTCTGATGGCTTTTGGGTGATTAACTTTTTGAAGCTGATGGATGTACCCTTTTTCGCTTAAGCTCTCAAAAGATTTATATAGTTTGTCTTTTGATATTTTTTTTGTATGTCTTAGTCTTTCATAAACAGAGTATGGAGATATTTTTTGTGCCATCATCTTTGTGCAAAATATTAAAATATCCAGCTCCATGGCACTTAGCGCATGTCTTAATATTTTTTGAATGTAGACAACTCTCTCGTCGTTACTAATCTTGTGCATGGAGGGAAAGCCGCCAAGTTTAAAAAAGTGATTTAAGGCGGTCGAGTCGTACTTATGCTCATATGCCAAAAACTCCTCATAATCAAGCGGATATAGTTTTACGCTTGTTAAAAAATCAATTTTATGGTGCAGTTCACTGCATATAATCAGTTGAGGCACATTGATAATTTGGATATCTTCTATATAGTTGTCAAGTACAAGAGTATTTATTTTGTACTTATTGCAAAAGATTGAAAGTGTTTTGTTTAGCTCTTCTACATCTATGCGCAAATCTCTGCAATCAATATAGATATAACTACTCTTTTTAAGCCCCAAAAGATAATTTTTGACAAGTTTGGTCTTCCCGCTTTGTGAAATTCCATTTATCTGGTAGCTTAAATCTTCCAAAAATAGTTTTCTAAAGTGGAATTTTTCTAAATTAATATCGGTTTTATATAAGTCTTCTAGTAATATTTCCATATTGTAATTCTACCATTTCCTTATTAAAAGGAAATAAATTTATACAAAATTCAAATTTTAGCCCATATATTCTTGAATAATAGAGATAGTTTGGATACAATTCCGCTCCCTTAATATAGTTAGGCTAGACCTGACGAGTTCTTTAGAAGGAAAAACATGGAAAAAATTCGTTTAAAATTGAAAGCTTATGATCATCGTGTTCTTGATAGATCAGTTGCATCAATAGTTGAGGCTGTAAAGCGTACAGGCGCGGTAATTCGTGGTCCAATCCCTTTGCCAACAAAGATTCGTAAATATACGGTTATCAAATCTCCACACGTAAACAAAAGTTCTCGTGAGCAGTTTGAAATCCGTATGCACGCTAGAGTAATTGATATCGTTTCTGCAACGCCAGAAACAGTAGATTCTCTAATGAAACTAGATCTTGCACCGGAAGTGGATGTAGAAGTTCGCTCTATGGATAAGTAGGAGGTCATCGTGGAATATATTGTTGAAAAAATCGGTATGAGCCGTACTATCACAGTTCCTAGTAAGCCTGTTACTCTTTTAAGAGTATTAGATACTAAGGTATGTGAAGTTAATAAAGAGACTGCAATTGTTGCGTACAAGAGCGGTAAAAAAATGAATAAGTCAATTGAAGGTCAGCAAAAGAAATATAGCCTTTCATCTGAGTTTAACCGTTTTGTTACTTTAGAAGTAGCAAACACTGAAGCTGGTGATTTAGATTTAACACCTTTAGCAGAAGCTAAAGTTATAAAATCTACTTTTACTACTAAAGGACATGGTTTTACCGGAGCAATGAAGCGCTGGAATTTCTCTGGTGGTCCTGCTGCACATGGTCATAGATTTGGCCGTAGAACAGGTTCTATCGGTAATGCAGAGTGGCCAGGTCGCGTTATGAAGGGCAAGAAAATGCCTGGACAACACGGAAACACACAAAATAGTGTTAAGAACGAAATCGTTTCTTATGATGCTGAAAACAAAATCATTGCGGTTGTTGGTTCAGTTTCTGGAGCAAATGGTTCTTTAGGTCGTGTAAAGGTAGCTAGATAATGAGCGCAATAGTTCTAAATGAAAAAATGGAAAAAGCTTCTGAGTTAGCTTTGCCGGAGAGTTTTTCTGGTATTAATCCTCACAACTTATACCTGTATGTAAAATCTACACAAGCAGCTATGAGAGCTAACACTGCATCAGCTTTGACTCGTGCAGAAGTTAGAGGTGGCGGTAAGAAGCCATGGGCTCAAAAAGGTGGCGGTCGCGGTCGTGCTGGTTCAAAGCGTGCTCCAACATTTGTTGGCGGTGGTAAAGCGTTTGGTCCTAAGAACAATCGTAATTATGATCTTAAAGTTAATAAGAAGCAAAAAAAACTTGCTCTTAACTTTGCGTTAAATCAACACGCACAAAACGGTAGTTTATTCATCGTTGACAGCATTGAAATAGCATCTGGTAAAACAAGAGATGCTGCTGCAATGTTTAAATCGTTAAATCAAAGAGACACTCTTTTTGTAAAAACGGTTTTAGATGAAAAAACATATTTAGCATTTGAAAACATTTCAAGTACATATGTAATTGAAGAGAATGAATTGAATGCTTATTTAGCTGCGAATTATCGTTCACTTGTGATCGAAAAAGCGGTATGGGAAAATCTTGTAGGAGAGGCTAAATAAATGGCAGATATTACAGATATTAAATCTATACTCTATACAGAGAAGACACTTGGTATGCAAGAAGACGGAATAATCGTTGTTCAAACTTCTCCTCGTATGAGTAAAACTGGTCTAAAAGAGGTTTTTCGTGAGTATTTTGGAATTATTCCAACAAGAATCAACTCACTTAATCAAAGCGGAAAAATAAAAAGATTCCGTGGTGTACAAGGTAAGCAAAATGACTTTAAAAAGTTTTATGTTAAGTTACCTGAGGGTGCACAAATAGAAAGTTTGGCGGTTTAACATGGCAATTAAAACTTATAGACCGGTAACTCCGTCTCGTCGTTTTTATACTAATGTTGACAGTGGTGATATCACTTCAAAAGCGTCTGTGCGTTCTTTATTGATTAAACTTCCGGCAGCAGCGGGAAGAAACAATAACGGTCGTATTACATCTCGTCATAAAGAAGCAGGTGCTAAAAAACTTTACCGTATTATTGATTTCAAAAGAAATAAATTCGGTATTCCCGGTACTGTTAGCACAGTAGAGTATGATCCATACCGTAACTGTCGTATTGCTTTAGTTACATATGCAGATGGAGATAAAAGATATATTCTTTTACCAAAAAATTTAAATGTAGGCGACGCAGTTATCTCTGCTGAATCTGGCATTGATATTAAGCCTGGTAATGCAATGAAACTTATGAATATACCTGTTGGTACATCAGTTCATAATATTGAGTTAAAAGTTGGCAAAGGCGGACAAATGGTTCGTTCAGCTGGAACAAGCGCTCAAATTATGGGTCGTGACGGCAAGTATGTTTCACTTCGTATGCCATCTTCTGAAATGCGTTTAGTACTAGGTGAGTGTATGGCTACTGTCGGAATTGTCGGAAACGAAGAGTATATTAACATCGTTATCGCAAAAGCAGGTCGTAGTCGTCATATGGGTATTCGTCCTCAAACTCGTGGTTCTGCGATGAACCCAATAGATCACCCGCACGGTGGTGGTGAAGGTAAAACGAATTCAGGTCGTCACCCAGTTACTCCGTGGGGTAAACCAACGAAGGGTTCAAAAACTCGTCGTAAAAAAGCAAGTGATAAACTTATTATTACTCGCCGTAAATCTAATCCGAAGAGGTAGTTAAATGGCAAGAAGTGTAAAAAAAGGTCCATTTGTTGATGATCATTTAATGAAAAAAGTAGTTGCAGCCAAAGCAGAAGGAAATAAAAAACCTATCAAAACTTGGTCTCGTAGAAGTATGGTTCTACCTGACATGGTTGGCTTGACTATGAATGTTCATAATGGGCGTCAATTTGTACCTGTATATGTAACAGAGAATCACATTGGTTATAAACTAGGTGAATTCGCACCAACTCGTACATTTAAGGGCCATAAGGGCTCTGTACAGAAGAAAGGTTAATCATGGCTAGAGCATTATTAAAATTTATCCGTGTTTCACCGATGAAATCTCGTCTTATTGCAAGAGAGATTCAAGGTATGAACGCTGAAGCGGCACTAGCAGCTTTAGAGTTTACACCAAACAAAGCAGCAAAAATTATTGCAAAAGTAGTTGCGTCAGCAGTTGCAAACAGCGGTAACGAAGCTAGCGATTGTATAGTAACATCATGCCGTGTTGATAATGGTCCTGTACTAAAGAGATTTCGTCCGAGAGCTCGCGGTATGGCATCAGGTATTAGAAAACCGACAGCGCATATTTTAGTAGAAGTAGAGGGTAAATAATATGGGTCAAAAAGTTAATCCTATTGGTTTGCGTCTTGGCATAAATCGCAATTGGGAAAGCAGATGGTTTCCTAATTTTAAGACTGCAGCAGCATACTTAGGCGAAGATTACAAGATTCGTACATATTTGAAAAAAGAACTTTACTATGCGGGTGTTTCTAACATTATCATAGAAAGAACAGCTAAAAGACTTCGTGTAACTATTATTGCTGCACGCCCTGGTATCATTATCGGTAAAAAGGGTTCAGATATTGAGAAGCTTAAAGATACTCTTCAAGCTCTTGTAGGTAAACCTATATCAGTAAATATCAAAGAAGAGAAAAAAGCTCAAATTTCTGCGCAACTTGTTGCAGAAAATGTTGCTACTCAATTAGAGCGTCGTGTTGCTTTCAGACGCGCTATGAAAAAAGTTATGCAAAACGCACAAAGAGGCGGAGCTAAAGGTATTAAAGTATCTGTAAGCGGTCGTCTTGGCGGTGCTGAAATGGCTCGTACTGAGTGGTATTTAGAGGGACGCGTTCCTTTACATACTCTTCGTGCAAAAATAGATTATGGATTTGCTGAAGCTCACACTACATACGGTTGTATCGGTGTTAAAGTATGGATATTTAAAGGTGAAGTTCTCACTAAAGGTATTCCGGCTGAAGTTAAAGAAGAAAAACAAGAGACACGTCGTCCGAAGCGTGCTCCTAAACGCGAAAATAGCGGAAAGGCTGAATAATCATGTTGATGCCTAAGAGAACTAAATATCGTAAAATGATGAAAGGCCGTAACCGTGGTTACGCTCGTTCGGGTTATACATTAGCATTTGGTGATATTGCCCTAAAAGCAGTTGAAGCAGGTCGTATCAACTCTCGTCAGATTGAGTCAGCTCGTATTTCAGCTACTCGTCACATAAAAAGAAATGGTAAAATTTGGATTCGTGTATTCCCGGCTAAACCGTTAACTGCAAAACCTCTTGAAACTCGTATGGGTAAGGGTAAGGGTTCAGTTGACCAATGGGTAATGAACATTAAACCAGGTCGTATAATTTTTGAAATGGCTGGTGTTCCGGAAGAGCTTGCTCGTGAAGCATTAACTCTTGCTCTGCACAAGTTACCTTTCAAAACAAAAATAATTACTGCGGAGATGAGCAATGAAATATTCTGATTTAGCAGATAAAAACATAGCAGAGCTTCAGGCAATGCTAAAAGAGAAAAAGACTCAGCTCTTTACTCTAAAAATTAAAAAACAGATGATGCAACTACAAAACACTAGCGAACTTCGTATCGCTAAAAAAGATGTTGCTAGAATCAGCACTGCACTTAGTGCAGCGAAATAGGGGCTGGCAATGACACATAAACGTGAAATTCAAGGTAATGTAGTTAAAATTTCAGGCGATAAGACAGCAAGTGTTGTTGTTGAGCGTCGTGTAATGCACCCTCGTTACCATAAAGTTGTAAAGCGCTTCAAAAAGTACCTGGTACATGATGAACGCAATGAGTTAAAAGTTGGCGATCAGGTTATTGCAATCGAGTGTCGCCCGCTTTCTAAGACTAAATCATATAGACTTAAAACAGTAATACTAGGAGCAGAATAATGATCCAAGGTTTTACTCGTCTAAATGTAGCTGATAATACAGGTGCAAAAGAGATTATGTGTATTAAGGTACTTGGCGGTTCTAAGCGTCGTTATGCAAGAGTAGGTGATGTTATCATTGCTTCTGTAAAAAAAGCGACTCCTACTGCTAAAGTTAAAAAAGGTAAAGTTGTAAAAGCTGTTGTAGTTAGAACTGCTAAAGAGATTCACCGTGAAAATGGTTCTCTTATTCGTTTTGATGATAATGCAGCTGTTATACTTGATGACAAGAGAGAGCCGGTTGGCACTCGTATTTTCGGCCCAATAGCTCGTGAAGTGCGTTACGGTGGTTTTATGAAAATCGTATCTCTTGCGCCGGAGGTTGTTTAATGGCAAAGTTTAAATTCAAAAAAGGCGATACTGTAGAAATTATCGCTGGTGACGATCGCGGAACAAAAGCTACTGTGCTTGAAGTATTACCAAAGAAAAACAAGGTAATAGTTGAAGGTTGCAAAATTGCTAAGAAAGCTATCAAACCTACAGAAGATAACACTAAAGGTGGACATATCAATAAAGAGATGCCTATAGATGTTTCAAATGTTCGTAAAGTGGAGGCATAAGTAGATGGCTCGTTTAAAAGAAAAATATTTAAGTTTAAAATCTGAGTTGCAAGCAGACTTAGGGATTAAAAACCCGATGCAAACTCCTTCATTAGATAAGGTAATTATCTCTGTTGGTGCAGGTTTTGCGATGAAAGATAATAAACTTATCCAAAACATTGAAGATACTATTACTAAAATTGCCGGTCAAAAAGCAAGCACGGTAATAGCAAAAAAATCAGTTGCTGGTTTTAAAGTTCGTGAAGGAATGCCTGTTGGTATTCGTGTAACGCTTCGTGGTGAAAAGATGTACAACTTTTTTGATCGTCTAGTTTCTATTGCTCTTCCGCGTGTGAAAGACTTTCGTGGAGTTCCTAGAAATGGTTTTGACGGTCGTGGTAACTACAACTTTGGACTACAAGAGCAATTGATTTTTCCAGAAATCAGTTATGATTCTATCATGCAAATTCATGGTATGAATATCACGGTTGTAACGACTGCTGATTCAGACAAGGCAGGATTTGCTCTTTTAGAGAAAATGGGTATGCCTTTTACTAAAGGGAGCAACTAATGGCTAAGAAGTCGATGATTGTAAAGGCTTCTAGAGAGCCGAAGTTTAAAGTTCGCGGTTACACAAGATGTCAGATTTGTGGTCGTCCACACTCTGTTATCCGTGACTTCGGAATATGTCGTGTATGTTTTAGAAAAATGGCAAATGAGGGATTAATCCCAGGCGTTAGAAAGTCAAGCTGGTAGGCAACAGTCTACCCTTGAAACTTCTGATGATTAGCAAAGGAAAAAAATGATAAATGATTTAGTATCGGACGCGTTAACTCGTATTCGTAATGCTGGTATGAGAAGATTAGATGTTACTACGCTTGTTCACTCTAAGAGTATTGAAGCAATGGCAAACATTTTAGTTGAAAAAGGTTATATTGAAAGTTCTAATGTTGTTGAAGACGGCGTTAAAAAGACTATCAATGTTGTATTGAAATACGGTGAAAACGGTAAAAGTGTCATTAATGAAATGAAGAGAATATCTAAACCTGGTCGTCGTGTCTACAAAGGCAAAGAAGAGATTAAGCGTTTCAAAAATGGTTACGGAACTATTATTGTTAGTACATCACATGGCATTCTACCAAACGATAAAGCTTTCCAGCTTGGCGTTGGTGGCGAAGTTATGTGTACGATTTGGTAGGAAGGAAATAACATGTCAAGAATTGGTAAATTACCCGTACAATTTGCATCTGATATAGCTGTTAGTGCAAACGAAAATGTTATAACTTTTGCTAAAGGCAAAAATAGTGTTGATTTAGATACAAAAGGAAATGTTGCTTTCACTTTAGATGGTAATGTTTTAACTTTTGCAACACTATCGGATTCTCGTGCTCATAGAGCTTTCTGGGGTACATATCGTGCACTGGCTCAAAATGTAGTTACTGGTTTAACAACTGGATATACAAAAGCTTTAGAGATTAATGGTGTTGGTTACCGTGCTGCTGTTAATGGTAGCGTACTTAACCTACAACTTGGATATTCACACGATATCAACTATGAATTACCATCAGGTGTTGAAGCTGTCGTTGAAAAAAATGTTATTACTCTTAAAAGTCATGACAAGCAATCGCTTGGTCAAACTGCTGCTGAGATAAGATCATTCCGTCCACCAGAGCCTTACAAAGGTAAAGGTGTTAAATATGTTGAGGAAGTTATCGCGCGTAAAGCCGGTAAAACTTCTAAGAAATAAGGGAGGAGTATAAATGAATGCTAAAGTATTAAAAAGCAAGATAGCTAATCGTTTAAAGCGAAAACGCCGTATTCGTGCAAAAATATCTGGTTGTGCTTCACTTCCTCGTGTTTCTGTATTTCGTTCAAATCGTTATTTGAGTGTTCAAGCTATTGATGATGTAACAGCTACAACGCTAGCTGCTATTAATTCAAAAGTAACAGGTCATAAAGCAAACAAAGAGGGTGCAGCTGCGCTTGGTGAAGTATTTGCTGCTTCACTGAAAAAAGCTAATATTTCTGAGATTGTATTTGATCGTAATGGTTACCAATACCACGGTGTAATAGCTGCATTTGGTGACGCACTTCGTGCAAACGAAATTAAGTTCTAGGGGTTAAAATGGAAATCAATAGAGAAGATTTTGAAGAATCAATAGTAAATATAGGTCGTGTTACAAAAGTTGTAAAAGGCGGGCGTCGTTTCCGTTTTACAGCATTGATAGTAGTTGGTGATAAAAAAGGTACTATCGGTTTTGGCACTGGAAAAGCGAAAGAAGTTCCAGATGCAATTAAAAAAGCCGTAGATAATGCATTTAAAAACTTAAGTAAAGTTAGTATCAGAGGTACTACAATTGCACATGATATTGAGCATAAATACAATGCAAGTCGTATTTTATTAAAGCCGGCATCAGAGGGTACAGGGGTAATCGCGGGTGGTGCTACTCGTCCTGTTCTTGAACTTGCAGGTATAAAAGATGTACTTACAAAGTCAATCGGTTCAAACAATCCAGCTACACTAGTGCGCGCTACAGTTGAAGCACTAGGTCGCTTAAAAGGATAGATGATGGGTATTGAAAATTTAACACCTGCTGAAGGTTCTACGGCAAATCGTAAAAGAGTTGGGCGTGGATGTGGTTCTGGAATGGGTAAGACTTCTACTCGTGGTGGAAAAGGTCAAACTGCTCGTTCTGGTAGTTCAAGAAAAAGAAACTTTGAAGGTGGACAAACTCCACTTGCAAGAAGATTACCTAAAATCGGATTTACATCTCGTGTTGTAAAACCATATGTAATTAATGTTGATAAAATAAAAGCAGTTGCAGAGTTAAGTGAAATTACTATAGAGAGTATCCGTGGTGTTCATAAAATTGCCGCTTCTGTAACAAAAGTTAAGTTAGTTGGTGCTTCTGCTAAAGATTTAGCATCAAAAATTAAAGACGATAACGTTACTACTACGGGTAAATAGTCGTGAATAAAAATCTAGTTAATAAGATATTTATTACTATCGGGTTTTTATTTATTTATCGCCTACTGGCATATGTGCCAGTTCCAGGCGTTGACGCTGCTGTTATAGCTTCATTCTTCGATTCCCACCAAGCAGATGCATTAGGTTTATTTAATATGTTCAGCGGTAATGCCGTTGAGAGAATGTCAATCATAGCTCTTGGAATTATGCCTTACATTACCGCTTCAATTATTATGGAACTTTTGGCTGCTACATTTGCTCCGCTTGGACAGATGAAAAAAGAACGAGATGGAATGGTTAGGTATATGCAAATTATTCGCTATGCGACAATTGTTATTACAATTATTCAAGCTATCGGTATAAGTGTTGGACTTCAAAGTTTAACAGGACCAAACGGTAATAGCGCAATATTAGTTGATTTAAATACATTTATAATGCTTTCTGCTATCTCAATGTTAGCCGGAACTATGTTACTAATGTGGATTGGTGAACAGATTACTCAAAGCGGTATAGGTAACGGTATATCTTTGATTATTTTTGCCGGAATTGTTTCGGCAATACCAAGTGCAATAGGTCAAATGTTTACAATGGTTAATACAGGCGCTATGAGCTTTTTAACTGTAATTGCAATTCTTGCTCTTGTATTTGGAACAATTGCTGTTATTATTTATGTTGAGCTTGGTGAACGCCGTGTTCCTGTTACATATGCTAAAAAAGTTATTATGCAAAACCAAAATAAGAGAGTTATGAACTATATTCCTATTAAAGTTAATTTGGCCGGTGTTATTCCGGTTATCTTTGCTAGTGCAATATTAATGTTTCCTATGACTGTTTTATCTAGCAGTAGCAATCCTACTATTATAGCAATTGCAGATTATCTAAATCCAAATAGTTATTTCTTTAACTTTTTGACATTTATTTTTGTTGTTTTCTTTGCATTCTTTTATGCATCAATCACTTTCAATGCAAAAGATATATCTGAAAATTTGAAAAAACAGGGTGGATTTATTCCTGGTATTCGTACCGGAAATGCTACTGCTGAATTTTTAAATACCACAGCCAGTAATCTAACATTTACGGGCGCTCTTTATCTCGGACTTGTTGCTACACTGCCGTTCATGATTATAAAGGGGATGGGCGTTCCGTTCTTCTTTGGCGGTACGGCAGTTTTAATCGTTGTGCAAGTTGCACTTGATACAATGAGAAAAATTGAAGCTCAAATTTACATGAGTAAATATGAGACGCTAAGTGCAGTTGGTCTATAAATAATGGCCATTGCGCTAAGACAACCAGTGGAGATTGAAAAACTTCGCGCTGCCAACAAAATTGTTGGCGGAGCACTAGAACTTCTAAAACAAAATACAAAAGTAGGGATTTCTTTAAAAGAGCTTGACGCAATGGCAGAGGATTATATCCGCTCTCAAGGTGCTAGGCCGTCTTTTAAAGGTCTTTACGGCTTTCCTAATGCAGTATGCACCTCTCTTAATCAAGTTATTATTCATGGTATCCCAACTGACTACATACTCCAAGATGGTGATATTATAGGTTATGATATTGGAACTGAGCTTAATGGATGGTTTGGTGACGGGGCAATTACGGCAGCTGTCGGTAAAGTAACCGCTAAAGATGAAGAACTTATCGCATGCGCTAAGGATTCTCTTTATGAGGCGATAGCGTCAATTAAAGTAGGTATGAGATTTAAAGAACTATCTGCTATATTGGAAAATTCAATTCGTTCGAGAGGTTTTGTGCCACTACATAGCTTTTGTGGTCATGGTATTGGCAAAAAACCTCATGAAGAACCTGAAATTCCAAATTATTTAGATGGAAAAGATGCAAAAGCAGGTCCAAAGATAAAAAACGGAATGGTTTTTTGTTTAGAACCGATGATTTGTCAAAAAGATTCAAAACCACTAATTTTAGAGAACAAGTGGGATGTTGTTAGTGCCGATGGTTTACGCGGCTCACACTACGAGCATACTGTTGCAATTGTCAATGGTAAAGCTGAAATTTTATCTCTGGCTTGAGAAAAAAAGGATTAAAATGGCTAAATCAGATGTTATCGAAGTTGATGGCAAGATTATAGAGGCTTTGCCAAATGCAACATTCCGTGTTGAGTTAGAAAATGGGCATATTATTTTGTGTCATATCGCTGGTAAGATGCGTATGCACTATATAAAAATATTACCGGGTGATAAGGTAAAACTTGAACTAACGCCATACTCTCTTGATAAAGGTCGTATCACTTACAGATACAAATAAAAAGAGGTATCACCCTCTTTTTATATATACTGCTCTAAAATGTTTGAGTGTTTCTAAATTCTGATATTTCTGTCTCAACCATCTCGTTTATCATAATTTTAAAAAGATCAGAAATCATATTTGGAGAGACATCAGCTTTAATTGCGGCATGACGAACTTTTTGCAAGATGTAATCCACTCTGTCTTCGGCTTTAACCTCTTCGATGCTGTTTTTAAATGATGCAGCTTGACGCACAAGGTGGCTTCTTTGAGATATAAGCTCAACAATTAAATCGTCAATTTTATCTATCTCTTGTCTAACTTCTTCCAATGAATTACATTTTTTAACTTCTGACATGTAGCTTCTCCATTTCTTGTAATGTATGTTAACCAAAAAGAGATAATAGTTTAGTTGGTTATATTAAACTGTTTTCTATAAGCCTCTTCCAAAGGCATAGTTTTATCTTTATAATCTATGATGTCGCCTATCTCTAGCTCAATTATTCGCTGCTCTGTAGAGTCATTTATTGCCGATTTTAAAATAGCATCTGCTTTTGAGCGTATAAAAACAGGAAGAATCGGAAGCCTATTTTTGATTGCAATAATTTGAGAGCCCTCTTTAAACTCTGTAAGTTCCGCATCCGTTTTGTTTCTGGTTCCCTCCGGAAAGATAAAAACAGAGTTGCCCTCTTTGACACAACTTTTTATATCTTTAAAAAAGCCGCTCATCTGAGAGGCTTCGCGGTCAAGAAGAATTGTTCCCGCATTTCTGGTAAATTTTCCAAAAAAAAGTGAGTCATAGAGCTCTTTTTTTGCTATCCAGTATCCAAAAATCAAGCTGTTTTGTGTAGCAATTTCAACAATCAGAGGGTCGATAATGCTTCTATGATTTGAAATTAGAAGATATTGTCCATCTTGTGGAAGTTTCTCTTCGTTTATAACTTTTATTTTTATATTTAATTTATTAAGCAGTCTGTTTGCATAGTCAATTCTAAGGCTCTTCTTATCTTTTGAATCTTTAAATTTTGTCAGTTTAAATCCATAAAAGTTTGTGACAACCGTGGAGTAGACAGCCATCTTGATTTGGTTAAATGTCAAAAGGAGTTCCTTAAATATATTTAGTTCGGTTTAATAATTTTTTTTATCTCTTTTGGAAGATGGGCAAAGGGAATAGTTTTTACGCCATCTTTTATGCCATCTTCAAACACCATAACATCTACTGTCATTTTGGTTGGAAAAAACCGTATAACATTATATGAAACTCTCTCCAAATTGAAAGATATCTTTTTATCAGAGAGCTCTATGCTTTTTTTTTCTTTCGCCATTTTAGCCCTTTAGATAAATACCGCTGTCTTTAACTTCGATAGCTCCGCTCTCTAAGAGAGCAGTAAGTGAGCGTTTAAACTCTTTTTTGCTAAGCCCAAATACATCTTTAATAAGCTGAGCATCGCTTTTGTAATTATACGGCATACTTCCGTTGCTCTTTTTTAAAAGAGATAAAACTCTCTCGCTTGAGAGATCTTTTTGTTTGCTTCCTCCGGCTTGAAGGCTTAAATCAATACACCCGTCTTTTCTAACAGTTTTGACAAACGCCACTCTTTTGCTTCCGATATCCACTTTTTCAAATATTTCATTGTGGTATATCAAGCCTTCGTATTTTTCTTCTACGATACATTTAAAACCAAGCGGAGTTTTTGCAATAATGAGTATTTCGACCTCTTTGTGCGAAGCAAGTCCTTTAGGTCTTTTATCGAAAAAATCACCCAATTTTTCACTTCCGACAAGACGATGAGTTCTCTCATCGTAAACAACCCTTAAAAATCTTTTGTCGCCGACTTTAAATGGCGTTTTTTGAAACATATTTGGAACAAGCAGATCTTTTGCAAGTCCCCAGTTTACAAATGCTCCAAACGGTGCAACATCAACTACCTCAAAAAGAGCAAATCCATCAAGCATCGCTTTTGGTTTTAGTGTTGTTGCTATGAGTCTATCTTCCGAATCGGTATATAAAAATACCTCAATAAGTTTATCATCATGCATCTCATCCGTAACATAGGCTTGCGGCAAAAGCACATCCTTTTCATCCAGAGATTCTAAAAATATGCCGTGAGGGGTATGTCTATCTATTCGCAGGCAGTTAATGACTCCGAGCTCTAAGTGTTCGTTTTGTTTCAAAATATTTCCTTGTTATTCCGTCTATCTCAACTTAATCGAGAATTATGTTTGGCATTATATCTACTTTAGCACACAAGATACTATCTCTTCTTTTTGAATTGTAGAAATATTTAGTTAAACTTATAAAAAATAATTAAGAAGGTTAAAAAATGCTGCTTAATATATTAATTATAATGGTTGGAGCTCTCTATTGGTATCTTACGGGGCACACCGTACCTGTTTATATTGGTTTGGCTCTGCTTGTTAGTTTGTATAGTGATGGTTTATATTTTGTTTCTCTTGTAATTGCAGCCATTGCTATTAGTTCTATAATTTACTTTTTTTGGGCTGACTTATACTCTTATGGAGCGAGTGAAGAAACATTGAATTATGGAATAGGTGTTATATATATGTTAGTTCTATTTTTAAAAGCAAAAAGCATATTTAATGCCGATAGAAGATTATTAAATTAGTATAAATTTTTTTTAAAATAAAAACTTTGCAATTTGCCATATTTTTAAAATTTTAATTTTTTTATAGTTATAGTATTATAAAAAAGAGTGTCAAATGATTTTAGGAAAATGCCCATATTGTGATAATGGAAGTATTGAAGTCAGGGATAAAGAAGTAAGCGGCAAAAAAGTAAAACTGTATGCATGCTCAAATGCTAATTGGAAAACCGAAGATGGAGAGATGTTTGAACTTACAAAGAGCTCTACATGTGATTTTAGAATTTGGCAAAACAGTCTTGCAAAATATGGAAAATGGCTCTCATATAAAGAGATAAGAGAACTTCTTGAGGATGAAAGTATAGAAGTAGAGTTATTGAGTAAAAAATATGGTAAAAAAGTTTACTACAATAAATTTATAGTTCTAAATCAAGAGTATGGGGTGAGTGTTTTATGGGATTAATTTGTAAAAATAGAGTCAAAATTTATTAAAGTAAACAAAATAAAGCAACTTAATAAATCTTTTACATTTATTTGTGTATAATCCTCATCCGCTTTGCTGTTTTAACAAAATAGAAGAGTATTTTTACCTATATAGATATGTATAGATAAAAGTATTGGTAAGCTAAAATTGTTTGCCTACAGACAGCAAAGAGTAGGGGTAAAGCTGAACTCTGTTCAGATTTTATGAGAATGTATTAATTCTCGCCGATAGGCGTAGCTTTAGTGACTGAATAAAAGCTGAACTCTGTTCAAATTTTATGAGAATTTATTGTAAGGACTTTCGATGAAAGTAAGAGCTTCAGTTAAGAAGATGTGTGATGATTGTAAAGTTATCAAAAGAAAAGGCATTGTAAGAGTAATCTGCAAAGTTAAAAAACATAAACAGAGACAAGGATAACCATGGCTCGTATTTCTGGTGTTGATTTACCTAAGAAAAAAAGAATAGAGTATGGTCTAACATATGTCTATGGAGTTGGTCTACATGCTTCTCGCAAAATTTTAGATGCGACAGGTATAGATTATAATAAGAGAGTTTACGAACTAAGCGAAGATGATGTAGCAGCAATCACTAAAGAGATTCGCGCTAATCATGTAGTAGAAGGTGATCTTCGTAAACAAGTTGCAATGGACATCAAGGCACTTATGGATTTAGGTTCATACAGAGGTCTTCGTCACCGTCGTGGTCTTCCATGCCGTGGTCAAAAAACTAAGACAAATGCGCGTACTCGTAAGGGCAAACGCAAAACTGTCGGCGCAGCGTAAGGGATAACAGATGGCAAAAAGAAAAGCTGTTAGAAAAAAAGTAGTAAGAAAAAATATTGCACGCGGTATAGTTCATATCTCTGCATCATTTAACAATACGCTTGTAACTATTACAGATGATATGGGTAATTTAATCGCTTGGAGTTCTGCTGGCAGCCTTGGTTTTAAAGGTAGCAAAAAATCTACTCCGTTTGCAGCTCAAGCAGCTGTTGAAGATGCGGTAGCTAAAGCACAAGTGCATGGTATAAAAGAACTTGGTATTAAAGTTCAAGGTCCTGGTTCAGGAAGAGAAACTGCAACTAAAGCAGTAGGTTCAATTGAAGGTATTCGCGTAACATACATGAAAGATGTTACTCCACTACCACACAATGGATGTCGCGCGCCTAAGCGCCGTAGAGTTTAAGGAGATTACTGATGGCAAGATATAGAGGTCCAGTAGAAAAAATCGAAAGAAGATTTGGAGTTAGCCTTAACCTAAAAGGGGAGCGTCGTTTAGCAGGTAAATCTGCATTAGAAAAACGTCCGTATGCTCCAGGTCAACATGGTCAGCGTCGTAAAAAAGTATCTGAGTATGGATTACAATTAAACGAAAAGCAAAAAGCAAAATTTATGTATGGTGTTTCTGAGAAGCAATTCCGCGCACTATTCGTTGAAGCTAAAAGAAGAGAAGGCAATACAGGTACAAACCTTATTACTTTAATTGAGCAAAGATTAGATAATGTTGTTTATCGTATGGGATTTGCATCAACTCGCCGTTTTGCTCGTCAACTTGTTACTCACGGCCACCTTTTAGTAGATGGCGCAAAACTTGATATTCCTTCTTACCGTGTAAGACCTGGTCAGAAAATCGAGATTCGTGAGAGCAGCAAGACTAATGTTCAAATTAATCGTGCAATTGAACTTGTTAACCAAACTGGAATAGCTCCATGGGTTGATATTGATGCTGATAAAAAATTCGGTATCTTTACTCGTTTACCAGAGCGTGAAGAAGTTGTTATCCCTGTAGAAGAGCGTTTAATCGTTGAGCTTTACTCGAAATAATAGTTTAAATACAAAGGCGTTAAATGAAAAAAATTAAAACTACTCCACTTGCTCCTCAAGAGTTTGAGGTAGAGCAGATTAGTGAAAATGAAGCTAATATTATGGCATACCCGTTTGAAACGGGATATGCTATCTCTTTAGCTCATCCACTTCGCCGTTTTTTGTTAAGCAGCTCGGTTGGTTACGCACCAATAGCTATTAAAATTGAAGGCGCTAAGCATGAGTTTGACTCAGTGCGCGGTATGCTTGAAGATATTTCAGATTTTATTTTAAATCTTAAAGAGATTCGCTTTAAGCTGCTTGGTAATGTTACAGAAACAGAGATTAACTACAGCTTTGCAGGTCCTTGTACAATCAAAGGTGGCGATCTTACAAATAATGAAGTAGAAATAGTAACTCCAAATACTCATCTCGCTACATTAAATGAAGATTCTACACTTAATTTTAGTATTAGAATTGCACAAGGTATCGGTTATGTTGCAAGTGAAGATACTTATGACAGCTTAGAAGAGGGATATATAGCACTTGATGCTTATTTTACTCCTGTTCGCAGCGCAACTTATAAGATTGAAAATGTACTTGTAGCAGACAACCCTAACTTTGAAAGAGTTATCATAAATATTAGAACTGATGGACAAATTTCTCCATTAGATGCATTTAGAAATTCATTAGAAGTTATGTATGCTCAATTAGCAGTATTTAATAGCGAAATTAGTGTTAAAGCTCCAACTACAATAGAGAGAGCTGAAGAGAGCCCAGATCTTAAAAAACTAACTGCACATATTGACAGTTTAGGTTTAAGCGCGAGAAGTTTTAATTGTCTTGATCGTTCAAGCATTAAACTTGTAGGTGAAATAGCATTGATGAGCACTAATGATCTTAAAAATGTTAAAAATCTAGGTAAAAAGTCGTATGACGAGATTGTTGAAAAACTTCAAGAGTTCGGTTATGAAGTTGGCGGCGATCTTGCAGATGATGTTGTTAGTGCATTAAAAAAGAAAATAGAAGCTTTATAAGCTTAATAGAGGAATTATAGATGAGACATCGTCATGGATACCGTAAACTAGGTCGCACAAGCGCACACCGTGCTGCTTTACTTAAAAACCTTAGTATTTCGTTAATAGAACATGGTAAAATTGAAACTACTGTTGAAAAAGCAAAAGAGCTTCGTTCTTATGTTGAAAAGCTTATTACCATCGCAGGTAAAAACGATTCAAATGCTCACAAAGCAGTATTCGCGGCGCTTCAAAGTAAAGAAGCAACAAAAACTCTAGTAAATGAAATAGCTCCTAAGTATGTAGATCGTCCAGGTGGCTATACTAGAATTATTAGAACTCGTATTCGCCGTGGTGACGCTACTACTATGGCATTTATCGAGCTTGTTTAATAAGTACACAAAAGGAACAAAGTCCCTTTTGCTACGCTAACGCTGAGTTTGACTCGGCGTCAAGCCCACGCACAGTAAACCGTGCTTAACCATATATTTTTTGATAAAACCTCCCAATCCTAAAATACTTAATTTATAGAGTGAGATATTATGAGTAATTTCGCATTTGGAACTTACAGAATCAGTGATTTAAATCCGCAGCATGTAGCAAGTCTAAAAGAGGCTATTGAATCCGGTATAAAAATGATAGATACATCTTCAAATTATATGAACGGCGGAGCAGAGCGAGCTATTGCGCTGGCATTTAGAGAGTTTGATGAAGATAAAAAAGACGAAGTCGAAATAGTTAGCAAGTTTGGTTATATCCAAGGCACTGATTTAATTGAATATAAAGAGGATTCTTCTGCGATAAAGAATTCAGAAGAGGTAGTAAAATATAGCCAAGATTGCTATCACTCTATATCAAAATCATTTTTGCATAATCAACTGTCAATGTCGCTAAAGAGGCTGGAACTTGAGAAACTGGACTGCTATCTTATACATAACCCGGAGTACTATATTTTAGATGCAATAAACAGAGGCATTTCAAAAGACGAAAGACTCGATGAGATGTACAGAAGGCTTGAAGAAGCATTTGTCGGACTTGAAGAAGAGGTTAAATATAGAAGAATCGGCTCTTACGGCGTAAGTTCAAATAGTTTCTCTTTACCAGAGTTAAGTGATGAATTTTTACCGTACGAAGATCTGCTTACATTAGCTCAAAATGCAGCAAAAAGAGTTGGAAATAAGATACACAGTTTTACTACAATAGAACTTCCTATTAATATCTTAGAAAGAGATGGGCTTAAATGTGCTTCTTGGGCTAAAAATAGCGGTTTGAGGGTTTTGGCAAACAGACCATTAAATGCAAAGTATAACAACAGGATGTATCGCCTTGCAGACTATGAAGAGAGTAAAGAGTACTATCATCACTTTAATGAGCTGATGGAGATCTGCGATAGCGAGGCACTAAAACCACTTTATAATCTTTTAGAACAGCTAGATGCAAATAAACATAAGTTTGGGTGGATTGGTGATTATGATATTTTTTTATTTACACAAATAATACCACTCATAAAAAAAACATTAGAAAAAGTTGATGAGAGAAACATTCAGGCAATGCTAAATTTTATAGATTTATATCTTGCAGAGTACAAAAAGATGGTTGCTTATGAGTGTTCAATAAATACAAAAAAAGAGCTTAAAGAGTTTTTTAATGAGTGTGGTTTATCAATGCAAGAGTGCGCAATAAGATTTTTAATGCAAAGTCAAAATGTCGATTATATACTCGTTGGTATGAGAAAACCAAGCTATGTACATCAAATTCTTTCTTGGCGGAGATAAGTGATATTTTTTATCACTTGTTAAGGGATTTTGTCATATCTTATGAAGATAATAAACATATAAATTTTAAAGGATGGGTATGATTCCATTTACAGATGAAGAGTTAATGAACCCAGTAAAAAATGTTATAGATAAGGTTCGTCCTTCGCTGGCTCTTGATGGCGGAGACATAGATTTTATAACAGTCAGAAATTCGAAAGTGTACATACAGTTAAGGGGTGCGTGTATTGGATGTGCCAGTAGTGGAACAACCCTAAAATATGGTGTAGAGAGACAGCTAAAAATGGATATTCATCCAGAACTGACGGTCATTAATGTACCGATTGGTATGGAAAACGATATAGATAATTTATAAATAAGTGCGGATAATTATGTCAATAAGTAAATTCAAAACATTATCACAGGCAAAAGATAGCTTTTCTAAATCAGATTATAAGAATGCATTAGAAAAATTTGCAGCAGTTTTACAAAGTTTTCCTAACTCAAAAGAGGCTTATAACGGTGTTATTCTTGCAGAGATGGCGATGAGCGGAGAGGGAGGAGCAGAGGCTCTTTTTGATTATTATGAAGTTTTAAAAGAGGAAGATAAAGAGCAGGCTGATATTATTATGAGTCAAATACTTCAAAATATGGATGGCTCGTTAGAAAAACTTAGAGAAGTTTTTGCGGAACCGCTTCGTGACAGAGTAGAGTTTGAAGATGGAATTTTGTATAAAGATTTTAAAACCCTTGTTGATGAGGGTGGAGATTTTAAAGAAATTTTTGAAAATATCATGTTCTCAACGAGAGTAATTATTACTCAAAAAGAGGACTTTGTTGATTTTTTAGATAAATTAATAGAGCATGACTTTGCGGAAATGGCGTTGACATATCTAGAAAATGCTCTGAGTGTGTACCCGAGCGATAAACTGCTTAGAAAACTTCTGAAAAAATTAGCAAAAGGCACAAAAGTTGAAAATTGAACTTCCGGAGCAAGAGTTTAAATATATTACAGAAAACTCACAGGATTGCGATAAAGAGACAGCGTTTGTTTTGACTCCGCAAAATGAAAAATATCTTCAGAATGCAAAAGAGAGAGGCGCTCACTCTATTATAAATATTAAAGATGTTGCGAAATTATTTGGAATAGATAAGATAAAAATCGTTGGAATCACGGGAACAAACGGCAAGACAACAACGGCAAGCGCGATTTACTCTTTTTTATTGGATTTGGGATATAAAGCAGCTATGCAAGGAACTCGCGGCTTTTTTATGAATGATGAAATGGTAGAGGGCAAAACTCTTACGACGCCATCTGTTTTAAACACATATAAGCATATCTATCAAGCGGTGAGTGCAGGTTGCGACTTCTTTATTATGGAAGTAAGTTCACATGCGATTGCCCAAAAAAGAGTTGAGGGTTTAAATTTCGAGCTTAAAATTCTTACAAATATTACCCAAGACCATCTAGACTTTCACAAAACTATCGGTGAATACATAGCTGTAAAAAATAGCTTTTTTCAAGATGACGGAAGAAAACTTATAAATAAAGATGAGCCAAAAGCCGCATTTAATTTTAAAAATACCTTTACATACGGAATAGAAAATCCGGCTACATACAGGCTGATTGCATACTCTCTAAATAATGCATCAAGCGGGATAATTCAGCATTTTAAAGATGTTGTTCCTTTTACATCATCGCTTCACGGTTTTTTTAATCTCTATAACTTAATGGCTGCTATCGCGGCGACACATCTATTAACCGGAAAAAAACTAGAAGAGGTCGCAAATGTAGTAGAGGGTTTTGCCGGAGTAAGCGGGCGAATGGAGCAGGTAAGCGAAGTTCCAAATGTTATTGTTGATTTTGCCCATACTCCAGATGGAATTCAGCAGGTATTAAATGCACTCAAAGAGAAAGAGCTCTTGGTTGTTTTTGGCGCAGGCGGAGATAGAGATAGAACTAAAAGACCTTTGATGGGGAGAGTTGCGGCAAGTTTGGCAAAAAAACTCTACATAACAAGCGATAATCCAAGAAATGAGGACCCGCAAGATATAGTCAATGATATTTTAGAGGGCATTGAAGACAAAGCTGTCGTAAATGTTGAGCTAAATAGAAGAAAGGCTATTGAGATGGCTCTTCGTGACCAAAGAGATGATGAAGTAGTCGTAATACTTGGAAAAGGCGATGAGAGCTATCAGATAATATATGATGAAAAGTTCCCTTTTGACGACAGAGAAGTAGTAAGAGAGTTATTAAAATTAAAGTAATTTAATTCTTAAACATAATAACTTCTTTATATGCGTTATTATTTATGAGATAATTTTTGATATAATTGCAAAAATTTTTACAAGGTGGTATTATGGGAATTCCTCAGCCAGCATTTTATATATTTAAATGTGAACAATCAGCTCCTCCGGGCATGCCAAAGCCATCGTGCGTGACTCCGCAAACTCAAGATTTATTTCAGCATTTGGCACAAAAACTGATGAAAGAGGGCGTGATGGGAACAGTTCAGCCTATCCGCACATCATGCCTTAATCGCTGTAGTTCAGGTCCTGTTATGCTAGTGGAGCCTGGACATTTTATGTATGCAGCACTAACTAAAGAGAAAATTGATAGAATCATAGAAGAGCATATCATCGGCGGAAATGTAGTTAAAGAGTATTTAATCGGCTCTGACATGTGGGATGAGCCAATCTCTCCGTGTGATATGAAAAAACAGATGGGAATGTAGGAAAATAAGATGACTATAGAAATGCTGTACAGCAAAATTCATCGTGCTACGGTAACTGATGCAAACCTAAACTATGTCGGTTCAATTACCATAGATCAGGAGCTAATGGAAGCTGCAAGGATGAGAGTTGGACAAAAAGTTGAAATATTGAACATCAATAACGGTGAGAGATTTTCAACATATGTTATTCTGGGTGAACGCGGCAAAAGAGACATCTGCTTAAACGGTGCGGCTGCTAGAAAAGTTCACAAAGGCGATAAGATAATCATCGTTGCTTATGCTACATATGATGAAAAAGATTTGCAAAACTATAAGCCAAAAGTTGTTTTAGTAGATGAGAACAATGATATCGAAGATATTTTAGAGAGTATCTAATGAATTTTGGTGAAATCTCGCCGATAGGCGTAGCTTTAGTGACTGAGCAAAGCTGTGACTTTGTTGCAGGTTTGTGAGATAATATAGTGTTTGGCAACTTGGGCGACATGAGCAAAATGTTTGAAGGAATGCAAGAAAATGCTAAAAAACTTCAAGCTGAGCTAGAGTCTAAAGTTTTTAAGGTCAAAAGCGGCGGCGGTTTAGTTGAGATTACTATAAACGGCAAGAGCGAAGTGACGGATATAAATATTGACGATTCGCTTCTTGGCGACAAAGAGTCACTTCAAATTTTACTAATCGGCGCTATTAACGATGCCAATAAAATGGTGGAAGACAACAGACAAAACAGCGCTCTGGGTATGCTTGGCGGCATGAATCCCTTTGGGGGCAACTGAGTGTTTAGGCTATTTTTAGCGCTAAACCTTCTTTTTTTAAATCTATATGCGTGCAAAGGCGACTCTGAGTCATGTAAACTTAAAACAGTTGACTCAAAATCAATTGTAAATCAAACGCTTCAAATACCTCTGCCAAATAACCAAAAACTAATTTTTTCTACAACTGCTCCGGATGTAAAAATCATTAAGCATGACCCATACCTATCACTATATCTTGTTGAAGAGACAAATAATTTCAAATACCCCTTTAGAATAAATATGAATCCTGCTTCAGCTCTTTTTGGAGTAGACAATAAAAAAATAGTCAAGGGCAAAATTTTAAAAAGAGAAGTAGGACTGGAGAGTTTTGCAACATTTAGTGAACCACTCTCTGTGCCCAGTTTGCTTTTAAACAGTTGTTGTGCCTTAGAGGGAATAGTTACGCCGCTGGGAATAATTGAAAAAGAGTATATAGACAGGTTTTTAAAAATAAAAAAAGTCTCTTACGGTGATTTTGGAATAAGAATCAAAGATGTTAATTCTACTGTTGTGGTTAGCAGTTCTAACCCGTTTAAAAAAGATAATCCATTTAAAAAAAATGACATTATTTTAGAGATTGACGGTAAAAAAGCCAAAGATAGTGCAATGCTTATGCGAGAGATATTATTTAGCAACATCGGCTCTGAGCATAGTCTAAAAATCAAAAGAGAGAACAAGATAGTTGTTTTAAAAGCAATAACTCAAAATAGACTTGGCGGCGGGTATTTAAGCAATACTTTCCTGGAGTTTTTAGGAGTATCATTTGATAAAAATTTAGTTATTGTAAAAATTGATAAAGATGCAAACAAATATGGTCTTAAATTTGGCGATAAACTTCTTCAAGTAAATACCAAAGATATAAAAAATGAAGAGGAGATATATGATGTGCTAGATAATCCAAAAGAATCCATAAATCTTCTTTTCCAAAGAGATAATTTTCAGTTTTTTGTGAAAGTAAATTAGATACAATTTCGCATGCAAAACTTTGAGAATTTTTTACTAAATAACTTACCGACTTCAAAAAGTATTCATCCAACATATGAAGAAGCATTACGCAAGATGTTAATTGCCGGCGGAAAAAGATTTCGTCCTGCACTTTTATTAGGCGTTGTAAATGCTTATAATCCTCTTTTGATTGGCGGAGCTCATCATGCTGCTTATGCCATTGAACTTTTGCACACATACTCACTTATTCATGATGATTTGCCTGCAATGGACAATTCACCTCTTCGCAGAGGAGAACCTACTTTACATGTTATTTTTGATGAAGTAACTGCAATTTTGGCTGGTGATGCATTGAACACATACTCTTTTGAGGTGTTAAGCAATGCTCCGTTTTCAGACTATACAAGAGTTGAACTTATTAGAGAATTAGCTACTAACGGCGGATTAAACGGCATGGTCTTGGGTCAAGCGATTGATTGTTATTTTGAAAATAAGCCGCTTAGTATAGAAGATGTAAAAATTTTACATACAAATAAGACCGCAAAACTAATTGCTGCTTCTCTTAAAATGGGTGCAATAATTGTCGGTCGTGAAAAGTTGGGTGAAAAGCTTTATGATTTTGGTATAAAACTCGGACTTCTGTTTCAGATTCAAGATGATATTTTGGATGTTACGCTGAGTTCGCAAGAAGCTGGAAAATTAACAAACAATGACGAAGCAAAAAATAGTTTTGTCACACTCTTAGGGCTTGATAGCGCGCTAAAAGAGGCTAATGGTTTAGCCGATGAGTTAATAGTAGAGTTAAACGGTTTTGATGAGAAGCTAAAAAATGAGCTATCACCGCTTCTTACACAATATATAAATAGACATAAATAAAACAGACAAAGGTAATAAACAAGATGAGTAATGTGATGCGCCAAAAAATGGCAAACAGTATAAGATTTTTGGCAGCTGATATGGTTCAGGCTGCAAATTCAGGACATCCTGGCGCACCGATGGGTCTTGCAGACATAGCAGTTGTTTTAAGCGAACACTTAAATCACAATCCTAAAAATCCATCTTGGCTAAACCGTGATAGATTGGTTTTCTCAGGCGGGCATGCAACTGGGCTCATCTACTCGCTCTACTACCTTTGGGGATATGATTTAACAATTGAGGATTTGAAAAATTTTCGACAGTTAGACTCAAAAACTCCGGGACATCCAGAGTTTGGACACACGGCAGGCATTGAGATAACAACAGGTCCGCTTGGGCAGGGCGTTGCAAATGCAGTCGGTTTTGCAATGGCTTCAAAGTTTATGGGCGCGCAGGTAAACTCAGAGACGGCAAAAGTCATAGATCACAATGTTTATTGTCTGTGTGGCGATGGAGATTTGGAAGAGGGTGTCAGTTATGAAGCTTGTTCAATCGCGGGACACAACAAACTAGATAACCTTATTCTTATCTATGATTCAAACCGTATCACTATTGAGGGTTCAACAAGTTTGAGTATAAGTGAAAATATCCGCGGCAGATTCATCTCACAGGGCTGGGATGTTTTGGAGTGTGACGGACACAACTTTGATGAGATAGACAGTGTAATAACAGAAGCAAAAAGCAACACAAAACCTACAATTATCATAGCAAACACAACAATCGCAAAAGGTGCAGGCAAGCTTGAGGGCTCTCACCACTCACACGGTGCTCCTCTTGGCGGCGATGTAATCACGGAAGCAAAAAAAGCGGCTGGTTTTGATGCGACAAAAAGCTTTCATGTAGATGATGATGTTCTTGTTCGTTTTAGATGCGCGGTAGAAAAGGGTGATTTGCTAGAGCGAGAGTGGATTCACAGCCTTAAAACTCTTCCGCTGATGGAGCAAAACGAAGCTCTTGCAGCACTTCAAAATCCTGATTTTTCTCGCATACAGTGGCCGGCTTTTGACAAAGCAGATGCAACCAGAAACACAAATGGAAAAATTTTAAACGCTATTGCAAAAGCACTCCCTTGCTTTTTAGGCGGAAGCGCAGACCTTAGCCCTTCAAACAAAACTGAACTTGTAGATATGGGCGTTTATCCAAAAGGCAGAAATATCTACTTCGGTATCCGCGAACATGCAATGGCTTCAATTACTAATGCAATCGCTCTTTATGGACCGCTTATGCCGTTCTCTGCAACGTTTTTCGTCTTTTCAGATTATCTAAAACCTGCTGCTCGCATCGCTGCTCTTACAGGAATCCAGCAATTCTTTATCTGGACGCATGACAGTATAGGTGTCGGCGAAGACGGTCCTACGCATCAGCCGATTGAGCATTTAAGTCAGTTTCGCGCACTGCCAAACTTTTACGTTTGGAGACCTGCGGATGGAGCAGAAAATGTTGAGGCGTGGAAAACAGCACTTGACATGAAGAAATCTCCGTCTGCTTTTGTCTGCTCAAGACAAAACCTCTCGGTTCTTCCGACTCCGATTAAAGGAAGTGCGGCTCAAGGCGGATATTTGCTCGCGAGTGATAATAATGCGACGATAACTCTTATGGCAAGCGGCTCTGAAGTAGAATTGGCACTTAAAACGAAAGAGGCGTTAAACGAAAAAGGTATAGATGTAAATGTTGTTTCAGTTCCATGCTATGACCTCTTAATTGAACAAGACAAAGCGTACATCGACTCAATAATTAAGCCGGACACTAAAAAAGTGGCTATTGAAGCGGCAAGAGGCTTAGAGTGGTACAGATTTGCAGATGAAGTAATCGGCATGGACACATTCGGTGCTTCAGCTCCTGCGGATAAGCTTTTTGCTAAGTTTGGTTTCTCTGTTGAGAGTATCTTGGCAAAAATTATTTAGTTTTATTTGTGCTATAATCTTTGCAATAAAGTGAGAAAAGATGAGAGCAAATAAAAACAATATTTTTAACTATTTAAAAGAGTTAAAACCACTATTGACTCAAAAGCAGATAGATGTTGTCGGATTTTTCGGTAGTTTTGCGCGTGATGAAGATAATATTTATAGCGATATAGATGTAGCAATAAAAAAAGATGAAAATTATTTAAAAAACAGAAGCGCATATGATTATTTTAATGATGTTGACATCTTGAAAAATCTTCTTATTAAAAAATTTAATCGTAATGTTGATATTTTTGATTTAGATAGTAATTCAGCTATGAAAAATGATATTTTAAAAGATTTGATACATGTTTAGTGCTAGAGCCGTAGATAGAGTTAAAGTTATTCAAAAAAAAATCAGCTTTATTGAGAGCATTGTTGAAAAATATGGCTCAGTTTCAAAAGCGCTTGAAGATGAACAAAATGCTCGAGCCTCTATTATGATGCATTTGACTTCTATTGCTGAGCAGTTCGATAAACTTTTACATAATGGTGAATTGGAAATACTCTCTCACTTCGAAAAGCAAGATATCAAAGGCAGCTATGATTTAAGAAACTTTATCGCTCATGACTATGAGGGAGTTGACCTTTACATAGTTGAGGATGTCATAGAAAAAAGACTGCCAATCATAAAAAATAGTGCTCAAACAATTTTGAGCTTATAGCTCTTTCACGCCGTCTTCATAACTTTTTTTACATCTTCTCAAAGCGTTTTTTATATGCTCAACCATAGGTTTTGGCGCGTACTGAAGCAACTCCAAAATCTCTCTCGCATCTTTTGAGTAACGCATATTGTACTCAGTCGCATACTCGATATCAAAGCGAAAAAGCTCCTGCTCATCTGTTTGTATATGTAAATTACATAAGCGTAGTTTTGTTTTTTACAAAAATAAACTATTTTATTAAATTAAACATAATTTAATGTTATTTTTATCTCAAAATCAGTAAAATCTAACATCTTTTGTTAAAAGGAGTTGGAGATGAAGTTACTGTCACTACTGATTATTGGGGCTGCTCTGTGTTTTGGAGCGGTAGATATTAACAAAGCAGATAAAAAAGAGCTAATGGCTATTAACGGTGTAGGTGAAGCAAAAGCGGATGCAATTTTAGAGTATAGAAAAAAGAACAACTGTTTTAAAAATATCCAAGAGCTAAAAGAGGTTAAGGGTTTTGGCGATAAATTTTTAGAGAAAAACAGAGCCGGTATTATGGCTGGCGAGTGCAAGAAAAAGTAGTTTTAACAAATCAAACATTTTTCAAAAAACATCCGACACCGTACGGTTTTTTCGAGTAGAATTTTTTGCCGTGCTTTACGATGAGAGCGTGAAACTCTTGGTAAATGATAAGCAGCTCTTTCTCATCTTTTATGCACTCTTTTAAAGAGCTCTCCATCAAAGCTTTTATATCGCCGTATTTGGCTCTCTCCTCTATAAAACCTAACTCTGCCAACATCCTTTTTGTGTATGCGTCCACTTTAAATTGCGGTTGGTTGTAGCCGTATAAAAGAATTGAGTCCACCGTTTCTTCTCCAATCCCGACTACATTTAAAAGCGCTTCTCTTGTCGGAGTTGCACCGTTTAAACTTCTATGAAATTTTATAAACTCCAAAATATATCTTGCTTTTTGGTTGAAGTAGCCTGATGGTTTGATTGCCTCTTTTAGCTCCGCTATATCCATCGACTCTATTGCATTGACATTCAAGGCATTTTTAACATGTAAATTATTTAGCGACTTAACCACCGATGTAAATGTCGTGTTTTGGGTGAGGATTGAGCCTAAACAAACCTCAAAAATCTCATCGCCGTTTCTTGGAAAGTTGTACTCTGATTTATGGTATCCATAGCCGGTAATCGGCCACCACCCTTGAGGACCGTGAGCTTCATACAATATTTTGTAGATGTTATATATTTTGCTCATAAATATCTCAAAACCTTAACCCCGACAAAAATCGCACCTAGAAAAACAACTGAAGAGATAAATACAAGTGCCGTTACAACTCTTGGATTAGAGTCGTAAAGTGAAGCAAGATTTACATTTGCAATCGCTAGAGGAACCAAAAGTTCTATAAAAATTATCCCTTTTATCGTCGCGTCCAGTTCTATATTGTAAAGAACCAAAAAAGCGGCACTTGGTATGAAAATAAACTTCATGCCCATTACCCAGATAGTCAGTCTCCTGCTTATTTCGTTTATCTTTGTGCCATAAAGATAGATTCCAAACAAAAATAGCTGCATGACCATTGAGGCGTAAGCGCCCATCATAAGCATTTTCATTATCTCTTCGCTTGGTTTGTAATCATTGAGACTTAAAAGTATGGCGACACTTGCTGCCCAGAGAATAGGGAGTTTGATTATGTTTTTAAGTGATGTCTTTGCATCAAAACTCCCTCTTGAGTAGTAGTAAACCCCAACCGTGTAAACCACAAACACATTCATAAGATTTATAACGGTTGTGTAAGGAATGGACTCTTCTCCAAAAATGGCGATGTTTAGCGGTATTCCCAAGTTTCCGGTATTTCCGATAATTGCCGCTACGGTTGCGATGGAGTACTCTTTTTGGTCCAAAAAAAGTTTTTTTGCTACAACTGCAGAGAGAGTCAAAACCAAAATAGTTATAAATAGATAGATTGAAGGTGCAAAAAAGAGGGTAGAGTCGATAGGGCGAATCAGAAGACCCCAAAATGTTAAAAAAACCTGCAGAAAATAGACATTTATAAGTGTTATAGTTTTGTCATCAATAGCCTCTTTAAAGCTCATCTTCGCTATAAAGCCCATAACAATAAAGATATAAATAGCCAAAATTGAAAATATTATTGAACTCATAAAGGGATTATAACAGATAGTGTATAATTTCGCATCAATGTGGCAAATCTTTTTATAACTCATACTCGCTCACTAAGGCTTCACCGTGGGTACCCCAAAGACATGGCTTTGACCCTACGGTTGCAGAATCGTTCGCTTCGCATGGTTATAAAAAAATATTAACGAGGAAATATGCAAAATATAGAAGATATTAAAAAAATAATAGATGAAAACTTGGCGGTGATGCTCTACTTTTCGGCACCGACATGCAATGTTTGCCATGCCCTAAAGCCAAAGCTTTTAGAGGCGATTGAGTGTAATTTTAAAGAGTTTGAAGTTCTAAGCATAGATACTTCACTTGAGCAGGAGTCGGCGGCTTACTTTAGCGTTTTTGCCATTCCTACGGTTTTAGTCTTCTTGGATGGCAAAGAATTTTTGAGAAAATCACGCCACATGAGCGTTGATGAGGTCGTGATAGAGATAAAACGACCTTATGAAATTATGATGAGATAATTACTTCATAAAAGCGATAAGTGAAGCCGTAACAGCGACATTTAAAGACTCAACGCCGCGGTTCATCGGAATAGTAATCGAGTCGTTACAAAGTTTTTCAACCTCTTTTGAAACACCCTCACTCTCGTTTCCTAGAACAAATATAGATTTATCACTTTTTTGTACATCGTAGATACTGTTTTTAGCATGTGAAGAGAGAAGGTAGATTTTTGTACCCTCCAACTCTTTTAAAATTTCATCAAGTGTGTTGCAGTAGTATATCGGAAGTTTAAAAAGTGTTCCTGCACTCGCTTTTATTACAAGCGGAGAGATTTTTGCGCTGCTTTTTTTAGGAAGAATTATCCCATCAACATATCCGGCGGCACATGAACGGATAATCATTCCGAGGTTTTGAGGATTTTGGATGCCATCAAGTGCAAGAAGTTTGAAGCTTTTTAAATTTTTTATAGTATTGGCATTTTGGTATGAGGAAGCGATGATGTCTATCGCCACGCCTTGGTCCTGCTTGGCATTTTTGCTTATTCTGCTAAGTGCATTTTTATCGTGGTAAGTTACCTCAATGCCTCTTTTTTTAGCAAGATTAAGTATAGTCTCGACGGCACCGTCAGGCTTGTTTGAGTTTGACATGTGAATTTTGTGTATCTCAATATTGTCATCTTGTAAAACTTCTATAACGACATTCCTGCCATAGAGCGTTATTATCTTCTCAAAATATGCTTTTTTATTTTTATACTCTTGTGAATCTTCCAAAATTTACCTTTTATTTATATGAGCCGAATTTTACACTATTTTTCTGTTTTATTCTCTTCATCAGAATCATCGCTCTTTTTGCGGTAAAGCTCTTTTGTTTTCTTTGAAAATTCTTCAAGGCGAGCAACAACCATTGCGTTTATGCTAGATGGAGGAAATTTGCCATTTTCGTCTGCTTCGCCTGCTTCTACGCCTGTCAATATGGATATTCCTTCGTTTATCGTTTTAACCCCATAGATTTCAAAGCTGCCTTTTTCTACGGCTTCGAGCACCTCTGCTTTTAACATTAGATGTTTTATGTTTGCCTCCGGAATGATAACGCCGTAAAAAGCATTTGAATCTTTGCGCATGCAGATGTCAAAAAAACCTTCAATTTTTTCGTTAACGCCGCCGATAGGCTGAATTTCGCCAAATTGATTTACCGAACCTGTAACGGCTATATTTTGTTTTATCGGCATATTAGATAGCGAAGAGAGAAGAGCGTAAAGCTCCGTAGATGAGGCGCTATCCCCCTCAACCATGGTGTAAGATTGTTCGAACACCAGCGAAGCCGATAGACTAAGCGGGAGATTTTGGGCATATGTTGAGCCTAGATATGAGGTTAAAATCATAACTCCTTTTGAGTGTATCGGGCCGCTAAGTTCGACTTTGCGTTCAATGTCTATAATCTCGCCCTTGCCGATGCGTGTTCTTGCCGTGATTTTTGAAGCTATGCCGAAGTTGTATCCGCCCATGTAGATGTAGCTTAATGCATTGATTTGACCGACAACACTGCCGGTGAGATTAATCATTATTGTGCCTTCGCCAATCTGTTCATAGAGTCTTATCTGGATACGGTTAAGGCGTTCGATGCGAGTCTGGAGCACTTTGTTGATATCGCTCTTGTCAATAACGGAGCGACTCTCTTTTTTAGCCCAATAATCAGCCTCTTTTAGCAAATCTGAAAGCGTTCTAAGATGTGTAGAAAATTTAGCAGAGTGCGAAACTTCCCTTGAGCTATGCTCTATAACTCTGGCTACGGCATTTGGAGTGAGCGGAAGCAAATCGTCTCTTTTGGCAATTGTCCCAATCATTTGTGCATAAAGGTGAATATTCTCACCGCTTCGCGGCATGTCATCTTCAAAATCGGCGGTCACTTTAAAAAGCTCTCCAAAATCGGGGTCGTAGTAGTGTAGAAGATAGTATAGAATCCTCTCTCCTATCAATACAACCTTAACATCCAATGGAATCGGCTCAGGCTCCAGCGAAGTGGTGCTGATAAAAGAGTACTGTTGCGCAAGGGATTCAATTCTTATCTCCTTTGAACGCAGGACGCGTTTAAGCTCTTCATATGCGAATGGCTGCATTAGAAGTTTTCTTGCGTCAAGAACAAGATAGCCGCCGTTAGCCTTATGCAATGCACCGGGTTTAATCATGCTAAAATCAGTTACCAGTGTGCCGACTTGAGATAGGTGCTCAATTTTGCCGATAAGATTTTGATGAATCGGGTTATCTTCATAGACAACCGCAGAGGTCTCATTTTCATCGTGTGTGATAAACAGATTTACACCGTAGCGTGAAAAAGAGGGGGTGTAGAGCTCTCTCATAAATGGCAAAACAGGCATCTCATCCGGCTTCACCAAGAAATCCTGCACATGTTTTATTAGATCATCTTGCAGAGCATCAAGATAATCAATTATTTTTTTTGATTCTTTATATTTCAAACGCACTTCATCAATTAAGGATTCGACAGACTCCTGCGTCATTTTTCGCTCAAGAGCTTTAAACTCTTTTCTTTGAGCCTTATTTAGTTCATTGACATTATGAAGACCATCTTTTACAATTTTTTCAAATTCATTGACTTTCTGCTCAATCTTCTTTTTCTCCTCTCCTCCTATAGCATTATACTCCGTAGCGGTTATGGCTTTTTTGTTTATAACGGGCGCAAATGTGACCCTGTTTTTTGAAGTAGCATTCATAGATATATCATGTCTTCTTGCCTCATCCTGAAGATTGTCAAAAATCTCTGTTTCCTTGTCAATGTACTTTTGGTTAATGGCATCATACTCATTGCGATAAGTATTACCCTCAAACACACTCGGCAGAATCTCTTTTAAAAGCTCAATAAGTTCGTACATCTCATCTTTAAATTTGGCTGCCTGCCCTGAGGGCAGCTCAATTGCAATCGGCTTTCTGTAATCTTTAAAGTTGTTGACATAACACCAGTCGCTTGGAACTTTTTGACCCTTTACCTTTTTTTGTAAAAAATTCATAACGGTTGAGTGTTTGCCGCTTCCGGAAGCTCCCATCGCAAATAGGTTGTATCCGTCTTGTCTGATATTGGCAGCAAAATCGATTGCTTCGAGCGCATTTTTCTGCCCAAAAGGTTGCTCTAGCGGCTCAAGCTCATCAGTAGTTTTAAATGAAAAGAGTGAGGAGTCGCACTTATTGTATAGCTGTGAAATGGATAAAACAGATGCCATAAAGCTCCTTAGTATTGAAACAATTTTTTTAAAGTGGCCTATGTTAAATCAAACAGGCTTATTTAATGATTAAAATAGTGTTATACTCAATAAAATAGAAATCGGAGAGTTTAAATGGATAGCAGAATTGATGAGATAGTAGCACAAATGAAAACTCTTGAAAATGAGTTAATGGATGAGTTGAAAAAGAAGGAGGATGAGTTTTTTTACACACTTGAAGATAAAAAAGTTAAATTTGAAGAGAGTGTTGTAAAAGAGGGCAGAGCAAAAATAGTCAGCTCAATAAAATACCTATCCTCTTTTCCTGTTTTGGTAATTTTAACAATACCATTTATCTGGTCTATGATGATACCCGCACTCATAGCAGATATTTTTGTCACTATCTATCAGGCGGTCTGCTTTCCGATATTTAAAATACCAAAAGTAAAAAGGAAAGATTATATAATCATCGACAGATACAATCTTTTTTATCTAGACAGAGTTGAGAAGATAAACTGCTGGTACTGCGAATATTTCAATGGTGTAATAGGCTATACGAGGGAAATTGCAGCAAGAAGTGAGCAGTTTTGGTGTCCCATAAAACACTCAAAACCGCAAATTGACATGCACTCAAGATATAATAAATTTTTTCATTTTGGCGATTATGAAACTTATAGACAAGAGCTGGAGAAGAGAAGGTCAAACTTTAAGGATTTGGAGTGTGAAGTTTAAATTATTTGATATCTATTTTATCAATAAGGAGGTAGAGATATGAGCCAGAAGATGCAAACAAAAGCCGAAGAACTAAAAGACCAGGTTTGCGGGATGAATGTATCAATTGATTCTAAATATTCTTACCGCTATAAAAGTGAGGATTACCGATTTTGCTCTGAGCACTGTCTTGTCAAATTTAAGGCTCATCCTGAAGATTATCTCAAAAAAGAGAGTTCTGATACGCTTATAACAGATAAAGAATCAATCTGCACTAATGAAAATCTCTGCCATGTAAACACCCAGACGCCTTACATTGATGAAAAGGCGACAAAATACACATGTCCGATGCATCCTGAAATAGTTCAAGACCATGCAGGAACTTGTCCTAAATGCGGTATGGCACTTGAGCCTATTGTCGTAAAAGCAGTTAAAGAAAAAAATGAAGAACTCATAGATATGAGTCGTCGTTTTTGGGTTAGTACGGCTCTTTCTATTCCGGTGTTTGCTTTAGCAATGATTGCAGACTTACTGCCTTCATTATTGCCGAGTTCATTAAGCATGAAGATAGTTCAATGGATAGAGTTTTTACTAGCTACTCCTGTTGTTTTTTGGGGAGGCTGGCCGTTCTTTGTCCGAGGTTACAAATCTCTGCAAACAATGAATTTAAACATGTTCACGCTGATTGCCATAGGTGTGTTCGTTGCTTGGGCTTATAGTTTGGTCGCCTTGTTTATGCCGCATATTTTTCCGCCTATGATGCAGATGAGTGATGGTATGGTTCATGTATATTTTGAAGCGGCAGCGGTAATTACAACGCTTGTACTTTTAGGACAGGTGCTTGAATTGCGCGCTCGCTCTCAAACCAACGCAGCAATCAGACTTTTGCTAGAGCTTGCTCCAAACACGGCACGAATAGTTAGAAAAAACGGCAATGAAGAGGATATAGCGCTGGAAAATGTTCAAGTCGGAGATGTTTTGCGTGTTCGTCCTGGCGAAAAAGTTCCGGTTGATGGAGTGGTCATAGATGGTGAAAGCAATGTTGATGAGTCGATGGTTACGGGTGAGCCGATTGCGGTAAAAAAGTTTGCAGGTGAGAGAGTTATAGGTGCTACGATTAATGCTAACGGAAGTCTGCTTATGAGAACCCAAAAAATCGGCGCAGACACGCTGCTTTCACAAATCATAGATATGGTTTCACTTGCACAGCGTTCCCGAGCACCTATACAAAAACTGGCTGATGTCGTATCTGGATATTTTGTTCCGGCTGTTATCGGTATCAGCATAATATCGTTTTTTGTTTGGTGGATATGGGGGAGCGAACCTCGTTTGGCGTATGCTGTCGTCAGCGCTGTTTCTGTACTTATTATTGCCTGTCCGTGCGCACTTGGTCTTGCTACGCCAATCTCTATAATGGTAGCAACAGGACGAGGTGCTACGAGCGGAGTATTAATCAAAAATGCCGAAGTTTTAGAAATAATGGAAAAAGTTGATACTCTAGTAGTCGATAAAACAGGAACATTGACAGAGGGAAAACCTAAACTGGTAAATGTACATGTAGAAGATGGATTTAGTGAAAATGAACTCTTGCGTTTAGTTGCTAGTTTGGAGAGAGCGAGTGAGCATCCGCTCTCAGAAGCTATTGTAAACGGTGCAAAAGATAGAGAAGTAGAGTTGGTTAAATCTGATAATTTCAAATCTATAAGCGGCATGGGAATAATAGGCGAAGTTGATGGGCAGACAGTTGCAGTCGGTAATTTAAAACTGTTTGAAAGTTTAAATATAAACGCACTTGAATTGTCAAAAAAAGCAGATATAGAACGCTCTGATGGCAAAATTGTTATGTTAGTTGCCGTTGACTCAACAGCAGTCGGTTTCATCGCCATTACCGACCCTATCAAAGAGAGCACGGCAGAAGCTATTAATAATTTACATGCACAAGGCATAAAAGTAGTGATGCTAACGGGCGACAGCCGAACCACGGCAGAAATTGTTGCAAGAAAACTTGGCATAGATGAAGTACATGCTGAGGTGTTGCCTGAGCAAAAAGCAGAGATAATTAAAGAGTTTCAGGCAAAGGGACGAATAGTTGCTATGGCAGGTGACGGTATAAACGATGCACCTGCACTTGCTCTTGCACATGTTGGCATTGCCATGGGAACAGGAACTGATGTCGCGATGGAGAGTGCCGGTGTTACCTTGGTAAAAGGCGATTTAAGAGGCATAGTCAGAGCAAGAGTGTTAAGCAGAGCAACAATGCGAAATATAAGGCAAAATCTCTTCTTTGCTTTCTTTTACAACTCTGTAGGAATTCCAATTGCCGCAGGCCTGCTCTATCCGTTCTTCGGGATACTGCTCTCGCCTATGATAGCAGCGGCGGCAATGAGTTTTAGCTCCGTATCGGTAATTACCAACTCACTTAGGCTTAGAGGAATAAAACTCTAAGCTTTGCAAGTCCTTAGTCAGTTATATTATAAACAATCTCAGTCTCGTTTTTTATTACTTTGATTTCTCCAATACTCAAACCTTCTATCTCCAAGGACATAAACTCTTTCATGGAGTTTATGTTGTTTTGCGCAACTGCTCTTAGCACCAAACCTCTGTAAGCCTTTGCCCAGTGACTTACACTCTTGCCCTCTTTTAAAAATTTCAGTGTCGTGTATGGTTTTTTGATTTCGTAGAACTTATCATAATATCCGGCACGCAAATCTAAAATATCACTATTTGCAAGATATAAATCAAGTTGATATGAAAATCTATCTCTGTAAAATTTATCAGGTACAAAACCGCCGATGTTATTTCCCTGTTTTACTTTGTAGTTTGCTATTGTATCTCCGCCGAGCAAGGGTCCGTAAAGGTTTGAAAATATTATCGTGTTGGATTTTGCATACTTTTTGGCTTTTTCATCAAGTAAGTCAAAATTTAGATACTCATAGGCAACTCCGTCATACCGCTCAATAGCGCACATAAGGGGAGAGTTGAAGATGTCGTTTATATATGGCTTGCAGTCGCTAAATTTTTTAAACCCGAAAAGTTCTTTTATCCTGTTTTCATCGTTATTTTTTACTACATCGTTGTACTCATTTAGTATATTATCTCTTGCACTGTTGGAACCAAAAAGCTCTTTTTTTGCTTCATTACCACCGCTTTTTTTACTCTCGGCGGGGGAAAATAATATCTTTAACATATGAACACATCCTTTAAAATATGTGGAAATCAGTAAATTATAGAAGCAAATAATAGCTGATTTTACATAAAGAGTTAGATATTATATTTTTTTAGATAAAAACTCTTGACATTGGATATATATTGCACTATAATTCTGGCTCAAATTCGATGCCGACATAGCTCAGTTGGCTAGAGCAGCTGATTTGTAATCAGCAGGCCCGGGGTTCGAATCCTCGTGTCGGCACCATTGAATGCGAGAATATTAGAAACAGTGTTAGACCAGATAAAACATTAAATTGTATAGATGGTGAGATAGTCAAGTGGCCAACGACGGCGGACTGTAAATCCGCTCCCTACGGGTTCAGAGGTTCGACTCCTCTTCTCACCACCATTTCAATGGCACATGCGGGCGTAGCTCAGTTGGCTAGAGCGTCAGCCTTCCAAGCTGAGGGTCGAGGGTTCGAGTCCCTTCACCCGCTCCATTGAAACATTCTGGAAGCTGAAGTACAATTTCAACCTACTTCATACTAGTCTTATTGTTTATATTTATAATATATGCACGGCTATCTACACAAAATAATCTGATATTTAAAAATTATGCAATTATTGCTTGTTGTTTTTTACTCTATTTTTTCACTCTGCTCTCGTGGCTCAGGGGTAGAGCACTTCCTTGGTAAGGAAGAGGTCGGCGGTTCAAATCCGCTCGTGAGCTCCATTAGATAAAAAATAGGTAAAATTTAAGCAATAATTGAATAATTTTTGGGTATAATTCCATTTCTATTCACAAATTAAGTCGGAGGACACTATGGCAAAAGAAAAATTTGCGCGTAATAAACCACACTGTAACATTGGTACTATCGGTCACGTTGACCATGGTAAAACTACATTAACAGCGGCAATTACGGCAGTATTGGCAGTAACAAACGGTGCAAAAATGATGGATTACGATCAAATCGATAATGCTCCAGAAGAGCGTGAGCGTGGTATTACAATTGCTACATCACACGTAGAGTACGAAACAAATAATCGTCACTATGCACACGTTGACTGTCCAGGTCACGCGGATTATGTTAAAAACATGATTACCGGTGCTGCACAAATGGATGGTGCTATCTTAGTTGTTTCAGCAGCTGATGGTCCAATGCCACAAACTCGTGAGCACATTCTTCTTTCTAAGCAAGTTGGTGTTCCATATATCGTTGTTTTCATGAACAAAGAAGATATGGTTGACGATGAAGAATTATTAGAATTAGTTGAGATGGAGATTCGTGAACTTCTTGACATGTATGATTTCCCGGGCGATGATACTCCAATCATAGCTGGTTCTGCTAAAGAAGCATTAGAAGAAGCAAAAACTGGTACTCTTGGACCATGGTCAGCGAAAATTCAAAAACTTATGGCTGCAGTTGATGAGTATATCCCACAACCAGTTCGTGAAGTTGACAGAGATTTCTTAATGCCGGTTGAGGATGTTTTCTCAATTTCAGGTCGTGGAACAGTTGTAACAGGCCGTATTGAGCGTGGTACAGTTAAAATCGGTGATGCAATTGAAATCGTAGGTATCCGTGATACTCAAAAAACTACTGTTACTGGTATCGAAATGTTCCGTAAAGAAATGGATCAAGGTTTAGCAGGAGATAACTGTGGAATTCTTGTTCGTGGTATCGGTAAAGATGATGTTGAGCGTGGTCAAGTACTTTGTAAGCCGGGTACGATTAATCCTCACACTAAATTTACAGCTGAGATTTATGTACTAAGTAAAGAGGAAGGTGGTCGTCATACTCCATTCTTTACAAATTACCGTCCACAATTCTATGTTCGTACAACAGATGTTACCGGTGCAATTCACTTACCTGAAGGTACAGAGATGGTTATGCCAGGTGATAACGTAAGTATTACTGTTGAGCTAATTCACCCAATCGCTATGGAAAAAGGTACTAAGTTCGCTATCCGTGAGGGTGGAAGAACAGTTGGTGCTGGTGTTGTAGCTGAGATTCTTGCATAATTCGCTTTTGCGAATTTGCACTAATCCTTTAATAAGGTTAATAACATGAGAGAAGCAATACATTTAGGATGTGAAAAGTGTACTCGTCGTAACTATCACACAACTAAAAACAAAAAAACTCACACTGAAAAATTTTCAGTAAAAAAATATTGTAAGTTTTGTCGTGAACATACTCTTCACAAAGAGATGAAACTCTAATATAGTTGCAATTTAAGCTTAAGTCTTTCGACTTGGCTTTATTGTTTTTAAATAGGCGTGTAGCTCCAACGGTTAGAGCACCGGATTCCAAATCCGGGTGTTGGGAGTTCGAATCTCTCTACGCCTGCCACATTAATTATTTGTAAAGCTTTAGAGCTTTATCTGTAATTAATGACTATTAGGAAAGTTAAATGAATTTAGGTACACATATTAGAAATGCAAGATTAGAGCTAAGCAAAGTCATTTTTCCTACTAAAGGTCAAGTTAAACAAGCTTATATCTCTGTTATAATTGTTGTAACAGCAATAGCTGCTTTTTTGGCTCTAGTTGATTTAGTTATGTCATCAGTTATGTCAGCAATCTTAGGTTAAGGGGTGGCAATGGAGAAGAAAAAAAGTAATCATCAATGGTACTCTATACAAACATATGGAAATGAGAGAACAGTTCGTTTAGCAATTCTAAATATGATAGAAGAGATGGGATTACAAGATAAAATAACAGATGTTATAGTTCCTACAGAAGATGTTATTGAAGTTAAAGACGGTAAGAAAAAAATAAGCGAAAGATCGCTTTATTCAGGTTATGTATTTGCTAGAATAGATCTTACTACCGAGGTTCAACACCTTATACAGTCTATACCAAAAGTATCTGGATTTATTGGTGAAGCAAATACGCCTACACCGCTAAGCGAACATGATATAAATGTAATATTAGATCGCGTTCAAAACCGAGCAGCACCAAAGCCAAAAGTATTTTTTGACAGCGGTGAAACTGTGCGTATTACAGATGGACCGTTTGCAAACTTTACGGCAACTGTGGATGAGTATGATTTAGAGCATGGAACTCTAAAACTTAATGTTTCGATTTTTGGTAGAGCGACTCCGGTTGATATCTCTTACACTCAAGTTGAGAAGATAATTTAAATTTTAAAAAGGAAAAAAAGATGGCAAAAAAAATAATGGGCTATATTAAGCTACAAATCGAAGCTGGCAAAGCAACACCTGCACCACCAGTTGGACCAGCTTTAGGACAGCGTGGTGTTAACATCATGGAATTTACTAAAGCATTCAATGAAAAAACAAAAGATAAAATGGGATTTAAAGTTCCTGTTGTAATTACTGTTTATACTGACAAAAGTTTTACTTTTATAGTAAAACAGCCACCGGCTTCAGCACTATTAATGCATGCAGCAGGTCTTAAAGGCGGTTCAAGTAATCCACTTAAAAACAAAGTGGCAAAGATTACTCGTGCTCAGTTAATGGAAATTGTAAATAGAAAAATTGAAGATTTAAATACAGATGATAAAGAAGCAGCAGCTAATACAATTGCTGGTTCAGCTCGCTCAATCGGTATCGAAATAATAGACTAGTTTCTAAACATATCATCGACCACAGTGATATAAAACTTTGTGGCAGAATTACATAGGAGAATTTGACAATGAGCAAAAGATATAAACAACTAATAGAGAAAATAGATATAACTAAAGCATACAGCATGGATGAAGCATCTAATGTTGTAAAAAGCCTAGTAAGTGCAAAGTTTGATGAAACAGTTGAAGTTGCATTAAACCTAAATGTAGATCCAAGACATGCTGACCAGATGATTCGTGGTGCAATAGTACTTCCTCACGGTACAGGTAAAACAGTTCGTGTTGCAGTTTTTGCTAAAGGCGTTAAAGCTGATGAAGCTAAAGCTGCCGGTGCTGACATCGTTGGTACTGATGATTTAGTACAACAGATTAAAGATGGTATTTTCAACTTTGATATAGTTGTTGCTGCACCTGACTGTATGGGTCTTGTTGGTCAAATCGGTCGTATTCTAGGGCCAAAAGGTATGATGCCAAACCCTAAAACAGGTACTGTAACACCAGATGTTGCAACTGCTGTTAAAAATGTTAAGGGTGGTCAAGTAAATTTCCGTGTTGACAAAAAAGGAAATATACATGCAGGTATCGGCAAAGCAAGCTTTGATGCAAATAAAATAGCGGAAAACTTAGCATCTTTTGTTAAAGCTATTAATAGACACAAGCCTGCATCTGCTAAAGGCCGTTATATTAAAACTTGTGCACTTAGTTTAACAATGAGTCCTGCCGTTAGACTTGATGTTTTACAATTAATAGATATTAAATAAGCAGTAGTTTTTAGTGCTTTATTCGTAAAGCACTATCAAGTTACTACTTTGGTAACTGCATTTTATGGACTGAAGATATAGGAGCGAAAGCTTAATATGTTAATTAATAATTAGCATGCCTGTTGAAGTGTTGTCTGGAAAGGAGATATTCTATGACAAAAACACAAAAAGCTGAAATTATTGAAGTACTTTCAAATGAATTCAAGGATGCTCAAAGTGTAATCTTCTGTGATTACAAAGGATTAGGCGTTTCTAAACTTGAAAATTTGAGAAAAATGGCTCGTGCTAAAGATGCAAAAGTTCAAGTTGTTAAAAACACTTTGGCAACAATCGCATTGGCTAACGCAGAACTTACAGGTGTTGAGCTAAAAGATACTAATATTTTAGTATGGGGAGCGGATTCTGTTGCTACTTCTAAAGTAGTTGCTGATTTTGCTAAAGATAATGACCAGTTTATTATCAAGTCTGCTTATGTTGACCGTGCACCGGCTGATGCTGCTAAAGTTGAAGCGTTTGCTAAACTTCCTGGTCGCGAAGAGCTTCTTGCTATGCTTGCTGCTACTTGGATGGCGCCGATTACATGTTTTACAATCGGACTTGATGCGTTAAGACAAAAAAAAGAAGCTTAATAATTAAGCTTTTGCATTGATAACGGAACTATTTCCGATATCGTATAAATAAAAAAAATAAAATTAAGGAGCTATATTATGGCTATAACTAAACAAGATGTATTAGAGTTTATCTCAGGACTTTCTGTATTAGAACTTTCTGAATTGGTAAAAGAGTTTGAAGAAAAATTTGGTGTATCTGCTCAGCCTGTTGCTGTTGCTGGTGGTGCTGTAGCAGCTGCTGCTGTTGAAGAGCAAACAGAATTCAATGTTGTTATTCTTGATGCTGGCGATAAAAAAATCAATGTAATTAAAGTTGTTCGTGCTCTTACAGGTTTAGGTCTAAAAGAAGCTAAAGACGCAACAGAAAATGTACCTTCAACAATCAAAGAGGGTGTAGATAAAGAAACAGCTATGGATGCTAAAAAGCAACTAGAAGAAGCTGGTGCAAAAGTAGAAGTTAAATAATTTTTACTACATAGTCGTGGGCACAGAAAAATTAGTTTTTCTGTGTATTCCACGAACTTTTGGGCGCTTTTGCGAATGGATATTTATCCCTTCGTAAAAGTGCCCTTATGTCGTTTATAAGCACTGTAAAAGAGCTCTAACTTTTGAGCTAAAAATCATCTAGGGACGCCTAGATACGATAACCTTAATCTTTAAGATTAAGTCTTAATAACAACTCATCGAGGTAGCCTATGTTAAATACTTTATATTCCGGAAATCGTCTTCGTGTAGACTTCGCTAAAACCCCTCAACAAATAGAAGTACCGAATTTACTACAACTACAACAAAGTTCATATAACAAGTTTTTAATGCTTGATGAAAAAGACAGATCACAAAGTGGTGTTGAGACTGTATTTCAATCAGTTTTTCCTATTCACGATACTCAAAACAGATTGACTGTTGAGTATATTGACAGTGAAGTCGGCAAACCAAAATATACGGTCAGAGAGTGTATGGAACGCGGTCTTACTTACGCAGTATCACTAAGAATGAAAACTCGTCTTGTTCTTTGGGATAGAGATGAAAATACAAAAGAAAAATTAGGTGTAAAAGACATTAAAGAGCAAAGTATATTTGTTCGTGATATTCCGCTAATGACAGAGAGAACATCATTTATTATTAATGGTGTTGAGAGAGTTGTCGTAAATCAGCTTCATCGTTCACCGGGTGTAATTTTTAAAGAAGAAGAGTCGTCAACATCTGGCAACAAACTTATCTATACCGGTCAAATTATCCCGGATCGCGGCTCTTGGTTATATTTTGAGTATGATCCAAAAGATATTTTGTATATGAGAATAAATAAACGCCGTAAAGTTCCTGTAACAATTATGTTCCGTGCGCTTGGCTACTCTAAACAAGATATTTTAAAGCTGTTTTATCCAATTCAAAAAATCAGTATTGTTGAAAATAGATTTTTAATGCCATTTAATCCAAATGACTATTCGGCAAGATTAACATACGATTTAATTGATAAAAACGGTAAAGTACTTTTAGCTTCCGGTAAGAGATTATCAGCTAAAAAATCACAAAAATTTATTGAAGACGGGTTACAAGAGGTTGAATATCCTTTAGAAGTATTGATGGACCGTTATTTGGCAAAACCAATTATAGATCCAGAAACCGGAGAAGTTCTTTTTGATACCATGACTCGTATGGACGAAACTAAGCTTAAAAAAATGAGTGAAATAGGCGTGAAGAGTTTTAGTATTGCGAACGACTTGGCAGAAGGCGTTGACGGATCAATAATTAACGCATTTAATGCTGATGTTGATTCACTAAAATTACTAAAGCAGACTGAAGATATTGAAGATGAAAATGATTTGTCAGCAATTCGTATCTATAAAGTTATGAGACCTGGCGAACCGGTAACAAAAGAAGCAGCAAAAGTTTTTGTAAACCAACTTTTCTTTGATCCGGAGAGATATGACTTAACTAAAGTCGGTCGTATGAAGATGAATCACAAGCTTGGGCTAAATATTCCTGAGTATGTGACTGTACTAACTCATGAAGATATTATAGAATCTGTAAAATATGTTATTAAAGTTAAAAACGGTCAAGGTCATATTGATGATAGAGATCACCTTGGTAATCGCCGTATTCGTTCAATCGGCGAGCTTTTAGGGAATGAGTTACACAATGGTCTGATTAAGATGCAAAAAGCGATTCGTGACAAACTCTCAACAATGAGCGGTCCAATGAATGAGCTTATGCCGCATGATTTAATCAACTCTAAAATGATTACTTCAACAATTATGGAATTTTTCTCAGGCGGACAACTTTCACAATTTATGGACCAAACAAATCCGCTGTCTGAAGTTACTCATAAGCGTCGTCTATCGGCTCTTGGTGAGGGCGGTTTAGTTAAAGAGCGTGCCGGCTTTGAGGTGCGTGATGTTCACCCTACTCACTATGGTAGAATTTGTCCGATTGAGACTCCAGAGGGTCAAAATATCGGTCTTATCAATACTCTTGCAACTTACTCTAAAGTAAATGAGCATGGATTTATTGAAGCTCCGTATAAAGTGATGAAAGACGGAAAAATTACCAATGAGATTGTTTATCTTACGGCAACTCAAGAAGAGGGCAAGAAGATTGCAGCAGCGTCAAATAAACTTGATAAAGATGGCCAGTTTATAGATAAGATGGTTGTAACGAGATATGACGGTGAGATACTGCACCGTCCAGTTGGCGATTGTGAATATGCGGACCTTTCATCGCACATGGTTGTTGGTGTAGCAGCTTCTCTTATTCCATTCTTGGAACATGATGATGCTAACCGTGCACTTATGGGTTCAAACATGCAACGCCAAGCAGTGCCTCTTATTAAGCATGAAGCTCCAATGGTTGGGACAGGTGTTGAAAAACTTGTTGCACGCGACTCTTGGGAGTGTGTTAAGGCTAAGCGTTCCGGTATTGTAGAAAAAGTTGACGGCAAGCATATTTATATAATGGGCGATGATGATGGAGATATCTATATAGATTACTATCCATTACAAAAAAATCTTCGCACAAACCAAAACACATCATTTGGACAAAAACCGATTGTTAAAATTGGACAAAAAATTGAAAAAAATCAGATAATTGCTGATGGTCCAAATATGGATCAAGGCGAGCTGGCACTTGGCGTTAATGCTATGGTTGCTTTCATGCCGTGGAATGGTTACAACTTTGAGGATGCTATCGTAATTTCTGAGAGATTAATTCGTAAAGATGCATTTACTTCAGTTCATATATATGAAAAAGAAGTTGAAGCAAGAGAGTTAAAGCATGGTGTTGAAGAGATTACTCGTGATATTCCAAATGTTAGAGATGATGAACTTGCTCATCTTGATGAGAGCGGTATCGTTAAAATAGGTACAACTGTACTAGGCGGTATGATATTAGTCGGTAAGGTTTCTCCAAAAGGCGAAGTTAAGCCGACTCCTGAAGAGAGACTTCTTCGTGCAATTTTTGGCGAAAAAGCCGGACATGTTATAAACAAGTCACTCTATTGTCCTCCAAGTATGGAGGGTGTTGTAGTTGATGTTAAAATCTTTACTAAAAAAGGTTACGACAAAGATTCTCGCACGCTTGAACTTGAAAAAGAGGAGCGAGATTATTTAGAACGAGAGCACTATGACAGACTTCTTATGATTGACAAAGAGGAGATGTTAAGAGTTACCAAGCTTCTTACAAAAGAGCCTCTTATTGTTGATATTAAAATCGGTAATACTAACTATAAAGCCGGCGATATAATCAATGGTGAAGATTTAGTTGAAGTAAACCGTTTTGCTATGAATGCAATCATTAAATCATTTAGTGAAGATATTCAAGCAGAGTACAATAAAACTAAAAACTATTTTCAAAAAGAGAAGAGACTTTTCCGCGATGAGCATGAAGAGAAGCTTAATATTTTAGAAAAAGACGACATTTTGCCAAATGGCGTTGTTAAGTATGTGAAAATATATATTGCTACAAAACGACAGCTAAAAGTCGGTGATAAAATGGCAGGACGCCATGGAAACAAGGGTATTGTTTCTATTATTGTTCCTGAAGTTGATATGCCGTATATGGAAGACGGAAGAAGCGTTGATGTATGTCTAAATCCGCTTGGTGTACCGTCTCGTATGAATATCGGTCAAATTTTAGAGATGCACTTAGGTATGGCAGGTCGTGAACTCGGTAACCAAATCTTAGAGCAGTTTGAGAGCAAGCAAAAAGATTTCATAGAGAACCTTCGTTCCAAAATGATTGAAATTGCAGATGTTGCAAACATGATGAATGCTGCGCAAGTAATAGGTGAAATGAGTGATGAGATATTTTTAGGATATGCTCGTGACTGGTCAAAAGGTGTTAAATTTGCATCTCCTATATTTGAGGGTGTAAATACTGAGGAGTTTGAAAAACTTTTCAAATTAGCTAAGATGAGCAGTGACGGTAAAGTAGTTCTTTATAACGGTTTAACCGGAGAGAAGATAAAAGAGCGTGTAAATGTCGGTTATATGTATATTCTTAAACTTCATCACTTGGTTGATGAAAAAATTCATGCGCGCTCAACTGGACCATACTCTCTTGTAACTCAACAACCTGTCGGCGGTAAAGCACTGTTTGGTGGACAAAGATTTGGAGAGATGGAAGTTTGGGCTCTTGAAGCTTATGGAGCAAGTGCTGTTCTTAAAGAGATGCTAACTATCAAGTCTGATGATGTTGATGGGCGTGTTCGTGCTTATAAAGCGATTACAAAAGGTGAATTGATACCAGAATCCGGTATTCCTGAAACACTGTTTGTATTAACAAAAGAGCTACAATCTTTAGCTCTTGATGTAGAAATTTTTGACGAGGTGCAAGACGATGAGTAAATTAGTAGCTATTGAAGTAACTGAAGAAAAAAGACCAAAAGACATAAAACAACTGCAGTTTCGTTTGGCTGCTCCTGAAAAGATTATGTCTTGGAGTCACGGTGAAGTAAAAAAACCTGAAACTATTAACTATCGTACACTTAAACCGGAGCGAGACGGTCTCTTTTGTGCAAAAATCTTTGGTCCTGTAAGGGATTATGAGTGTCTTTGCGGCAAGTACAAAAAGATGCGCTATAAAGGTGTTGTTTGTGAGAAGTGCGGTGTTGAAGTAACAAGCACTAAAGTTCGTCGTATCCGTATGGGTCACATAGAACTTGTAACTCCTGTTGCACATATCTGGTATGTTAGTTCACTACCTTCTCGTATCGGTACTCTTTTGGGTATCAAAATGAAAGACCTTGAGCGCGTACTTTACTATGAAGCATATATTGTTGAGAGCGGCGGGGAAGCATACTATGATGCTGAAGCAAAAACTCCTGTTTTAAAATATGATGTTTTAAATGAAGAGCAGTATCGTACTTTGGTATCTAGATTTGGCGAGTTAGGCTTTAAAGCTCGTATGGGTGGTGAAGTTGTTCGTGATTTACTTGATTCTATTGACTTGGTTGACGCGTTTTCTCAGCTTAAAGAAGATATTGAGCTAACAAAAAGTGAAGCAAAAAGAAAAACAATTGCTAAAAGATTAAAAGTTATTGAATCTTTTTTAAATTCAGGAAACAATCCGGCATGGATGATGTTAACAATACTTCCTGTTCTTCCGCCCGATTTAAGACCTTTGGTGGCTTTAGACGGCGGTAAATTTGCAGTTTCTGATGTTAATGATTTGTATCGCCGTGTAATAAACCGTAATCAAAGACTTAAGCGTCTAGTAGAGCTGGAAGCACCTGAAATTATTGTTAGAAATGAAAAAAGAATGCTTCAAGAGTCAGTTGATGCACTTTTTGACAACGGTCGTCGTGCAAACGCAGTAAAAGGTGCAAACAAGCGCCCGCTAAAATCTTTAAGCGAAATCATTAAAGGTAAACAGGGTCGTTTTAGACAAAACTTACTTGGTAAGCGTGTTGACTTCTCTGGGCGTACCGTAATTGTTGTTGGACCGTCTTTATCTATGGATGAGTGCGGATTGCCAAAGAAAATGGCTCTAGAGCTGTTCAAACCGCATCTTATTGCAAAACTTGAAGAAAAAGGTTATGCAACTACAGTTAAAGCTGCTAAGAAGATGATTGAAGACAAAACAAATGAAGTTTGGGAGTGTTTAGCAGAGATAGTTGATGGTTATCCGGTTCTGCTAAACCGTGCGCCGACGCTTCATAAGCTCTCTATTCAAGCGTTTCACCCTAAGTTGATTGACGGTAAAGCTATTCAGTTACATCCATTGGTTTGTGCTGCATTCAATGCCGACTTCGACGGTGACCAGATGGCTGTTCACATCCCTTTAAGCTCAGCTGCTATTGCAGAAGCTAAAGTTTTGATGATGGCTTCTATGAATATTCTTCTACCGGCTTCCGGTAAAGCGATTGCAACACCGTCTCAAGATATGGTTCTTGGAATCTATTACATTACATTAGAGAAAAACGGTGTAAAAGGTTCAAATAAACTTTTTGCAAATGTTGATGAAGTAAGAATTGCTATTGAGCACGATGCACTAGATATTCATGCAAAAGTTAGAACTAGAGACGAGGGAAGAATTATTCATACAACCGCTGGTCGTATGCTTCTTAAAGCTGTTCTGCCTGATTTTGTTCCGGCAGAGCTTTGGAACAGAGTTATGAAGAAAAAAGCAATTAATGAGATTGTTGATTATGTTCAAAAACATGGCGGTATCGGTATTACAGCAGGATTCTTGGACAGACTGAAAAATTTAGGTTTCAAGCATGCTACTGAATCAGGTGTATCAATCTCTATCGATGATATTAAGATTCCAGAGGGAAAAGCAGCTAAAATTGCTGATTCAAAAAATAGAGTTTTTGAGATTCAAAAGCAGTATGAAGCCGGTCTTTTAACAGAACAAGAGAGATACAATAAAATTATTGATGTTTGGACAGATACAAACAATACTTTGGCAACTCAGATGATGGATTTGGTTCAAACTGATAAAAATGGTTTCAACTCTATCCATATGATGGCAGATTCTGGCGCTCGTGGTTCTGCAGCTCAAATTCGTCAGCTAGCCGGTATGCGTGGATTGATGGCTAAGCCAAGCGGTGAAATTATTGAAACCCCGATTATCTCTAACTTTAAAGAGGGTCTTAATGTAATCGAGTACTTTATTTCAACTCACGGTGCTAGAAAAGGTCTTGCCGATACTGCACTTAAAACAGCAAATGCTGGATATTTGACTCGTAAACTAGTTGATGTTGCGCAAAATGTTAAAGTTGTTGAGCATGATTGTCATACGCATGAAGGTATTGAGATATCTGATATCAGTGATCAAAATACTCTAATTGAGTCGCTTGAAGATAGATTAAACGGCAGAGTTTTAGCCGATGATGTTATTGACCCAATAAGCAATGAGATACTTTATGCAGAGGGAACTCTACTTGATGAAGTAAGTGCAAAGGTTATATCAGAAGCCGGAATAAAAACAGCTTATATCAGAACACCGACTACATGTAAAAGTGAAAATGGTATTTGTGCTCTTTGTTATGGGGTGAATCTTGCTACTGGACACATTGTTCGTAGGGGTGAGGCAGTCGGTATTATTGCTGCCCAGTCAATCGGTGAGCCTGGTACTCAGCTGACTCTTAGAACATTCCACGTTGGTGGAACGGCTAGTTCAACTGCTCAAGAGAGACAAGTTGTTGCTGAAAAAGAGGGCTTTATCCGTTACTATAACCTTAAAACTTATGCTTCTAAAGAGGGTAAAAATATAGTAGCAAATCGTAGAAATGCTGCTGTGCTTTTAGTAGAACCTAAAATTAAAGCTCCGTTTGCAGGAAAAGTTGAAATTCAAACTATCCATGATGAAGTAATCATCAGTGTGTCATCAAAAACTGAAACTATTCGTTATGTACTTCGTAAAAACGAAATTGCTAAGCCAAATGAGTTAGCAGGTGTTGGCGGACAAATTGAAGGTAAATACTACTTCCCGTATGAGAGTGGTACTGAAGTAAAAGAGCATGAATCTATCGTTGAAACTATTAAAGATGGTTGGAATGTACCAAGCCGTATTCCTTACGCATCTGAAGTTTTAGTTGCAAATGGTGCGCCTGTTACTCAAAAAATTCTTGCAAAAGAAGAGGGTACTGTTAAGTATTTCCTTCTAAAAGGTGATTATTTAGAGAGAATTGAAGGTCTTAAGCCTGGTTATGAAGTAGTTGAAAAAGGTCTTTTTGCAACTGTGGTAGATGTTAATAACCGTGAAGCGGTAAGACACTATATTGCACGCGGTTCTATAATCGTTGTGGAAGATGATGCAGTTGTAGATTCTAAAACTGTTATAGCTAAGCCAAAAAATGATGAATCAACTGTGATTGCTGAGTGGGATCCATACTCTAATCCGGTTATTTCTGAGACAAACGGTGTAGTTCATTTTGAAGATATTATCATCGGAACAACGGCAACGGAGCAGTACGATGAGCTAACAGGTAAAACTCGTTTGATGATTAGTGATCATATCTCTGCCGAATACAAACCGACAATCGTTCTTGCAAGTGAAGACGGTGAGCTTTTAAGATACCAAGTTCAGCCAAAAACATCTATCTATGTTGAAGATGGCGCTAAAGTTAAAGTAGCGGATATTATTGCAAAAACACCAAAAGCGCTTCAAAAGTCAAGCGATATTACCGGAGGTCTTCCTCGTGTAAGTGAGCTTTTTGAGGGTCGCCGTCCAAAAGCAACAGCTCTTATATCTGAGATTGATGGAAATGTAACATTTGGAAAATCACTTCGCGGTAAAATAAGGATAATGGTTGCATCTGATAGCGGTATTGTTAAAGAGTACTTTGTTGACAAATCACATACTCCGGTTGTAAATACAGGCGACTTTGTTCACGCTGGTGAGAGACTGACTTCAGGTATTATCTCTTCACATGAGCTGCTTCGTATTATGGGTGTTAAAGCACTCTATAACTACCTTGTAAGTGAAGTACAACAAGTTTATCGTTCACAAGGTGTAAATATTTCTGATAAGCATATTGAGGTAATATTTACTCAAATGCTTAGACAGGTTAAAATTGTAAAATCTGGTGACACTAAATTTATAGAGGGTGATTTAATCTCTAAAGCTAAGTTTGCACAAGAAAATGAAAAGATTATTAAATTAGGCGGTCGTCCATCGATTGCTGAGCCATTCCTGGTTGGTATTACTCGTGCAGCTGTTTCAGCTGATAGTATTATCTCTGCTGCATCATTCCAAGATACTACAAAAGTATTGACAGAAGCTGCAGTAAGTGCAAAAATAGATGACTTAAATGACCTTAAAGAGAATGTAATCATTGGTCGTACAATTCCTGTTGGAACTGGTATCTACAAAGATCAAGAGATAGTTTTCGGAACTTATGAGGATTAATATCCTCATAAAGTAATTTAAAGCAAATATTTTATTCTACATTTATGCAATAGCTATTATTTCTCACATAAAACGCCATATATTAATTTGCACTTAAATTAAGCATTTATTTATTATATTTTTATTATAATCACGCGTCTATAACTCCCTAAAAAATAGTGAGTTAAATTCTACTGGAAAAATTAAGTAAAGGAATTGTATGCCTACAATCAATCAATTGATTCGCAATGAGCGTAAACGCGCGGTTAAAAAATCAAAATCGCCGGCTCTTGTATCATGTCCACAGCGTCGTGGTGTTTGTACTCGTGTTTACACAACAACACCAAAAAAACCTAACTCGGCTTTAAGAAAAGTTGCAAAAGTTCGTTTAACTTCAGGTTTTGAAGTTATTTCTTATATCGGTGGTGAGGGTCACAACCTTCAAGAGCACTCAATCGTTCTTGTTCGTGGTGGTCGTATCAAAGATTTACCTGGTGTTAAGTACCATATCGTTCGTGGTGCATTAGATACTGCAGGTGTTGCTAATCGTACGGTTGCTCGTTCTAAATACGGAACTAAGAGACCTAAGAAAAAGTAAAAAAAAGTAGCACAGGATATATCTTAAGTGATATATTTTGAGTAAATTTAAAAAAAATTGAAGTAAGGAAAATTACAAATGAGAAGAAGAAAAGCTCCCGTTCGTGAAATTATGCCAGATCCAGTTTATGGAAGCAAAGTTTTAACGAAATTTATCAATAAGATTATGTATGATGGTAAAAAAAGCACAGCTGAAAAAATTATTTACAGCGCTTTAGATATCATAAGTTCTCGTGGTGAGAAAGTTGGTATCGATACATTTAACAATGCTATTGAAAACATTAAACCAATTATTGAAGTTAAAAGTCGCCGTGTTGGTGGTGCTACTTATCAAGTTCCAGTAGAAGTGCGCCCAGTGCGTCAATTATCTCTAGCAATTAGATGGTTAGTTGATGCTTCTCGTAAAAGAAACGAGAGAACAATGGCTGAGAGATTAGCAAATGAATTAATGGATGCTTCATCTGATAAAGGTAACGCATTTAAGAAAAAAGAAGATACTTATCGTATGGCTGAAGCAAATAAAGCATTTGCTCACTATCGTTGGTAATAGGATAAATTTATGGCAAGATCACATAAACTAGAAGATGTAAGAAATATTGGTATTGCTGCTCACATTGATGCGGGTAAAACTACAACAACTGAGAGAATATTATTTTATACAGGGCGTGAGCATAAAATAGGTGAGGTTCATGATGGCGCTGCTACTATGGACTGGATGGAACAAGAGCAAGAGCGTGGTATTACTATTACTTCTGCTGCAACAACATGTGAATGGGATGGCAAGCAGATTAATATTATCGACACTCCGGGTCACGTTGACTTTACTATTGAAGTTGAGAGATCTATGCGTGTTCTTGATGGTGCCGTATCAGTATTTTGTGCTGTTGGCGGTGTTCAACCTCAATCTGAAACAGTTTGGAGACAAAGAAATCGTTATGGCGTGCCATCAATCGTATTTGTTAACAAAATGGACAGAACAGGTGCAAACTTTTATGAAGTTGAGAGACAAATTCGTGATCGTTTAAAAGGCAATCCGGTTCCAATTCAGCTTCCTATCGGGCAAGAAGAGAGTTTTGCAGGTATAGTAGATCTTGTGAAAATGAAAGCTATTATATGGGATAAAGATGCTGAAATGGGATCTAACTATCATGTGGAAGAAATTCCGGCAGATATGTTAGATAAAGCTGCAGAATATCGTGAAAAAATGATTGAATCAATATCTGAAGTTGATGGTAATGAGCACCTAGCTGAAAAATATTTAGAGGGTGAAGCATTAACTGAAGAAGAGATTATTGCAGGAATTAAAGCTGCTACAATCGGTATGCATATTGTTCCGATGACTGCTGGAACTGCATTTAAAAACAAAGGTGTTCAAACTCTTCTTGATGCTGTTGTTGCATATCTTCCGTCTCCAGTTGAGTGCGCTCCGATCAAAGGAACGATGATGGATGACGAAACTGTTGAAGTTGTTGTTCCATCAACTGATGATGGTAAATTTGCATCATTGGCGTTTAAGATTATGACAGACCCATTTGTTGGAACATTGACTTTTATCCGTGTTTACCGCGGTTCACTAGAAGCAGGTTCATTTGTTCATAACTCAACAAAAGATAAGAAAGAGCGCATAGGCCGTATTGTTAAGATGCATGCTATCAAACGCGAAGAGATTAAAGAGATTTATGCCGGCGAAATCGGTGCAGTTGTTGGTCTTAAATACACAACTACTGGAGATACTCTTTGTGATCCGGATGATACGGTTGTTCTAGAGCGTATGGTTTTCCCAGAACCGGTTATCTCTGTTGCAGTTGAGCCAAAAACTAAAGCTGACCAAGAAAAAATGGGTCTTGCTCTAGGTAAACTTGCTGCTGAAGATCCATCTTTTAGAGTTCGTACAGATGAAGAGACAGGTCAAACTATTATCTCAGGAATGGGTGAACTTCACCTTGAAATCCTAGTTGACCGTATGAAGAGAGAGTTTAAAGTAGAAGCTGAAGTTGGCGCGCCACAGGTTTCTTACCGTGAAACTATCAAAGATACAGTTAACCAAGAGTACAAGTATGCTAAGCAATCAGGCGGTCGTGGTGCATTTGGGCATGTTTACTTAACAATCAAGCCGGGTGAAGCTGGTACAGGTTTTGTTTTCCACAATGAAATCAAAGGTGGAGCAGTTCCAAAAGAGTATATTCCAGCTGTTGAAAAAGGTTGTGCAGAGACCATGAGCAATGGTGTACTTGCGGGTTATCCGATGGAAGATATCGATATTACTCTATATGATGGTTCATATCATGAAGTTGACTCAAACGAAATGGCATTTAAACTTGCTGCTTCAATGGGCTTCAAAGAGGGATGTAGAAAAGCTAGACCGGCTATACTAGAGCCACTTATGAAAGTCGAAGTAGAAGTTCCAGAAGCTTATATGGGAGATGTAATCGGTGACCTTAACCGTCGTCGTGGACAAGTTAGCAATATGAGTGACCGTTCAGGTAACAAAATTGTTGATGCGTTTGTTCCACTTGCAGAGATGTTTGGTTACTCAACTGATCTTCGTTCTGCTACTCAAGGTAGAGCTACTTACTCTATGGAATTCGATCATTATGAAGAAGTTCCAAGAAATGTATCTGAAGAGATCATTAAAAAGAGAAATGGCTAGACAAATTTAATAATACTTCTTTTTAGAAGTATTATTACCCTCTTATTTTTCTAAAAAACTTAACAATCAGCCTAAAAAATCCTACAACAACATAAACCGCAGAAGTCCAAAGCAATGGATGCAAATAGTTCTCTTTTTCCGCCATTAAATTAGCTCTTTGTAAGGGAGAGTGCAGTAAATCAGAGTGTTGCAACACGGCTAAAATCAACAATATAACGCAAAAGTAAATTAGTTCAATTTTTATTTTTTTAATCATGGCGTGATTATATCAATATACGGATATTTTTTCAATTTAATTGCTTTAAATCCATTTAGGTTCTTCATTCATGTCAGGCTTACCACTCAGCGTAATATATGGTTTATAGTGCGATTTATATGAGAGAGACGGGCAATCTTTAACATAGTAGCCTAAATAAATCCATTTTTTTTGATTTTGTTTTGCAAGCATTATCTGGTAATATAAAGAGAGTTTACCAAGCGAGTATTGTGTATAGTCAGGGTCATAATAAAAATAGATAGATGAAATCCCATCTTCTAAAATATCAATCAAATCTACTCCGATAAGTTTATCATCCATATAGTATAAAATTTCATACCCAAAGTCATTATGTCCGTCTACAAAAGAGCTGTAATAGCTTTGCGCAGTTGATGCAGTGTGGCTCCACCCTTTTTTCTCTTTCATGAAAAGATGGTACTTCTCAAAAAGTTCTAAATGAGACCTGCTCATAGACGGTTGCTGGATATAGCTTTTAATATTAGAGGCTTTTCTTATAACTCTTCTTTGTGATGAAGAAAATTCGAAATTTTCTACATCAATTTTTATACTTTTGCACTCATCACAAGAGGAGCAAACCGGTCTAAAATACATCTTTCCAAATCGTCTGTATCCTCTCTCAATCAACTCTTGAGTATACGCTCTAGAACACTCCTCAATGACTTTATAGTGTGTTGTTTGCTCTTTATCTGAGAGATAAGAACACTTATCATTAACGCTGAATTCTTTGAGTATATTCATGTCGGAGATTTTTATCTTTAAACCTAAGAACGATTTTGTGAAATTAGTACATCTTCAATCATCTTGTCAATGTCTCCGTCTAAAATTGCACTTACATTTGAGTATGCAACATTGCTTCTTGTGTCTTTAATCTGCTGATATGGCTGCATTACATAAGAGCGAATCTGATGCCCCCATCCTATCTCACTCTTGGCAATTCCGGCAATTTGGGCTTTTTGAGCTTCCAGCTCTAACTCATAGAGTCTTGATTTTAGCATCTTCATGGCAGTAGCTCTGTTCTTGTGTTGACTTCTGTCATTTTGGCATTGTACGACTACATTTGTTTTTAGATGGGTTATGCGGATAGCTGATTCTGTTTTGTTGACATGTTGTCCGCCGGCACCGCTTGAACGGTAAGTATCTACGCGAATATCTCTGTCTTCTATCTCTATGTTTATATTGTCATCAACTTCCGGAGAGACCATAACAGAGCTAAATGATGTGTGTCTTTTAGCATTAGAATCAAAAGGAGAGATACGAACAAGCCTGTGAATACCGTTTTCAACTTTTAGGTAACCATAAGCATTCTCGCCTGTTATAAGAAGGGAGACATCTTTTATGCCGGCTTCATCACCCGCTTGATAATCTAGCACTTCAACGCTCCATCCGCGTCTCTCTGCAAATCTCTTATACATTCTAAGAAGCATAGAAGCCCAATCTTGAGACTCTGTTCCGCCGGCTCCCGGATGAATAGATAAAATAGCGTTATTTGCATCTGTCTCTTCGCTTAGAAGAACTTCAATTTCCATTGTGCGTATTAGCTGCTCAATCCCATCCGCTGCGCTAAAACACTCTGCAACTAAATCTTCGTCATTTTCATCTTTAGCCATTTCATATAGCTCTTTTGCATCATCAATCGCATTTTTAGCAAGGTTGTACTTTTTAAGCTTTCGTTCGCATTGAGTTTTCTCTTTTTGAATTACTGCGGCATTAGCTGCATCGTTCCAAAAATCTTGTGAATTTTCCAGCTCATCAATTTCAACCAGTCTTGCTTGAAGTTTATCCGGTTCAATAACATCAGTAATATTGTTCATTTTTTTTGAAAGATTTTTTAAAAGCTCTGTATATTCGTAGTTATCCATAAAATTTGTTCCATTGTTGTATAATTGCGATTATATTAAATTGAGGCTTAAAATGAAGATTATTTCTAGTCCCTTAGAATTAAAAAATTATTTAAAAAATTACAATTGCTCTGTTGGGTTTGTTCCGACTATGGGCGCTTTACACGAGGGGCATATATCACTTATCAAAAAAGCAAAAGAGCAAAATGATTTAGTTATAGTTTCCATATTTTTAAACCCGACTCAGTTCTTAAAAGACGAAGATTTAGACAAATATCCGAAAAAAGATGAAGCCGATAAAAAGTTGTGTCAGCTCAGTGGAGTTGATGTTCTCTTTTTTCCGCATGTCGATGATATTTATGCAGAAGATGAAGTTTCAGTATTGGCACCAAAAGTTAGAGGTTATGTTTTGGAAGGCTCAAGCCGACCGGGGCATTTTAACGGCGTTTTAACAGTTGTAATAAAGCTTCTAAATATAGTAAATCCGACAAGAGCATATTTCGGAAAGAAAGATGCGCAGCAGTTAAACCTTATCTCTTTAATGGTAAAACAATTTTTTATGAGCGTAGAGATAGTTGCCGTCGATACGGTTCGTGAAAAAGACGGACTTGCTCTTAGCAGCAGAAATGCCTACTTGACTCCATCACAAAGGGAAGAAGCGCTTAAGATAGCCTCATCTCTTCGTAATGCGACTGTAATGGTTACAAGAGGAGTGCTAGATGCTAAGGAGATAATATCAGGTATGAGAGAAATTCTTTCGCCACTGCATATTTTTTATGTTGAGATTTTAAACCGAGATTTCAATCAGCTTGCACATATAGAAATTGGAAATACGATTATTTTAGTTGAAGTAAAAGTAGGTACAACCAGACTGCTAGATAACATTTGGCTTTGAAGCGTTATCTTCAATAATTGTCGGTTTTAAGTAACCGTCTTCAACTAAAATATCAATTGTTTTTTTAAAGACCGGTACAGCTGTCTGAGCGGCAAATTGGCTTTTTTTAGGTTTTACAACAATTACGCCGATAGAGTATTTGCTCTCTTTGTCGTTAGCAAAACCAATAAATGCAGTATTGTATTCATTAACATATTTTCCCTCTTCAACAATATGTGCTGTTCCTGTTTTACCGCCTATTTCCAGCCCTGCAGTTTTCGCTTTTACTCCGGTTCCCTCATTTACGGTTTTTATGAGAATACTTTTCATTCTATCTGCAGTTGTGCTTTTTATAACTTGAATCTGCTCTTCGTTTGGGATTGTAATCTCTTTTCTGTGATTGTCTATAAAACAATTGATTATTTTTGGAGTAACAATTCTTCCATTATTGTTAAAAGCGCTATATGCTCTGATTAGCTGCATCAGGTTTGCGCGCATACCATAGCCATAAGAGCATGTTGCTTTATATATCTCATTGTTTAGTTGCATAGTGCTTGGAACTGAGCCGACTTTTTCATACACAAGGTCAGGCGTAGAGGCTTTAGAAAAACCAAAATCTATTAGACCTTGGTTAAATTCAGATCCTGTAAGTTTTTGGGCTATTTGAGCTATTCCCACATTTGATGAATGAACTATAATATCTTCGGCACTAAGCCAATCAAACTTATGTTCATCAGTTATTGTTTTTTTCCCGATTGTATAGCGCCCATTATGCCCATTTACCATGTCATATGGATTGACTAAACCTTTATCTAAAAGAATTGAGAAGATAACAGTTTTAATAACACTTCCCGGCTCAAAGCTATACTCTATCATAGAGCTGTTAAGAGATTGATAGTCATCTTTTTGTATAGATTTAGGTAAAAATCTGTTGGAACTAGCCATGCCGATAACCTTGCCGTTGGTTGAATTCATAACCGTTGCAATCACCTCTTTGGCTTGTAAATCCGCTTTCATAATATCAAGCATATTCTCAACTCTTATTTGAAGCGAAATAGGAATATTGAGCTTTACATCTAAACCGTTAATTTCTTGTTTTGTAAAGCTGTTTTTATTTAAAATTATATAGCTGTTTATATCCCTTAAACCTTGACTTAACTCATCTTGTTTCGGTTGAAGTTCATTTTCAAACTTTTTTTCTAAACCTTTGACACCCTTTACATAAGTGTATCCGTCCTCTTCAACCTTATGAGGATAACCGATTATTGGCGTTAAGAGTTTATCATATGCGTACTCTCTGCTCTCTCCACTTTCAATAATACTAAGTCCATGAAGCGATGTTTTACCGGTTATTGGATTTTTTCTCTCAATAAAAACTTTAAGCCTTCTAAGCTCGAATGCAAGCTGCTTGAGATATTGTGCCTGTTTTTGCGGTAAGTTGTAACTGAGTACGGCTATACCTTTTTGTTTATTTAGTCTTTGTTCAACTTCTTTGGCATCAATTTCGGAGTAAATACTAAAGAGTTTTATAAAAAGTTCTCTCTTTTGAGGGTCGATATAGTAGGTGTTTACTACTGCTTTATAGAGTTTTATAGTAGTTGCAATGTTAAAACCGTCAGCGCTTATTATTGAGCCTCTAACTGCTTTAGAGCTGTTTTGTGCATATAGTGACGGGAGGTCTCTGTATTTTATAGTTGTGATAAGCATTACGCCTAAAAATAGTAAAAAACCAGCCACAAGAAGTGAATAGAGAAGAAATATTTTTTTGCTTTTATTTTGATTATTCATATTTTAATTGTCTTGGTTTTTAAAAAGGATTATAGCACTTTAAGTTTATGAAGTTGTCAGTTATATTTGAGTTCTTCCTAATTCTTTATATGCGTTAAGTGCTTTATTTCTTATCTCTAGCATAAGCTTCATGCTTGTTTCAGCTTTTCCGATGGCAAGTGCTGCTTGATGTAAATCTTTTACCTGCCCTGTTGCCATATCGCCTAAAGCATTTTCGCTTTTTTGTTGAAGTTCATTTACTTCATTTAGGGCAGATTTTAAGTGCTTTGCAAAGGCATCGTCACTGTCAACACTCCCTATTTTGCTTTTTTGTTTTAATAAATCGGCAGACGAAATGCCTGAAATACTCTCAATACCACTCATAACTCATCTCCCTTTTACTGTAACAGCGAAATTGCGCTGTTAGCTATATTTTTTGAACTTTCATATGCAGCTACATTAGCCTGATAAGAACGAGTTGCTTCCACTAAATCGGCCATTTCGATAACAGGATTAATATTTGGATAGGCAACATAACCATTTGCATCTGCATCCGGATGTGCCGGGTCAAACTTCATTTTTGGCTCTCTGTCATCTCGTGAGATTTTATCGACTATAACGCTCATTATAGCAGGATTTACTTTTTTGCCAAACGCACCCTCATTTAAAGGGTCTTCATATTTAGCACTCTCTGTCATCCCATTTATTGCTTTGTTGAACTGCTCATTAAAATCAATAGCTTTAAATACAACTTCTTTTCTTCTGTAAGGTCCGCCCTCATCAGTTCTTGTCGTTTGTGCATTTGCAATATTTTGAGAGATAGTGTTTACGCGAACACGCTGAGCCGATAGCCCGTAACCGCTAATATCAAAACTGCTTAAAAAATTTGACATTTTTTAGTCCTTAACTTATTTTTGAAGATGCGTCTATAACATTTGTAAAAATTGCCGAATCTTTTTTTAGTGCGCTGACAAGAGCACTAAACATAATGGAATTTTTACTCATCTCTGTTGTCTCAACATCCAAATCAACACTGTTTCCATCGTTTCTTGCCATATGACCGTCTCTAAAATAAGTCGTAGGAAGCTTTGAGTCAGAGATTTCTTTAAATGCTATGTGAGCACCATTCGTTTGAGCCATCTCTAGCTTTGGGCTGTTTTGATTTAAAATTTTAGCTTTTTCAACTGCTAAAGCGTTATCAAAGCTAATATCCCTTGGTTTGTAAAATGGAGTATCAGCATTTGCAATATTTGAAGATATCATATCCTGACGGATAGCTCTATAATCAAGGGCTTTCGCAGCTAATGCATGTGTTGCAGAGATTTCTATGCTCATGTGAACTCCTTTATTTTAAATGGTATAAGCAATTAGAGTTCCAATTTAAACATATTTTTATTTGGCTTCGTTCGTATCCCGTTCGCCCTGAGCTTGTCGAAGGGTTTTTATGAATGTGATTAAGCTCTTAAGCAATAATTAATCTTGTATGCTTCATAATGTTTATCAAGGTTATTAGAGTAACCTGAATTTTTGTTTTACAAGGAGTTCTTATGAAAAGAGCTGGTTTTACTATGATAGAGTTAATTTTCGTTATCGTTATTTTAGGTATTTTGGCAGCTGTTGCGCTTCCAAAATTTTTAGGTGTTTCTGAACAAGCGCGTAATCAAAAAGTGGAAGCTTTTGTTGGAACAATGAATAGAACTGTTGGACCTGCTTTATGGGCTCAGTCTATTGCTGGTACAACAGGTGGCTTAGTAACAAGCTTGTGTGACACTCAAACAGAGTTGTTAACACAACTTGATTCTATTCCTGAAGAGTTAAGTCATCAAACGGACTGTACATTTGATGCAAATACTACGGGTGGTGGTAAATTCGGTGTTGATTTTGATGATGGTAATGCTACTAGTGCTCCAAAATGGAGAGTTGCAACTACTGCTTCTGGAGCTATTGCTACTTGGTAATCTCTACTCGTTCCCAAGCTCCTGCTTGGGAATGCATATATAAAATAGTTATTTTCAAGTTATCTTCGGATAATTTAAAAATCATTATTTAAGGTTTTTTATGAAATTCTCTCACGCTTTTACTCTTATTGAGCTTATTTTTGTGATTGTGGTTCTAGGTATTTTAGCCGCTATTGCTCTTCCAAAGTTTGGACAAACTAGAGAATTGGCTGATATAGCAAAAGGTCGTTCAGATATAGCAACAATAAGAGCGGGTATTGTAAATGAAAGGCAATCTAGGCTTATACTCGGTGATTCTAATTATATTACAGCTTCAAATTTGGACGGCAATGTCTCCGGTAAGCTTTTTGGCGGAATTCTTACATACCCTATGACTAGTAGTGCTACGGCAAGCAATTGGTCTGGCGGAAACGGCACATATAAATATAAAGTTGGTGATAGTGAAAACACTTTTACCTATACTTCTTCCAATGGTAAATTTTTATGTACATCTGGAACTGAGTGCTCAAAACTGGTTGACTAGCATATTAACAAATTTTGATTATACTTCGGCAATTATATAGGGAGAGATTGTATGAAAACAATTCAACTAGAAATTGAAGATAAATCGTTAGAACTATTTTTGGTTTTGATTAATAACTTAAAAGATGGGATTATAAAAAATTTCAAGATTGATGATGTGGATATAAAAAGTGACTTTCAAGCAGTTGCACAAGAGTTGAAAGATATAAAAAATAAAAAACATAAATCAACAGATGCTAGAGATTTTTTAAATGACTTATAAAGTCAGTTTAATTGAAGAATCAAAAAAAGATATTAAAAACTTAATAAAAAAATATCCACTTATTAAAAAAGATATATTAACCCTTATAGATAGTTTGGAAATTGAACCCATCAGTATCGGAATTCATTTAGGAAAAAATATATATAAAATAAGAATAAAAAATAGTAGCAATAAAAAAGGAAAAAGCGGTGGTTTTAGAGTTATTTACTATGTAATTACTGAGTATTTTGAAGTTTTAATCCTTAAAATATATTCAAAGAGTTATATAGATAGTATGTCCGATGAAGATATTCTTAAAATATTAGAAAAAGCATTAGAAGAGTAATGCAATATATACTTTAAACTCAAAAGCACAAAAAAATTGCATTACTACAACATAACACTTTTAAACTCTCCGCTAGAACCGTTTACATATCACAGTTCAAAAATCGTAAATATCGGTACGAAAGTAAAAGTAAAAGTCAAAAATAGAGAATGTTTAGGTGTGGTTATATCTGATTATAAAGAGCCTGATTTTAAAACAAACGAGATTTTAGAGGTTTACGATGCTATCTACTCAGAAAAACAGCTTTCCCTCTCTAGATTTATCTCTGCTTACTATTTTTGTTCACTAGGCGAAGCACTCGGGCTTATGTTGCCGTTTTCTAGTTCCCAAGTTTTACTTGGGGATTCAGATATAAGTATGCATTCCCAAGCAGAGCATGGGAACGAGGTTTGTATAAAACTCTCAAGTAATCAAAAAGAGGCTCTTTTTTAAAACAGCATAAAATTTCACTTCTTTTTGGCGATACTGGCAGTGGAAAAACAGAGATTTATATGAAATATTTTCAGGAGATGATTGCACAAAAAAAACGCTCTATTTTTTTAATGCCTGAAATCTCGCTAACTCCGCAAATGAGCCAAAGATTGCAAAATCACTTTGGTAATAGTGTTGTTATGTGGCACTCAAAACTGACGCCGCTTCAGAAGAAAAAAGCACTCAGCGCCGTTTATGACGGAACTGCCAAGATAATCGCCGGTCCCCGCTCGGCTCTGTTTTTGCCGATTAAAGAGTTGGGTTTGATTGTTGTTGATGAAGAGCACGATGACAGTTACAAATCATCTTCGCGCCCTCGCTACAACGCAAGAGATTTAGCAATATATATGGGAAAAATTTATGATATTCCGGTGGTTTTGGGAAGTGCTACGCCATCTTTAACCACTTATGTAAAGTTTCCACACATAAGACTCAAAGGCGGATATTTTAACTCACAAAAAGAGTTTATTTATGAGCGAGGTGCGGAGAGCTTATCGCCTTTAATAATGAGCAGTTTACAAAAAAGTGTAACAGCGAAAGAACAGGCAATACTTTTTCTTCCGACCCGTGCAAATTTCAAGTATCTTATCTGCGGAGATTGCGGGCATACACACAAATGTGTTTTTTGCAGTGTCGGAATGAGTATTCATCAAAAGACTCGTTCGCTTAAGTGCCACTACTGTAATTTTTCTCAAGCTATTCCGCAAGTATGCATAGAGTGCAAAAGTACGCTGCTTACAAGTTCAAGACTTGGAACTGCCGAGGCCGTTAAAAATATAAGAGAAGAGTTTGCCGAAGCTAGAGTAGAACAATTTGACAGAGATGTTATAACTACGACAAACAAACTCAAAAAAGCCCTGAAAAATTTTAACGATGGAGAGATTGATATACTTGTCGGAACACAGATGTTAAGCAAGGGACATGATTATCATGGAGTGACTTTGGCAGTGGTTTTGGGGATGGATAACATGCTAAATATGAGTGATTATAGAGCCAGAGAAAAAGCGTTGTCAACTCTCATCCAAGTAGCAGGTAGAAGCGGGCGGAAAGAGAGTGCAAAAGTTCTGGTGCAGAGTTTTAATGAAGCTTTTTTTAGTGCCTTTGTCGATAAATATGAAGATTTTTTAGAAGATGAAAAAGAGTACCGCAAAGAGCTCTATCCGCCATATAAAAAGCTTTGTAGAATACTATTTTCGCATAAAAACGGCATAAAAGCTCAGGATGCAATGAATGAGATGCAGGAGTGCTTAAGAACCGCTTCAGACATAGAGATAGTCGGGTTTGGAAAGTGCGGTATTGAAAGAGTTTCAGATAAGTATAGGTTTGAGATACTTCTAAGAGCCGATAAAAGTACGGATATTATCAGAGCAATTTCGACATGTAGAAATAGTTTGGCAGAAATAGATATGGACCCTATTGAATTTGGATAGTGTAAATTACAGAAAGTTTGTATTATTTAGTTTGGGCTCAGTTTATCTTGTACGCAACTTTCTCCATCAAAGAAGTAACAAACCGTGTCAGGCATTGAAATTCTTTCAAATTTAGTCTCATTTTTAAGATGCAATCTTATGCTCTCGTCATAATTTGATTTTAATTTTAAAAATGCAGTTTTCTCTTTTCCTTTTAGTATTTTTGTAGCCAGTTGAACAACCCTAAGTGGGTCAATAGCGCGACCATCTTGGTAGAGTCCAAAGTGAAGGTGGGGACCAGTTGAGAGTCCTGTGCTTCCGACATAGCCTATAATTTGCCCTTGTTTAACAGACAAGCCGTTTTTTATCCCTTTTCTAAAAGAGCTTTGATGCGCATAAAGGGTTAGATAACCATCATTGTGCTGTAGTTTTATTATTTTGCCATAACCTCTTGTTTCACCTATGAAAGCAACTTTTCCGTCACCAGCAGCTAAAATTGGAGTGCCGCGCCCAGCTGCATAATCAACACCTTGATGAGCACGATACTTTTGTAAAATTGGATGGAATCTTCTTGTTGTAAATTGTGATGATACTCTTGCGTTTCGTATGGGGTTTGCAAGCAAAAACTCTTCAATCTCATTTCCATCTTCGTTATAAAATCTGCCGTCATTGTCATTTAAATAAATATAGTTTTTTTTGTTGTTCATCTCTATCATGGCAACTTTTAGTGTCGGCATTGAAAAAGGCTTTCCCATGCGATATTTTTGCTCATATATCATAGCAAGGGTATCGCCTTTTTGCAGCTCTTTTTTGAAATTTAGTGAGTGTTTGAAGCTTGAGACAAATATTGTTGCAAGTTTTTTTGAACCGGTCTCTCTTATGATATCCAAGTAGGGAGAGTGGTCTATTTTTAAGGTGAGTGCTTCAGTTTTTGTTTCACTTATGATGGGAATAGTTTCAAAAAAATATTCACCCTTCTTCTTGTATATATGAATCTGCAACTCATCGTTTAGCGGTATAAATGTTTGCTCCATCTCTCCCTTGTCATTTTTCGATACTTGATAATGAACACCGGCAATAATCTCTTCGCTAATTTGTTGATCATCTTCATCTAAGTCGTAGTAAAGGGGCTTTAGAGGAAGTTTGTTTCTCTCTAAAAAAGATATATAAGTCTCTCCATCGCTCCATCGAAATGTTTCTACGCGAGAGCCGAAGAGAGATGCTGCTAAAAATAAAAATAAAAATAATCGTATCATAATATAAACCGTAACCATAAATTTTAAAAAATAATTTTAAAACTTTAACAAAATTTGCCTTAGTATGAGGTTTGTTTGATATAATCGCATTATATTATTTACAAAGTGAAAGAAATGAAGCAAGTATTTCTGTTTTTTATTATAGCGTTAGAACTTTTTGGAAATGTGGTTAAATCGCCTGTTATTGGGATTAATGAAGATGCAACCGAAGTCACGATTAAAGTTGAAAAGATTGATGTGGGAGTAAGCGGTTTTATTGTTCATGAGATAGCCGATGGGCATACGACAATCTTGAAAAATGCAGTTGTTACAAGTTATGACGAAGGCAGCAAGATAGCCAAAGTTCAAATAAGCCGGTACAATGCACTTGCCAGCAGTGCCTTGCCGGATGGCAAATGGGAAGTAAAAGTTGGCGATACGGCTGTTTTGGCTTTTGGATACACAAGAGGTATTTTGATAGCCCCTAATGAAGAGATATATTATAAAATTACTAAAAACTCAAAACTTCAATGGGTGCATCCGGATATTTTTGCAACTGTTCTCTCTTTTAACGGACATCCGACGCCGCTTAGAAGTGATTTCACTCAGATGAGTATTGATAGTTCAGTAGGTTTGGTATTTATATTTTTGGACAACAGAGTTTATACGCTGGATGCTAAAAGTTTTAAAATTTTAGCAATTACAGATGCAAAAGTAGAGCAAAAAGAGGTTAGTTTGCCGTTTTATACAAGAGTTCCGGAGATTGATGCTGCTTGGTGGGGAGAGGGAAGTGATGAGCTTGAGGAGTATGAGCCACACTACTATGAGCTAATAATAAAAGCAAATCCTAATGATAAGACGCTTTATGAGATTGTTAAAAGCGGTAATGAAAAATTGAAAGATTTACTTGATGAGTTTGATTTTGAAGGGAAAAAAGATGATAGAAAAAAAACATTTGGACTATTTTAGTCAAATAGTAGGCAATGAAAATATCTATAGCGACAAAGCGCATCTAATAGCATACTCTTATGATGCGACAAGGGAACATTTTGAGCCTGATGCTGTTATATTTCCGCGAAATGAAGACGACATAAGCAAGATTTTAAAATATTGTAATGAGCATAAAATAGTAATAGTTCCGCGAGGTGCGGGAAGCGGTTTTACGGGCGGTGCACTTCCAAGCAGCGGCGGAATTGTTCTTGCCATGGAAAAACATATGAACAAAATTTTAGAGATTGATATGAAAAATATGGTTGCAGTTGTTCAGCCTGGCGTGATTAATATGGATTTGCAGCGCGCGGTTGAAGAGGTTGGGCTTTTTTATCCGCCAGACCCTGCCAGCCAAGAGTACTCTAGCATCGGCGGAAATGTAAGCGAAAATGCCGGCGGAATGAGGGCTGCAAAATATGGCATTACAAAAGATTATGTAATGGCAACTCGTGCAGTTTTACCAAACGGAGACATTATAAAAGCCGGAAAACGAACAATCAAAGATGTTGCAGGTTATAACATCAGCGGTATTTTAATAGCAAGCGAAGGAACTTTGGCGGTTTTAAGCGAGATTACTCTGAGACTTATTCCAAAACCTAAAATGACAAAAACGGCAATGGGAATTTTTGCTACGGTAAACGATGCTATGAATGCGGTTTATAAAACTATGGCAAGCGGAATTACGCCTGTCGCTATGGAATTTCTGGACAATTTGACCATAAGAGCGGTTGAGCAGACTTATAAAAAAGGGCTTCCTGTTGATGCGGGCGCGCTTTTGGTAACTGATGTTGATGGAAATTTGGAAGAGGATTTAAACTATCAGCTTGGCGTGATTGAGAAAGTATTTCGTGAAAACGGCTGCAGTGAGTTTAAGATAGCAAAAGATAAAAAAGAGGCTTCGGATATCTGGTTTGCAAGACGAAACGCATCTCAATCTCTTAGTGTTTATGGAAGCAAGAAGCTAAATGAGGATGTAACGGTTCCTCGTTCGGCTCTGCCGGAACTTTTAGAGAGATTTTATGCAATTGCAGATAAATACAATATCAAAATCCCATGTTTTGGG
>MIBZ01000031.1 GCA_001829675.1 Sulfurimonas sp. RIFCSPLOWO2_12_36_12 | reverse complement strand
GATGCTTCTCTGATGCTTATTTTTAAATAACTACTTTGCTTTACCTATTTTTAACTGTGCAAAGTTCTCTCCATATACATTGCATAAAACGCTTACGGCATCGCCTGTTTTTTTATCTGCATAATGTTTTTCAAGCATTCTATCTACCGGTATATCAAAATACTCCATTTGAATAGAGCCGTTTGACAGCTCTTTTTTTTGCTGTATCTGAACTATAAAATCACCTTGTGATACATCTCCGCTATTCTTATCTTTATAGTCTGGTTTTGCATATCCGTTTAGGTAAATTCCTTCTATTGTTACATTCATTTTTTTACTCCTGTTTTCTTTTCAAAATTATGTTCTATGTCATCAGGGTCTATATATGAACTTGTGGTACTAAAACCATACTCATAGCTCAATTTTATCTCTTCAAACAATGCTTTATCAAATGCTCTGTCACTACAGAACTCCTCAGGTTTAATCCTTACAGGTAACTCAGGTGCGATATGCTCAACTATATCAGAATAAAAGCGAATATTGCTCTGTTCTTCGGTAGATGGATTTTGAAAAATAAATCCTGCATCTTCTGACACGACTAAATGCTCTTTTGCCAATTTTACGATACTTTCGTCAATCATTTCTCGTATGAGGGTTGACATAGTTAGTCCGTAATGTTTTGAAAGTATCTCTAAAAGCATTACTTTGTTTTGAGGCATTCGTAATGTAATTATTTTTTCATCACCTTTGTCTTTGGACTTATTAAGTCTTTTGTTTAAACTCATAATCATCCTTTTATTTTATTTACTGCAAATGCAGATAACAAAATTATACTGTATTGCAAATTGTATGTCAATATGTATTTTTATAATTAGAGCATATAATTCAATTAAAAATTATACCAATCCTCTTAATTGAGTAGAATTTTTTTTATTGTAACTTTTACAACTATTAGATGAGTATTTCACTATTTTTTTAATTTCATAATCTATTTCCTAAAATATTTAATATATTACATTGGACTTAATATAATTTTTAACATAACTAAGTATAATTTGTACGGGATGCTTTACGTATTCTATATTTGCTGTTGTTCCTGCGGCAGACAACAAAAATGTTCTTTATTAATAGATTGTGAACTCTTAAAAATCTGTTAACTTATCTTTATATACTAGTTTGATTATAAAGTGCGATTAGTGAAGCATCCCAATTGATGGCAGGAAATGACAAAAAAACTACATATAAAACTCCAAAAAACTTTTGAAGAATCTCTTGAATTATTTAATAATTTAACAACAGCATCCGATGTAGCATCTTTTTTAGAAATTCCCTTACAAACTTTGATATATATATTATATAAAGACACAAAACTTCACTATAAAGAATTTAAAATTAAGAAAAAGTCTGGTAAATATAGAATAATTAATAAACCTATTGGCAGCATAAGTATATTACAAAAAAAATTGCTTCCATTCCTTCAGTTTAAATATAAAATTAAAAAGCCAGTACATGGTTTTGTCAATAAAAAAAGTGTGCTTTCTAATGCAGAACAGCATCTTAAAAAAAAATTTATATTAAACATTGATTTAAAAGATTTTTTTAGTTCAATTAATTTTGGAAGAGTTAGAGGTTTATTTATATCTTACCCATTTAATATGGGAAATGATGCTGCAACATTAATTGCCCAAATATGTTGTCATAAAAATGGTTTACCACAAGGTACATGTACTTCTCCCATTCTATCAAACTTTATAGCATCAAGACTAGATGTAGAATTGATAAAATATGCTAATGCTACACATACTACTTATACAAGGTATGCAGATGATATAACTTTTTCTAGTACAAAAAAGTTATCTTCTAAAATGATAATCTATGATATGGATTCTAATCCTGTTATAAATGGTTTTATTTTAAGTGACTCATTAAAAGAATTAATTAAGTTTATGGGGTTTGATATTAACTATGATAAAGTAAGACTAGAGACAAAAAATATTAGACAGGAAGTAACAGGTATTACAGTTAATGACTTTCCTAATGTAAAAAGAAATTTTATTAAGCAAATAAGGGCTATTCTACATAGTTGGGAAAACTTAGGATTGGAAGAAGCTGAAAAAAAACACTTGGAGACTAAAAAACTTAAAATGGACATTTCATCTATTAAAAATGATGGAAAATATTTAAAAAATGTGGTTATCGGTAAGCTTGCTTATCTAAAGATGATACGAGGGGAAAATGATATTGTTTTTATTAAGTTAGCTTTAAAACTAGCTTCACTTAGTAGTGATAATTTACCTAAATTTATTAAGGAAATAAAATTGAAAAGTGAAGAATTTGATGTTTTTATTTGTCATGCAAGTGAAGATAAAGAAAAAGTAGCAAGACCACTGTATAGAGAGTTAACTGAGTTAGGTATAAATGCTTTTTTAGATGAAGAATATATTGAATGGGGTGATTCATTAACTGCAAAAATTAATCATGCATTAGGTCGTTCAAAATATGTAATAGCAATATTGTCAAATAGTTCTATTAATAAAGAATGGCCATTAAAAGAGATTAACAGTACATTAGCAAGAGAAATATCCGGAGATAAAAAACTATTGTCAATATTAGTGGGTGATGAGCAAGAGATTTTTAAAGTTTTACCATTACTAGCAGACAAACTATATAAACCTTGGAACAATAATGCAAAGACTCTAGCAATAGAAATTAAAACAATGCTAATCCCTAAATAGTAATTTAGCTACCCAGTAGCTAAATGTATGTCTTTTAATGTCTTTTTCTGATATATTAGAATGTTAAAAGTGGCTATGATAGGCTGTTTAAGTTAATTTTAAGGCGTCCAGTATTCGGAACTATATAATGAAAAAAATGAAATGACTCAAACTATACAAAAATTTATTCCGTGAATCTACCATGCAACAGATTATAAATTTTATTGTTTTCTCTTTTGCCTACCGCTAAAACTAAGATAGTTACACTCTCATCTTCAACTTTATAAGCAAGTCTAAAACCCGCTGTTCTGAGCTTGATTTTATAGACATTATCAAAACCGCTTAATTTATCTTTTGGAACTTTTGGATTTATTAGTCTCTCAGCAAGCTTTTTTTTGAATTGTTCACCGATGGAAGCGTCGAGGCTCTTCCACTCTTTGAGCGCTTTAGGATGAAAGGTAAGTTTATAAGTCATTTAAAGAAACTTCAACTGGTGTAAAATTTTCATTCAGTCTATTTCTTACATCTTTTGAAAGCATATAGTCATCCAACATATCCATTAATTTTTCATAAGTTTTTGCAGGAACTAAATAAGCAGATGGAATGTTGTGATTTAAAATTGCAATCGTCTCATTACCAGCATTTTTTAAAAGTTCACTTGGGGATTTTTTTAACTCTGTTATACTAGCTGTAAAGTTTGATAATATAGGTTGCATTTAAGTACCTTTTTTAGTATTTAATTTAATACTGACATTGTATATAAAAAAGGTAATAATGTAAATGTATAGTTTATTTTAGATAGTCAAATTATAATATCTTTTGCAACAAAAATCGGTTATCTGCGGTCGCAATATATTTTACAATTCTTTTAAAAGCCCTATAATAGGCACTTTTAGAGGTATTTTTAAGGCTCTCATAACGGAGTGGTCGAGTGTTCGAGTCACTCAGAACCCACCACTTTAAACTCCCTCTACAACGAACTTTCAAAGAAATAAAAAACAAATATTTTTATTATGCCAATTCTAATATAAGTTTTTTTATAAACATAATCTTCTCCTAGATTATGAATTATCAGAAAAAAGATTATGAGTTATTTATCTAACACTCATCCCTTCATCTAAGTACTTAATCAGTGGATATAAGAAGAACTCAATTACACGACGTTTTCCAACTTTCATCTCAGCCGTAACACTCATACCGGAACGCAGGAAAACTTTTTCTGAGTTTACTGTTAAAAAGTGCTCTTTTGGCTCAATATATATTTCATACACCGGACCTAGCTTCTCATCATCTATTGAATCGTCTGCTTTATGGCTGACAACTCCATGAATCATTCCATATTTTTGAAAGTCGAAAGTATCTATCTTAACCGCTGTTTGCATCCCTTTTTTAATAAATCCACTATCTTGATTGAGCACAGTAGCTTTTATGATAAGCGGTGCGTCTTTTGGAATAACAGTAATAAGTTTTTCAGCAGGAGTAACAACACCGCCAACAGTATGTACATGTAATTTTCCTACATAGCCATCTACAGGTGAAATTAAACGCTGTTTAGATTGTTTAAACTGAATTGATTTTATCTCCACCTGAAGCATAGTTGCTTCTTTACGCTTCTCTGTCAATTCTTCTAAAAGTTTATTTTTGTAGTCTTGGGTTATAAAAAGTATTTGTTCAATTAACTCTGTTTGTTTTGAGTCTAGCTCATTTACTTCATGTTCTTTTACTAATGTTTGTTCTTCATACTCTATAACATCTTTGCGCGCAGATTCATACTCTTCTTGAGTTATTAGATCTCTTACTTCAAAAAGACGTTCTGTGCGTGCTATTGCAGAATCTGACAATTTTTTAACACGATCTATATTCTCGGTAATGGATTTTTTTTGAGAGTCTACTTGATTTATTTGTTGTGTAACCAGCTGTAGTTGTTGATGATAGCCTGAGCGTTTAGTATCATATATCAATTTTTGAGTTGAAAGAAGATTTTTATCATTTGTAATTTTAGATGGATAAAATTCTTCATTTTTTACAAGAGCCGTCAATCTTGCCATCTCCACATCTAGCAGTTCAAGGTTTTTAAGTTTTGAGTCAAGATTTGTGTCTGTAACAGATGGGTCAATTTCCATTAAAATCTGTCCTTTAGTTACATAATCACCTTCAATTACAGAGATACTGCCGATAACTCCTGTTTCAATAGGCTGAAGAACTTTTATCTCTCCCGATGGTATTACTTTGCCTCTAGCCGTAACTACAACATCTATTTTAGCCAGAAAAAGCCAGAGAGTTGCAATTAGCATAAAAGCAAGAATAGCCCAAAGTAGTCCTCTTCCTAAAGGACTTGTCGGTCTCTCTTCTATTTCAACAAGAAGAGGTCTAAATTCGTGTCTGTCTTTTGTGCTAAACATATTCATTTTCTCTCCTTTAATCTTGTTGTGTGTAAAGCATATGATAGTAAGCATGTTGTTTCATTAGCTCATCATGAGAACCTTGTTCAACAATCTTGCCTTTGTCCATAACTAAAATTACATCACAATCTTTCACTGTGTTAAGCCTGTGTGCAACCATAAACATTGTACGACCCTCTTTAATAGTCTTTAGATTGTTTTGAATAATTTTTTCTGACTCATAATCAAGAGCTGATGTCGCTTCATCAAATATCAAGATTCGCGGATTAGTAAGAAGTGCTCTGGCAATAGCGATGCGCTGACGCTGTCCGCCTGAGAGCGCTGAACCGCGTTCTCCTACCTGAGTATCATACCCTTGGGGCAATTCAGCCACAAATTCGTCTGCACCGGCCATTCTTGAAGCAGCTAAAATATTCTCTATTGGAGCATCAGGACGCGATAGCGAGATGTTGTCTTTGATACTACCGCTAAAAAGATAGTTATCCTGAAGTACAACACCGATGTTGTTTCGAAGCCACTTAGGATTCATATGACGGATATCAACCCCATCTATATGGATCGCTCCACCGGTTGGAAGATATAAACGCTGTAGGAGTTTGGCAATTGTACTTTTACCACTTCCACTTCTTCCAACTAAACCTACACTATATCCGGCTGGAAAATCTGCTGAGATGCCTTTTAGTACTTGTGGGCTGTCGGGCGCATAAGAAAACTCAAGTTTTTCAAACTTAACTAGACCATTTATTTTTGGAAGAGTTATAGCTTTCTCATTTGTCTGCTCCGTCGGTGTGTTTAAAATATCTCCTAGTCTATCAACTGAAAGAAGCGTCTGTTGAAACTCGTTCCATAGATTGACTAGACGCAGTACAGGTCCGGAAAACTGATTTGCAAACATCTGAAATGCTATAAGCTGTCCAACACTTAGCTTACCTTCAAGAACTAGGGTAACTCCAACATATAGCATTGAAATTGTCATCAGTTTTTGCAAAGCACCGGAGACTCCGCCAAGGATGTTAGATAGGTTTGTTAAATGGAAACCGGCATTTACATATTTGGCAAGATAATCTTCCCATTTTTTTTGCATTGAGCCTTCTAAAGCTAATGATTTTACTGTTTGAACACCGGTAACCGACTCAACAAGATAAGAGTTTGATTGCGCTCCCATCTGAAATTTTTCCTCTAAACGACGGCGAAGTTCAGGAGTTATAAAGAGATAAAGCAGAGCGATAATTGATACAAACGCCAAAACAACCATGGTAAGTTTTACGCTATAAAGAAGCATAACTGCCACAAATACAACAGAAAACACTACATCAATAATCAGAGTAACAGACTTATTTGCAATAAATTCACGGATTTGGTCTAGTTCTCGTACGCGAGCTATGATGTTACCGACTTTGCGCTTCTCGAAATAGACAAGTGGAAGCGCTAAGAGATGATGAAATAGTTTTGCTCCCAGTTTAGCATCAATCTTTGAAGTTGTATGAGCGAACAGATAGTTTCGTATTAGATTTAATACCAACTCAAATAAAGCCACGACAACAAATGCTATAGCTAAGACATCCAGAGTTGTCATAGAACGGTGAACTAAAACCTTATCTAAGATAACTTGAGTAAAAAGCGGGGTAACCAGACCAAAGAGTTGAATTACAAATGATGCAATCAAAACCTCACTCATAATTTTTTTATACTTCATAATCTGATGAAAAAACCAGCCAAATCCAAACCGAACCTGTTCAGACAAAAGCTTATGCTTAAGCACAATAACTTTACCGCTGCTTATCTCATTGTACATGTCATAAGAGAGAGTGTATGGCTCTTTAGAACTTGTATCATAAATAAGTAGCTCTCGCTTCTCTTCATTGACTTGAACAACACTCATATAAGTGCCATCTTTTTTCAAAACTAAAAGAGGAAGAGGGTAGGCAGAAATCAGCTTTTCAATAGTTGTCTTTTTTATAGATGCACGAAAACCTTGGTTCTTGGCAATGCGGCACAACTCTTCAATAGATGGTTCATTGTCGCTGAGCGCATACTCTTTTATGATACTTCTGCTATCGATAGAAATACGGTTTAGTTTGCCTGCCACTTCAAGTGCTACTAGTGCTGAGTGCATTGAGCCGCTCCTCTAAATAAGATATCCAATGAAGCATTCTCATAAGCTATTTCGCTCTGCTCTATTTTTAGATTTAGTTTTCTCTCAAGAGTCTCTAGTATTGTATTTAGTTCACTAATACTATCAACCTGATAGCTGTCTCGCAGGCGGTTTATCATATCCATCTTCTGGGTAGTTTTATCATGCATATTTTCATCTTTTTCTACCAAAGTTTTTAGGTAAGAAAGCTTGCTTAGTTTCATTTTGGCATCATATTCATACTCGCGTTTATATAAGTCTCGCTCTTCTTTGATTCTCTGGAGTTCATACTGTAGTGTTTGAGATGTATCGCTGTATTTAAACCCTTCAAAGATATTCAAACGAATTGCCAAACCCAACTTCCAACTATTTTTCTTTATATTATCAAATGATTCATATGCGTCGTTTGGATCTGAGCCATACATGTAGTAGTTTCCATACATAGAGAGTGTCGGGTACTGAGAGTGAGTTAGCATCAATATCTCTTGCTCTTTTTGTTTAACCTGCTGGGCATACTTATGTCCAAGTGCCGTTTCTTCAAACTTATCTGTTAAGCAGTCGGAATTGTCAAATCCAATGGAGACAAGCTCTATGTTTTTTTCATCAAGCTCAACATGGGATAGAGAGCTGAGGTGTATAATCTCCTCTTGGTACAGCAATTGTGCCAGTTTTATATCTTTTTCTAAATCGATAATAGTAATAGCTTCATCACCCAACTCCAACTTAGAGTATTTACCTGCTTTATGCAGCCTCTGTTTTATTTTGTAAAGCTCTTGACGGACTTTAAGCATCTCATCTTTTATGTTGATTTTTATTTTTGATTTTATGGCACTGCTGTATCTGTCTAAAATAGTTTGATGAAGTTTTTTTTCCTCTTCACACCAGTTTAATTTTTTTATTGTCACCTCTTTTTTAGCGATGCCGATACTATCCTCTGTTGCTCCAAAATGGTAAAGTTCATGGTTTAAGTTTAAAGAGAGAGAACTCTGATATTTAGTACCGCTTGTGATAACTGAGTCTCCAACTGACTCTGTAGCTGAAGGCAAATCACCCAAATCTTTGTTGTACTCAGTGTTATAACTAAGAGCAAGGGTCGGGTAGTACTTCGTGTAAAGAGTCTCTACTTTAGAACTCTCTATATTTACATCTTCTTTAAACATCTTTAGCTTAGCAGAGTTCTTGCTTGCTGAGAGTAAAAGGTCTTGATAAATAACAGTTTGTGCCTGAACAACGAAGTTTAACAGTAGTAGCAACGGTATAAAGTAAATCAAAAAACTTCCTTAAAAAAATATATGATTGTTAAAATTAGAGTCTAACTAATCTTTTTCTTAAATATAATTAAATAATTATGATTTAACGGATTTAGTGTTTTATTGTAACTTATATTAACACATTATTGAATAAATCTTATAATTTATAATAATATGTAGACAAATAAAACTTAAAAATATAAACTAATCTTTAATTATCAGTATGTTGGCAAGAGTTTAGTTGATATAAAAAATTATTGAAGGATTAAGAAGATGAAACAGTTAATAAATACAAACAATAGTTTTTTACATACGGATATTTCGCAATACACTATTTGTAATGATTTTTTAAATAAAACAATTGAAACTTTTAATATGCTGATTAAAATGAGATGCTCTGCTTGTTTGGTTGTTTTTTATTCTCTCAAAGATATAAACAATCATTTGGAAGAGTTTTCGGACAAAACGGTAGAAATTGTTTCTATTCAAGCCGGCGGTGCATATCTTTATGCACTGTTTTTACCTACGAACCTATATGGCACTCACTGCTTCGTTAAGGATATTCATTTTAAGAAATTGCAAAATACTAAAGTGATTTTTCACTTTGATGATATTCCAGATAATACACATCATCTTTTTAATTACATCAATGGCTTTTTATTTGAAATTCATGAAAAACAACACTATGTGAATTGATTTTTTAAAGAGAGAGAGAGAGTATGTGTTATGGGAAATAAAATAATAAATAAATCAGAGGAGAGATTATGGAAAAGGTTTTAATAGTTGTTGGTATTGGATTTTTAATTTTCCATTATTGGGCAAAATGGAATATAAATTATGACAACAGTAAGGCTGGTTTTAAGGAATACAATAAAAAACTTAAACTTAAAATTGATAACAATGAAAGACTTACTTTTTTAGAAAGTTTTAGTGTGTTTATGAATAAAACATTTGATACGGCTATTAATATTTCTTTAAAAGCAGGATTGATTTTAATAGCTTTGGGAATTATTTCAACATTAATATTGAAAGTAAAAGGATAAAAAATGGATGATAAAATCACACAAACACCGGAACAAATAGCAGATAGATTACAATACTTAGGATTACTACCTGGTCCTCAAAAACCTTTTATAGCATATCTTACAGCAAATTCTGGGTTAGCTACAAGCTTGGGGGATCTGATTGATAAAATTGATGATGGTTCAGTAACACGGAATGACTATGTTGATGTATTAAAGGATATTGGAGCAATTGTTACAGGGGTGGCATTACTGGCAGAACTAGTTGGTATTACAGTATTATCAGCACCAGCCATATTAGGCATCGGTCTCGGTCTTGCAGTACTAGACTACGCAGACGAGAATAACTATGATACTTCTGAAATATATGAAGATTTACAAGAAAAGATGAGTATGCTTGAGAGCTACATGAACGGCGGTGAACAAGGTGGCGGTATAGACCCGACCGCAGACACAGACGGTGATGGGCTGCCAGATGATATAGATCCATATCCAAATGACGCATCTCCAGATTCAGACGGTGACGGAGTACCAGATTATTTAGACCCATATCCAAATGACCCAAACAACGGCAACGGACACCCGATGGATCCTGCACCTATAGAGCCGCCAAGAAGAGACCCGCTAGTTCTGGATATGGACAAAGACGGCTTTATCTCAACAACCTCACTTGAAGATTCTACTGCTTACTTCGACTTGACGGGTGACGGTATAAAAGAAAAAGTCGGCTGGCTTAGAGCAAATGACGGACTTGTTGTTTATGATAAAAATGAGAACGGCAAAATAGACGGAATAGATGAAGTATTTGGTAACCAAACAACAAGCGGTTTCGATGAACTAAGACAAACGGCTGATAGTAACTATGACGGTGTTATAGACCGCCGTGATGAACTCTACTCAAGACTAAAAGTATGGCAAGACACAAACCAAGACGGCATACTCAACAACCAAGATGAAGCATTTAACTATGTACTTCTAAGACAAGACAACAACGGAGGCGTAACCCTCTTCATCCCTCAAGTGGATAACCAAAGGGCAAAAGAGCTGTTTGAAAATACATCATGGCATGTAGCTCAAAACAACACATATTTCACACTTCAAAAAAAGGCAGCATAAATGAAATCAACAACACAAGCACTATCCAAAAATCAAATCACTATAGGCATGAACACCCACGAAGCAAGTTTGGCAGGTGGAGCATACTTTTATAGAGTCATCGCCGATGAAGATGTATGGGATAAAGACACAG
>MIBZ01000030.1 GCA_001829675.1 Sulfurimonas sp. RIFCSPLOWO2_12_36_12 | reverse complement strand
AAGATGATTACAAAATATTTTTCTTCATCGCCTGTATCTCATCTTGTGCATTTATAATTATATTTTTATCTACAACTATCTCATCAGAGCTAATTTTATTTGGATAGTCCACAAAATTTAAAATGTGTTTTATTATATTTATTCTGGCTTTTTTCTTGTTGTCGCTTTTAATGATTGTCCATGGTGCATATTTTGTGTTTGTAGCTTTTAACATTTTATATTTTGCCAAAGTGTACTCATCCCAAAGCTTCTGTGCCAGCTGATCAATCGGTGAGAGTTTGTACTGTTTTAGTGGATCATTCTCCCTGTTTTGAAGCCTTTTGGATTGCTCCTCTTTAGATATTGAAAAATAAAATTTAAAAATTTTTGTATCTTTATCTATTATCATCTTCTCAAACACGGGCGCATCATTTAAAAATTTTTGATACTCTTCATCACTGCAAAATCCCATAACCGGTTCAACCATCGCTCTGTTATACCAGCTTCTGTCAAAAAGCACTATCTCTCCCGCACTTGGCAAATGCTGAGTGTATCTTTGAAAATACCACTGCGTTATCTCTTGCTCGTTTGGTTTGGCAAGAGCTACAATTCTTGCACCCCTTGGATTTAAATGCTCTGTTATCCTCTTAATCGTTCCGCCCTTGCCTGCCGCATCACGACCCTCAAAAATCATAATAACTTTTAGCCCTTTTTCTTTTACATAATTTTGATATTTTAGAAGTTCAACTTGTAATTTTTCCAGCTCTTTTTCATAAATAACACTCTCTTCCTTGACCCATACTTGAATCTTGCCGTCTCTGTTTTCTTTTCTTCTGTCTCTATTTTCTGCTCTTTTTTCTTCCATAAAAAATCCTTTGTATAAGTATATAGACAATCCTCTTGAGGTAAACTTACAGCTTTTGTAACCGTTGTGTAATCTTTTTGTAATCAAAAAAACTATATAATTGCAAAATTTTTTAAAGGGATAGTCTGTGAGCAATATCATTGATAAAATTTTTGCCAACTCAACAAAATTTATAGCATTTGGCATACTGTTGCTTGTTGCTTGGATATTTACTGTACTTTTTGAGCACTCTTTGGAGTCCATAGAGGCATTTGGATTCAATTTTATCACTGAAGATAAATGGGCACCGAATTTAGAAAAATTTGGAGCCCTTCCGGCAATTTACGGTTCTGTCATATCAACATTTTTAGCAATGGTTTTAGCTGTTCCGCTTGCCATCGGTGTTGCTATATTTTTAAGTGAAATAGCCCATGCAAAATTAAAAGCTCCCGTTGGCGTATCAATAGAACTATTAGCCGCTATTCCATCTGTTATATACGGAATGTGGGGACTTTTTTACTTTGTTCCGATAGTCCGCGACATATTTGGCGGAATCGGCATCAGCATGTTGACGGCGGGTATCGTTCTCTCGATTATGATACTTCCGTTTATGGCGGCAGTCACCCGTGATGCGATGAACACAACTCCGGATATATTAAAAGAGTCTGCTTACGCGCTAGGCGGAACTAAATGGGATGTTGTTAAAGACATCATAATCCCTTACGCTAAAGCCGGAATTATCGGCTCATTCATTTTAGCACTCGGTCGTGCAATCGGTGAGACAATGGCTGTTACCTTTGTTATGGGCAATGTACATAAAATCTCAACCGATTTAACAGAGCCCGCAACATCAATTCCCGTAACACTTGCAAATGAGTTTGCAGAGGCCGACAGCGGACTTTACTACTCATCTCTCTTTGAGCTGTCGCTTTTACTTCTGGTTATAAGCTTCACGATTATCTCAATAGCTAAATTTTACTTTTTGCGTAGAAAAAGGATTGGGCAATGACACACACTCAAAAAAGAATTATAATCAACAATATAGTAATGGCTCTCTCTACACTCTCTGCAGTCATCGGGATAAGTTTTTTAATTTGGATTTTAAGCGTGCTTGTCATAAACGGTATAGATGCTCTAAGTATGACTATATTTGCAAACGAAGGAGCTCCTCCGGGCAATGAAGACGGCGGACTAAAACATGCGCTTATCGGTCAGTTGATTTTAGTTACTTATGCAACACTTTTCGGGGTTCCGCTTGGTGTTTTAGCCGGAACATATTTAAGTGAGTATGGTCAAAAAGCAAAATTGGCAGAGACAATCCGTGATGTATCAGACATCATGATGTCAGCTCCGTCGATTGTAATAGGCGCTTTTGTTTATGCTATCGTTGTTGCGCCGACAGGGCATTTTAGCGGCTGGGCAGGCTCTATCGCACTTACGATAATCATGCTCCCTATTGTTTTAAGAACCACTGACGACATGTTGCAGTTGGTTCCATCAACTTTGCGTGAGGCAGCTTTTGCTCTTGGTGCGCCAAAATATAAAGTTATAACACAAGTTGTTTACCGCGGTGCAAAAGCAGGTATTTTAACCGGCATACTTCTTGCCGTAGCACGAGTTGCAGGAGAGACTGCTCCACTGCTCTTTACATCATTTAACGATAATTTTTTAAACACGGATATGAGCCAACCAATGGCATCACTCACCGTAACAATGTACAACTATGCAACAAGCCCATACGAAGATTGGCAAAAACTTGGCTGGGCAGCGGCATTTATTTTAAGTATGTTTATTCTGACTTTAAATATAATCGGACGACTATTTTTATTAAAAAGAAAAGGTAAATAATGGCAACTATTGTTGATATAACTGAAGAAAAAGCACTTAAAGTTAAAGACTTTGAGTTTATGTATGCCGGAGCTGATGCGCCAAGCGTAAAAAAACTCAATATGCCAATAGCAAAACACAGCATAACCGCTCTTATCGGACCATCAGGATGCGGCAAGACAACTCTTCTTAGAAGCTTTAACCGTATGCATGACCTCTATCCGGGAAATAAATACAGCGGCGAAATACTCTTTAAAGAGAGAAATATTTTAAACCCCAAAGAGGATTTAATCAAACTTAGAATTCAAATAGGAATGATTTTTCAAAAACCGACTGCTTTTCCTATGAGTATATTTGACAATGTAGCTTATGGACTTAGGCTTCAGGGGTTAAAAAACAAGACAGAGCTCCAAGGCAGAGTTGAAAAAGCGCTCCAAGATGCGGCAATTTGGAACGAAGTAAAAGATAGACTAAAACATGATGCAAACGGCTTATCCGGTGGGCAACAACAAAGACTTTGTATAGCAAGAGCCGTTGCAGTTGAGCCTGAGATTTTACTATTTGACGAACCGACATCTGCACTCGACCCGATTTCTACTGCCGGAATCGAAGAGTTAATTGTTGAACTTAGAGAGAGAGTTTCGATAATTATCGTTACGCACAATATGCAACAAGCTGCTCGCGTAAGCGATTACACAGGGTTTATGTACTTAGGCGAATTGGTTGAACTAGGACGCACGGAAGAGATTTTCGTAACACCAAAAGAGAGACTCACGGAAGAGTACATTACAGGTAAATTCGGTTGATAAATAGAGTTATATTTACAAAATATATAAATTAAAGGAAGAAAAAATGGGATCAAAATATCATGAAAAAATTAACAAAATAAGAGACAAGTTATCACTTCTTCTAAGCGATATCATAGTAGCTGATGAGCTATCTTTAGAAGCGTTTAAACTCTCAGATGTGACTAAATTTAAAGAAGTTGAGACTATTCTTAGCAAAATTGGTATGAAAGGCGATGATATTGACAATGAAATTATCAAAACTTTTGCACTTTTTGGACCAGAAGCAAAAGAGCTCCGCTTTTTAATAGCTTACTTAAAAATGACAAATGAGCTTGTAAGCATCGGGGAAGGGGTAAAAAAATATGCCCGAAGAATGAGCGAACACACAAGAAGCGCATGCGACTTAGAATTTTTTAAACCAAGCATTTTACTACTGCACAAAAGCAGCATAAATGCCCTAAAACATATCTTAGAGTGTTTCAATATAAGTGATGAGTGTAACTATGAAGACACTTACAGAAAAGTACTTGTTGAAGAGAGCATGAACGATGACCTTTTTGCAGTTCTTGAAAAAGAGATACTAAACAGAATCATAGATGAAAAAGAGTTATCAATAGAGTATGTAAAAGTGTTGGGCAGCTTAAGAAAATTAGAGAGATCATGTGATAGATCTGTAAATATAGCTAACTTGATGATGTACGCAGAGCGAGGTGGAGATATTAAACTTTTTAAATAGTTGATTAAATTTTAATCAACTATTTTCGTTTTTTTTATCTAATTTAGATATACTATGCGCTATTAAATTTCAGGAGAAAATGAATGGGAAAGTTTGTAAATAACATAGAAGAATTTTTTGCTTTTTGTGAAGAAAATGATGTTCAATTCGTAGATTTAAGATTTACGGATTTAAAAGGTACATGGCACCATGTTACATACAGAGCAAGTGCTGTAAATAAGGATAACTTAGCAAACGGATTCCCATTTGACGGCTCTTCGATTGATAAATGGCAGCCGATTAATAAATCTGATATGCTTTTAAAAGCTGATGTTCCTACTGCATTTTTAGACCCTTTTACTGCTGATCCTACCATAATTATTTTTTGTGATGTTTACGACATTTACAAAGGTCAAATGTATGAAAAATGTCCTCGTTCAATCGCAAAAGCAACACTAAAACATGCTGAATCTTTAGGTATTGCAGACGCTGCATATTTTGGACCGGAAAATGAGTTTTTTATTTTTGATGATGTAAGATTTATCGACAACATGAATGAATCAGGTTACAAAATCGATACTGAAGAGGGCGAGTGGAACTCAAACACTAAGTATAAAGATGGCTACAACACAGGTCACCGCGGTGGCGTTAAGGGCGGTTACTTTCCGGTAGCTCCACTAGACACTATGGTAGACTTAAGAGCTGAAATGATGCAAGTTTTAGAGCAAGTTGGACTTGAAGTTATTTTGGGTCACCACGAAGTTGCTCAAGGTCAAGGCGAAATCGGTATCGTTTTCTCTGATATCATCGGTGCAGCCGACAATGTTCAAAAACTAAAATATGTAATAAAAATGGTTGCTCACCTAAACGGAAAAACTGCGACATTTATGCCAAAACCACTTTTTGGCGATAACGGAAACGGTATGCATGTTCACCAATCACTATGGAAAGACGGTAAAAACCTTTTCTACAAAGAGGGCAATTACGCTAATATCTCAGATATGGCTCTTCACTATATCGGCGGTATATTTCAGCATGCAAAAGCTGTTGCAGCACTTACTAACCCATCTACTAACTCATACAAAAGACTTATTCCGGGGTTTGAAGCTCCTTCAATTTTGACTTACTCTATGCAAAATCGTTCAGCATCTTGCCGTATCCCATACGGTGCAGGCGAAAAAGCTACTCGTATCGAGATGAGATTTCCAGACTCGACTTCTTGCCCATATCTTGCATTTGCCGTAATGATGATGGCTGGACTTGACGGTATCAAAAACAAAACTGTTCCGGTTGGTCCAATGGATGAGGATTTATTTGAACTGAGCCTAGATGAGATTCGTGAAAAAGGTATTCCTCAAATGCCTCATACTTTACGCGAAGCAACTGAAGCGCTTATCGCTGATAATGCTTTCTTAAAACCTGTATTTACTGATACCTTTATAGAAGACTATCAACACTATATGTTTGAGAGACAAATTTGGCCGGATGAGAGACGCCCGACAGCTTACGAGTTTAAAACAACATATAGTTGTTAGAAACGCAAAAGGAACAAAGTCCCTTTTTGCTACGCTAGCCGCTGTGGCACTAAAGCTAGCCTCTAACGAGGCAGAGTTAAAAAATTCGAAATATCCCGCTTTTGGCGGGATTTATTCAAAAATATTTCTTAAAAATCATACATCAAAAACAATCAACTAATCACAAATTCGCTATAATTCCGCAACGATAACAGTATGTAAGAGTGCGTTATTGAAATTCAAGTTATAAGGTTTATTATGAAAAATATTCCGCAAGGGAAGTATCGTCCCTACCCAAAAATAGATTTGCCAAATAGAAAATGGCCTTCTAAAACTATAACTTCGTCCCCTATATGGTGCAGTGTTGATTTGCGTGACGGCAATCAGGCACTTATAAACCCTATGGATATGAATAAAAAACTCTCCCTTTTCGCACTCTTACTAAAACTTGGATTTAAAGAGATAGAGGTTGGTTTTCCATCTGCCTCTAAAGTTGAATTTAACTTTTTACGCCGTCTTGTTGATGACAATCTTATTCCTGATGATGTCAGAGTTCAGGTTTTAGTTCAAGCAAGAGAACATCTTATTGCTAAAACTTTTGAGGCTCTTGATGGTGTTAAAAAAGCGACGGTTCATCTTTACAACTCAACTTCAACGGCTCAACGCAAAATGGTTTTTAAAAAATCAAAAGAGGAGATAATCGCTCTTGCTCTTGAAGGTGTTGATTTAGTTAAAAAATATGAAAAAAACTTTAGCGGGGAGATATATTTAGAGTATTCGCCTGAGAGTTTTACAGGAACAGAGCTTGAGTTTGCGGCAGAGATTTCAAATGCAGTGACGGCTAGATGGGGCATAAGTAACAACAGAAAAGTCATCATTAACCTGCCTGCAACAGTTGAAATGGCTACGCCGAATGTTTATGCCGACCAAATTGAGTGGATGAGCGAACATTTGCATAACAGAGAAAATGTCATTATTTCAACCCATACGCACAACGACAGAGGAACAAGTGTTGCGGCAACGGAACTTGCACTTTTAGCCGGCGCAGACAGAGTTGAGGGAACACTTTTGTGCAACGGAGAGAGAACAGGCAATGTCGATATCATCACGCTTGCTCTTAATATGACAACTCAAGGCATGGAGTCAAATCTTGACTTTAGCAATGTTAATGAAGTTTTGGATGTGGTTGAGAAATGCACTGAGATAGAGACGCATGTTCGTCATCCTTATGTCGGCGAGCTTGTTTATACTGCTTTTTCAGGCTCTCACCAAGATGCCATAAATAAAGGTTTGGCTTACAGAAAATCAAACAAAGAGGTCTTCTGGGAAGTTCCTTATCTTCCAATTGACCCAGAAGATGTTGGAAGAAGTTATGAAAGTATCATTCGTATCAATTCACAGTCCGGAAAAGGGGGTGTAGCTTATGTACTCGAAAAAAACTTTGGCTATCAATTGCCAAAAGCTATGCATCCTGAAGTCGGCAAGCTTGTTCAAGATGTCAGTGACAAAAAAGGTCAGGAGCTTAGCGCAGAAGAGCTCTTTGAGATTTTCAACGAGAACTATTTTAAAGTAAAAGAGCATATCTCATTGATTGATTTTACTCTTGCTTCCGTAAAAGGAGTATCGAAATGTACTTTAACCTATTTTTACGACGGCATTGAGACTGTAGCAAGCGGAGAGGGCAACGGACCTGTTGACGCTTGTAAAAATGCTTTGATGAAAAATTATAAAAACAGCTTTACCATCAACTCATACTATGAGCACTCTTACGGGCATTTAAGCTCCGCAAAAGCAATTGCATATATTGAGATACAAACCGAGGCCACACTCTCTTGTTTTGGAGTAGGCTCCGACAACGACATCGCAACTGCTTCCGTAAAAGCACTCTTTTGTGCGCTAAATAGAGCGTTTCATTAATTAGTCCGCTAAAGGAAGTGAATTCCTTTAGCTTCGCTAGCCGCTGTGGCACTGAAGCTTGACACATTTGATGCGTCAGAAAATTAGTCCGTTAACAAAAAAGCTTTTAATACTATACAAATCTCACAAAGCAAGCTTTGTGTAGCTTTAGTGGGGTGTATAACATTAATCAAAACGATAAGCTCCATTTAAAAAAGTAACTATTTTCTCCAAGCTCACTTTCACGCTTGCCGCCAACTATCTGTGCGCCAAGCGTGAAACTATTGTAGTCATTTAGCGTATAGCTCAAACTCGGCGAAATAAAGCGTGAATTTTTATCCCCAAAACTCTCTATATAAAGCAGTGAGGCATCCAAAAATAGATTTAAACTGTATGAAAGAGTAACTCCGCTGTAAAAATTTGAGTTTACAAGATTTGATAGAATATCCGAACGAAGATTAAGCACTACCTCCTCGTAAGTAAAATCTTTTGAACTGTAGAGTGTTTCAAATACCAGAGTAACCCCATTTTTAAAACCGTACTCTGCCCCTATGATTCCCTGAAAAAACTCTACTTCATACTCTTGGTTAAACTCATCCTCAAGGCTGCTTCTAATATATCCTGCTTCACTTCTAAGCTCAACTCCGGTCTCTGCTAGATTGCCCTCTATCTCATAACCAATCATCTTTGTTTTATCAGAATTTACGGCGTTGAGCCCGATATCTGCAAAACTGAGATAACCTTTGTATTGCCCCGCATATTTAAACTTTTTTTCTTTATTTTGGCTTGCTACAATGGTAATATGCGAAGTGTCGCTTAGGTGTCTTAGATAGGAGAGAGCGCTCACTCCATAAATCTCATCAGGCTCTATCGCATAGCTGTTTCTTGGGTTAAATATATTTGTAGGCGTCCATATCCGCCCCACTCCCATGGATATATTTTGCAGACCTGCTACAACCCTGTTTTTTGCATCCTCATATCCCACATAGGCTCTGTAAAGTTTTGCATAAACTGCACCCTTGCCGTAATCTTTGAAATTTGTCTGTGTCTCAAACGGAGTGTCTGAGCGTGAGTTTTTGAGATACTCAAATATATTTGAACTTGTGTAGCTATCTCCGTAATAATTAACTATGTCGCCGATTACGCTGCCGAAATATCTCTCTTGCTCATAATCCGCATAAAATCTGGCTCTGTTATAGTTATAAATATAACTTTTGTTTTCACTTTGAAGGCTTGAATCTCCCGTGACGGTAATATTTGTATTTGTAACCCTGTAATCTACATCGCCAGATAGAGACTCTGCAAAAAAAAGAAAAAGAAAAAATAGTTTTTTACTGCTTATAATCATCTATAATCGCACCGTCATTGAGTGTTATAACCCTTCTTACGCTCTTTAGTATAAGTTCATCATGAGAAGCAAAAAGGATGCTCACACCCTCTTTTTCATTCAGCTCTCTCATCATACTCATAAGTATTTGCGAGTTGTTGGAGTCAAGATTTGCAGTCGGCTCGTCAGCTAAGATGATTTTAGGTTTTGCGGCAACGGCACGCGCTACCGCCACTCTTTGCTGCTGCCCTCCGCTTAGCGTGTTTGGAAGTGATTTTAACTTATCTTCTATCTTTAAAAGCGTTGCAACCTCCAAAACTCTTCTTCTTATCTCCTCATCGCTAAAGCCGCGAAGCCTCATAATAAAACCGATATTCTCTTCAACGCTCAAAACCGGAATCAAGTTATATGCCTGAAAAACAAATCCCAACTCATTAAGCCTTAGCGTGGTACGCGCATCTTCATCCAATGAACTTATCTCTTTTTCATCAAGATATATTTTACCGCTCTCGCAGCTATCAAGCGCACCTATTACATTTAAAAGTGTTGTCTTTCCACAGCCGGATGCTCCGCTAAAGAGTGTAAACTCTCCCTCTTCTATGGTTAGAATTATATCGCGAAGTGCGTGAACCTCTCTTGGCTCGCCTCTGAAAAAGTACTTATTTACACCTTGGAGTTTTATCATTTGTCAGCCTTGATTACTTCGATTGGATTTAGTTTTTTTATTTTTCTAAGCGGAATAAGTATGCTAAAAAGCGATGCGGTTATAATTGAGGCAAAAGTGGTCGTAAAGTATGAGATTTTTATGGTGCCGTGTATAACAGATTCATAGCCCCACATCTCCAGTGCATCGGAAAATGAGCTTAAATCAATCCCTTTATTTTTAAGATATACCAATATAACCGCTCCCAAAACCGCCCCGCTTAAATATCCCATAAGCCCTACAAACAGAGCTTCAAAAAATATCTGCAGTCTTATATATTTGTAGTGCATTCCGACACTCAGCATAATACCGAATTCACGGATTCTATCAAGGATTGAGACATACATAACGCCGAATATTCCCACAAAAACAACGCTCATAACTATAAAAAAAGTAACAGAGTTAAATATAACCATCAAATCCTGCATCTGCTTTATCATAGGCTGCAGTTCCAAAAAGGTTTTAACATCAAGATTTGGGTATTTTGATTTAAGTTCGCCATATAGCTTTTCGCCGTTGCCTCTGATAGAAATCTGCGTAGCCTCCGTTGAAGCAGTGCCTAAAAACTTATGCAACTGACCTATATCTATAAAAATGGCACTGTTATCGAGTGCGATGTTTGTCGTTTGAACAATCGCTCTAATATAAAGCGCTATAGAGTTTATCTCTCCAGAGCCGTCTTGAGTAGAAAAAATAATCTTAGAGCCGACACGAACTTTTAGTGTTTTTGCCAACTCTACTCCTATGATAGCGCCCTGCTTTTGTAAATCAACAGTTCCCTCTTTTAAAAACTCGCTAAACTTTCCAAAATGCTCTTCCTCTTTTAAATCTATGCCTATTACCGAAGCAAAAGATGATTTTCTGGCGGTAGAGAGAAGCCCGTCTGCTCTTATCCTCAAAACAACTGCCTCGACTCCATCCATCTTTTGTATCTCATTTTTTATCTCATGCACATTTTTTATTCTATATAATAAATCTCTATTTACCCTATAATCTTTTGCAAAAATAGTGATATCTCCGCTATCGCTTCTTCTGTTTTTATCTACCATGTTATTTACCATACCGTCATAAATACCTTGAATTCCCAGCATCATGCTCATACTGACTCCAATCATAATTATGACAAGAAGCGTGCGGGAGAGTCTCATAAAAGAGTTTTTCCAAGCCATTTTCAGTATAAGTTTATACATGTCTTGTCGCCTCAATGGGTTTGAATGAATTTATGTATAAGTATGGATACAAAATACTTAAAAAATTCAGAATATATACAACCGCGACATTCCAAAAGATAGTAAACATATCAAAATTAAAAGGTATCTCGTCTGAAACTACTCCGTAATCTTTGTACATCTCGGCTATCCCTTTAATTACAACGGGGTTTATATTGTAGTAATAACAGATATAAGCAGCTATCGGCGTGGCTAAGATGACGGAGATGGTTGAAAGTATAAAAATCTCATAAAATAGAAGTAACAAGATGTTTTTCTTTGATAGCCCGATAGAGCGCAAAACTCCAAACTCTTTTATACGGGAACTGATATTTATGAAACCGTAAATCATAATGACAAAAAAGATTACCACGAGAAACAGAGATAAAGAGATATATCCAAAAATACTATCGATTTCCATCATTTCAACCATACTCTTCATAAGAGTTTTCCAAGTAAGAGATTCCAAATTCTCATCATCTAAAACTTTTATGATTTGGCTGTTTACAATGTCTGCATCATCAATATTTTTTAACTTTATAGTTATATACGAAGCTTTATTATAGCCGTTCATCAACTCGTCAAAATAGCTCCTTGAGACAAAAGAGGCACTAGAATCAAACTCGAACAGACCGGTTTTAAAAACTCCGCACAGCTTAAAGATATCAGCCGCAAAAGAGTCGTCACTCGCACTCCCGACAAAAGCAACCTCATCGCCGATGCCAAGCTTTAGTTTTTTAACCAACTCCGCACCCATATAGATACAATTTCCGGCGTTCTCATCTAAAAACTTACCCTCTTTAAGCGCCGTACCGAGAGAGCTTAAAACACTCTCTTTTGAAGGCTCTACTCCCGCAAGCATAGAAGCCGCAGAGTACTCTTTGCTTGAGAACAGACCGTAAGTTTCATACCGAGTGCTAAAAGCTTCAACGGCATCTATTTTTGCAAGTTTGTCCGTAATGGCTTTAGCATCTTGTATAAGATACTCGTTACCGCCGACATCGCGATAATCTCTATGGTAAATCTCTATTGCACCCGTATAAATTTTGAGCGAATTTTCAAGCATAGCGTTGTGTGAACCGTCTTGCAGAGATATAAAAAGTATAAAAAGTATCGTCGATACAAAGGTCAAAACAGCGGTCGTAATAGAGCGGCCTTTGTAAAAAAGAGTGTTTTTGAGTGCAAGTTTAAACATCTATGCTCATCCTACTTTGAAAATCTCTTCAGCGCACTTTTGGTGAAATACTCCTCTGAGATTTTTGTGTCATACTCAACCTCTTCTATAACCATTTCGGTGTATCTCTCTGCGATATCGCTTGATTGCACTCTCCAGTAGGTCGGTATAAAATAGTTGCCGACCTTTTTTACATCTTTATAGATAAAATATCTTACCTCTTTGCCCTCTTCGTCGTAAAATATATCTTTGTGAGAGGTGTAGGTCACAGTGTCTATGTTTAGAATTATTTTTCCCCATACGACCGGAGCATTCTCCTTTGGCGTAAGCTCTATTGTAACAACGCTTCCATCTCTTTTGATAATTTTTGGTTCATAATCCTCTACGATTGAACTCTGTTTTACCATATCGTCGTTTGTTATGTCGCTTCCCATCCACTTTTGCAGCATCATAGAGGGCGGTATTTTTATGATTCGCTCTATTTTTGGGACATACTGCCACATCTCCCTATCGAGACTTAAAAAGGTGATCCCCTCATCTTTTGGAGGATAGATGATTTTTACAAAGCTCTTTTTTGTCCCCTGCGAGTAGCTCTGCATCTTCATAACACGCTCATGCCCCATTGAGACTATCTTCATATTTAACTTCATATAGATATTTTTACCTCTGAAGTTTTCATCAAGTTTTTTTATTATCTCGTGCGCTTCGCCCGCTATTAGAGATGTTGCAAATATAAAAGTCATTAAAATAATCTTGCTCATACTTGATTTTACTATCAATTTTCTTTGGTATAAATTATTTTAAATTTTAAGTAACTCATCACTAACACTTTTGCAATATAATAGCGTATGAAAAAAAGAATCCTGCTTTTAGAAGATGATTTAGTTTTAGGTCAAACGCTTGTTGAGCTCTTGGTGTCCGAGGGTTACTCCGTTACGCTTGCAAAAGGCGGAGATGAAGCTGTTGACGCAACATATGAAAATAGATTTGATTTATATATTTTTGATATAAATGTTCCCGACATTAACGGTCTTGAGCTTCTAAAATCACTAAGAGATGCGGACGACAAAACACCAACCGTATTTATAAGCGCTTTAGTTGATTTAGGCTCAATCTCAAAAGCTTTTGAAGTTGGAGCAGAGGATTACATCAAAAAACCGTTTTTTCCCCAAGAGCTTCTCATAAGAGTAAATGCGAAACTTGCACAAAAGAACTCAACAATCAAATATAACGATTTGGAGTACAATCCCAAAACAAAAACTTTGAAAAAGGGTCTGCAGACGATAGCTCTTGGAGAAGTTCAAGAGCAGCTCTTTAGCCTTTTTATAAAAAATATCGGAAAGGTTCTTACTCAAGATATGCTGCTGGAGTGTTTAGAAAAACCATCATCATCCGCACTAAGAGTTGCACTTACAAAACTAAAACAGACAACGGGACTAAATATAAAAAATCTTCGTGCGATAGGATATATAGTTGAGTAGAGCAGAACTAGAATCGTTTTTAAAAAGCTTTATACTCTTTTTTAGCTCTTTGAGCATTTTGATTGCTACACTCTTTTATATCAACTACACAAAAGAGATTCAAACACTTGATGAAAAGCTCTTTTCACAGATGAGAGTTTGTAGTTTTGACTTGAAGTGTGAACAATTCAAGATAGATTTTATAGAGCCAAAAGATGAAAAATTCTATACCCTCTATAAAGATGGCAACTCGCTAAACAGCTACTACCCGATTCCAAACTCTCAAAAATATATTATGCATCTTAACTTTAGTTCTCTCAACTACACACTTGAGCTCCAAAAACTCCAAAAAAGTGCATTTTATAACTTTTTGGCGATACTGGGCATAATCTTTATTCTCTCGATTCTCTTTTCCATATATGCACTTTATCCTCTTAGAAACGCTCTGCTCCTTACACAAGAGTTTATAAAAGATATACTGCATGATTTTAACACTCCGCTATCGTCGCTGCGGCTAAACAGCGCTATGTTAAAAAAAGAGATTGGAGAGAACCAAAAGCTAGATAGAATTGAGCAGAGTGTACAAAACATACTAAATTTACAACAACATCTTCGTTCATACCTGCAAAACCGCTCCCAAGAAAAAGAGAAGATTGAGCTGAAAAATATTATTCAAAAAAATATCTACATGTTGGAAAAAAATTATCCAAACATTGAGTTTAAAATAGATTTCCAAAACAGATACATTCTCACAAACAGAGATGCTTTTTCACGCATAATAGATAACCTTTTAACAAACGCGGCAAAGTACAATAAGCCAGACGGCAGAGTCGAAGTAAGCTATGATTCCAAAACAGACACTCTTCATATTGTTGACACAGGCAAAGGGATAAAAAATCCAAAACGAATTTTTGACAGATTTTACAAAGAGCAGGAGAGAGGTCTGGGAATCGGTCTTCATATAGTTAAAAAACTATGCGAGGAACTGGGCATTAAAATCAGCGTTAAAAGCGAGCTTGGAGCTGGAAGCAACTTCTCTTTAAACCTCTCCAAACTAACACTTCGCTAACTTCTTGCTTATAAAGCGCTAACACTTTTATGCGATACTTTTACCATCAAAACAGAAGGAAGTAGAATGAAAACTCTAAAATTAAGCGCAACTTTAATGTTGCTTGGCAGTTTAACACTTTGTATGGCGGAAGCTAATGTAGATGCGCAAATATCGGCTATTAAGTCGGCGACTGCCCAAGAGAGGGTAAAACTTATGAATGAGTTTAAAGCAACTCTATCAACCCTAAGCGAGGAAGAGAGAGAAGCGGCGATTCAAAAGCTGCGCGCCGGCACGCTAGCCGATGGTGAGCAAACAAAAGACAGAGAGAGAGTTAGAGATAGAGTCCGTGTAAATCAGATGGATGAGATTCAAGAGAGACAAGAGAACCAAAAAATGAATCAAAATCAGGTCGGGTCTCAGTTTATGCAACAAAACCCCGGTATTGCGCCTGATGCCGGTACAACGCCAAATAGATTTATGAACAGATAACACCATATACAAAATTATAAAAGCGTAGCGTCGAGTGGCGCTACAAAAGGACATAGATGCTCAAGAAAACACTGATATTTTTAATGGCAACATCACTCAGCCTGTCGGCGTACAGTGATTATGATATGGATGGCGTCGATGACAATAGCGACCAATGCCCAAACACTCCCTTTAACGAACTGGTTGACATAAAAGGCTGTACAACTAAAACGCTGGAGAGCAAACACCATTTTGATATAATTTATGGTCTTAACTTTTCTGAAGCTGATTATTCTGCAACTTCAAAATCAGACACTATTACGCAAAGTCTTCAAATAGATTACTACTATCAAAACTTCTCTCTTCAAGCAAGCAGTTCTTATTATAACTCAGACAGTGAGAGCGGGATAAATGACTCATTTATCGGTGCATACTACAAACTCTCACCGGAAAATGGGCTAACACTGCGATTTGGCGCCGGAGCAATTATTCCTACTTATGATACAGAATTAGACAACAACAATATGGATGTTGTGGCATCTGCAAATTTTAGCTATATGCTGAATAGTATAAATCTATTTGGCGGGTACAGCTATACAATGATTAATGATGATGATATTTTAGGAATCGTGTCATATCAAAATACCAACTCATACAGCGGCGGCATAGGTTTTTATCCGCTGAAAAATTTGTATTTAAGCGGTTCTTACGGAAGCAGTGACAGTGTTTATAAGGGTACGGAGGCGATTGAGACAGCATCCGTATATGGATTTTACAGCATAAATGCAAACTGGTTTACAAGTTTTAGCTACGCGTACGGGCTAAGCGACAGCGCAAGCGATAACTCTCTTACATTTCGTTTGGGATATTACTTTTAAAAAAGTAACATCTCCTCTGTTTTAACTTCAGAATCAGCACGAGGCGGTTTTGAAACATCGCTGAAGTACTCTTTCTCACCGTTAATATTTACCTCTATTATTCCCTCCGGTCTTTCAAATTTTCTTTGAATCTGAGGGTATATCTTTAGTATATTTTCATAATACATCGCAAAAGCAGGTCCGGCAATTCTGCCACCCGTCTCTACCCTGTCCATCGGGGAGTTGTCATCATTTCCGAACCAAACTATCGTCTCTATTGTAGGAGAATATCCTGCAAACCAACCATCCATATTCTTGTTCGTAGTTCCTGTTTTTCCGGCAAGCTCTATGCCTTGAACTTTGGCTGATTTTCCGGTTCCTCTCTCTACAACATCTTTTAATATTGCTGTCATTAGATATGCCTGAGCCGGAGTTGTAATAGGCGTGGTTTTATCTTTTTTCTCATAAACTATTTTTGAACCTTTATCTATGTGGCGAATAAGCTGCGGTTCAACCTGAGTGCCTGAATTTGCAAAAGAGGTGTAATATTTCGCAAGCTCAAAAGGTGAAAGTGTGATACTTCCAAGCGCAATGGACAAGTCCGGAGGAAGATTAGTCATACCGAATTTTCTAAGCTCTTTTTGAAGCTGTGCTAACCCGATATCATTTACGAGGTTAATCGTAGCAAGGTTTCTTGAGTGAACAAGCGCTTCTCTAAGACTTAAAATACCTTTATAATTATCTTCATAGTTTTTTGGCTGCCATGTCTGTTCTTCGCCATCTTTTTCATATGTATATGTTCTAGAGATATCAACAAGTTCTGTTGCTCCCGAGTAGCCTAAATCAAGGGCAATTTGATATATAAACGGTTTAAATGCAGAGCCGGGTTGTCTGCGACCTTGCGTAACCCTGTTATATGGACTCTTCTTGTAGTCAACACTGCCAACAAGGGCTAAAATATCCCCCGTTTTTGAATCCAGTGAAATAAGAGCACCGTTTAAAAGTTTTGCATTAACTCCGGCACTCTCATCTTCTGGTTTACGAGCTTTCATTCTTGATAGCGACATCTCGTAAGAGTGTTTAAGTGATTTTTCTGCCACCTCTTGAAGTCTAATATCTATCGTCGTATATATCTCATATCCGCCTGTTCTTATATCATCTATACCCAATTCAGCCGCTTTTCTTGTAATTTCATCTACTACAAACGGAGCACTGTTTTGTGTCAGCGTATCATCAAAAACTTTTGGTTTTTCAAGTAAAGAGGCGTTGTGTGTCTCATCGTCTATCCAGCCCAGAGCATGCATTCTTGATATTACACGATTTGCTCTGCCCATAGATATCTCATAATTTTTTGTAGGGGCATAAGTGCTTGGCGCTTTTGGCAGACCCACAAGCAGAGCCATCTCTTTTAGTGTCAACTCTCCTAAATCTTTATGAAAATAACCATCTGCTGCCGTTTTTATTCCGTAATATCCATGACCAAAATATATCTCATTAAGATAGCACTCAAGTATCTGCTCTTTGGTTAAACTGCTCTCTACTTTCATCGAATAGATAAGCTCTTTTACCTTTCTTGAAATCTTTTTCTCTCTGGTTAGAAGCCTGTTTTTCACCAACTGCTGTGTAATTGTACTGGCACCCTCAACTAACTTTCCGGCTTGTATATCTTTTACAATCGCTCTAAAGATGGCATCTATATTTACGCCCTGATGTTCAAAAAAAGTTGTATCTTCTATTGCTAAAAGTGCTTCAATAATTCTCGGCGGAATCTCTTCAAATGAGGCATAATATCTATGCTCACCTTCAAAAATATTTGCAATCTTTTCACCGTTCTTATCATAAACTCTTGTTGTAACAGGCGGCTTATAATTAACAAGTGTTTCTATATCGTAAATTTCTCCGACTAGGAAATAACCAACCACCGCAAAAGGAGCGATAGCTCCAAGCACAAGAAGAAGAAAAACTGAATTTCTAATTTTTTTCATATTCTAAAATCCCTATTTGCAAAATTTGCATCCATTAAAATTTTTGTATAATCTGCAGTTGGATTTTGGAGCACCTCTTGCATTTTTCCACTCTCCACTACTTTGCCATTTTTTATCACACAAATATCTTCACATAAAATTTTAGCAGAGCTCATGTCGTGTGTAACAAAAAGTATTTTAAAACCAAACTCGCCTTGAAGAGTTTTTAAAAGATTTAAAATCATAACTCTAGTCGCAGGATCAAGGGCAGTTGTCGGCTCATCAAGCAAAATAAGCTCCGGATTGCAGCTCAAAGCCATCGCAATCACAACTCTTTGCAGCTGACCGCCTGATAGTTCCGGCGGAAACCTCTCTAAAAGCTCCATATCCAGCCCGACTTGAGCAAAAAGTTTCTCAACTTTGGATAGTGGAATAAAAAACTGCTTTTTTATCTTTGTTAGCGGAGAAAGTGCCGTAAATGGGTTTTGAGGAACAAAAGAGAGGCTCTCTCCCGCTACCAACTCAAAACTGTTTTCATACTCTAACTCCAACTTCATACTGCTTGGCAACATTCCAAGAAGAGCCTTGATGGTTAAGCTTTTACCGCTCCCGCTCTGTCCGACAAGCGCCAACGAAGACGGAATACTAAACCCAATATCAACCAAACTCTTTTCACCTATTGTTATACGCAATTTTGAGATATTCATTTTTTTATTTTAGCCAAATTTATACACAACTCTCTTAAGCTGTCGCAACTCTCGCCAACTCTTGCTATTAGCCGTATGATGGCTCTATCCACCGTCGGTTGCCTGATACCGCCGACTGCGTAGCCCAGATTTTTAAGCTCATCACGAATCTCTATAACTTTTTTGTTGTCATTTATAACTATTGGAACTATTAGACCATCAATCTTTATACCAAGCTCCTCGTAAACTATCTCTTGGCGTTTTTTTATCTCGTCCTTTAACAACTCACGATTATTTAAGATGTATTTCAATGCGTTATGTGCCAAAAGCGTGTCATAAAGCGAGAGTGATGTTGCATAGATAATGGGTTTTGCACGGTTTATAAGATACTCGACAATATGCTCCGAGGCCAATATAAAAGCGCCGAAACTGCCATAAGCTTTTCCGAGCGTTCCCATTTTTATGTAGTTTGGTTTTATAGGGATATTATAGTAGTCAAAAACGCCCATAAGATTATCGCCTATAACTCCGCTGCTGTGGGCTTCATCAACTATCAAGATAGCATCATTCTCATCCGCTATCTCAAATATATCTTTGTGAAGCAAATCGCCATCCATTGAGTAGATTCCCTCAACCGCAACTATTTTTCTCTTTGCCTCTGTTTTTTTAAGCAATTTTCTCAACTCATCCATATCGTTGTGAGCAAAAAACTTCACTTCTATTTTTTTAAAGTTAGATGCCAAAATCCCAGAAGCGTGATACTTCTCATCCATAAAAAGCACATCGCCGCGTCTTACAAGCGCTTCAACAAGGGCTATATTTGCGTTAAAACCGCTGCCGAGTATAACCCCGTCCGCAAAGCCGTTTGCCTTACATAAAGCTAACTCAAAATCTTTGTGAATTTGATGATAGCCGTTTACCAAAAGTGAGGCTTTTGAGCTGTGAAGAGGCATCTTTGAGAGAGTTTTGCATGTTGCGCTGTGGAGCTCTTTGTTGTGGGAGAGTCCCAGATAATCATTTGATGCAAAATCTAAAATTGCATAATCAGCAACTTCTCTTGTTCTATATCTTTTGGATTTTTTTATACTTGACAACTCTTTTGTATAGTACATCTATCTAACCACTACCCTGTTTCTGCCGCCATTTTTTGCTTCATAAAGCGCTTGGTCGGCTCTTTTAAATGTTACTTCCAAACCCTCTCCCTTGATGTACTCAACAACACCAAAGCTCATAGTGATAGGAACTATTTTTTTGTGCTTTTCTATTAGCACTCTTAACTTGCCGGCTATTTTGTAAGCGCCTGATTTTTCCGTATGAGGAAGTATAAGGGTAAACTCCTCTCCGCCTATTCTGCAAAAAATATCGCCATTTCTAAGATGGGAGCTTATCAATTTGGTATATTCTACAAGAACACTATCCCCGACATCATGACCGAACTCATCGTTTATTTTTTTAAAATAGTCTATGTCAAAAATAACCAAAGAGAGCGGATAAAAATAGCGATTTGAGTTGGCGCTCTCTTTTTTTATCTGCTCATTGTAGTAGTATCTGTTTCTAATTTTTGTCAACGGGTCGGTTATGGTTGTGTACTCTAACTCTTTTTGGTAGAGCTTCTCTTTTGTTATATCGGAAAAAATAGCGCTGTAATGCTTGTCTTCTACGGATATCAAAGATACCCCGATTGTAAAGTAGTACTCTTTTTCATCGTAAACTATTTTCACTTGATTGTTTTTTGGATTTTTTATCAGATACTCAAGCCAATTTAATCCATCAATATTTTTATAAATATAGCCCTCTTTCTCTACAAAAAAATCAGATATTGATTTATGCTCTTTTTTAAACTTTTCAAGAGTGTTATATTTGTTAAAATATTTAAAAAATGTTTTATTTACATCGATTATGCTGTTTTTGTCCACCACAACAACGATATTTGATGATGAATCAATTATGTTTTTATAGTACATTTTTTGTTTTTGGCTTCTGTTATGAACTAAATTGCTTAAAATTACGGCCGAAATCATAACAACTATCAAAGTGATGCTAAACCATTTATGCATTAAAAAATCAACATTATACCAAGCAAATAAAAGCAGTATTGCAACAACAATAATCCCGGCTAAGTATAATCTGTTCGCTTTTAAAATATTAATCCTTTTGTGTGTTTATGAGATATGTTTTAAGCAGCTCCGTATTAAGCCCCATAGCCGTACTCTCATACCCTTTTACGCTTTTTATATATGCTTTGCAAAAACCCTCAACCATACAAGCTCCCGCTTTTCCCTGCCAATCACCGCTTTTGAGATAATTTTCTATCTCATTCAAATCAAATTCTCTAAAGATGTAGTCGGTTTTGGAGATGTCGATAATCTTCATACTTTTTGATTGAAAAATCATACATGTAATTATAGTTGCAACGCTTCCGCTTTGGGTTAGCAAAATATCTCTTGCCTCTTCAACACTCTTTGCTTTTCTAAGTATTTTACCGCCTGCGGTGACAACGGTGTCTGCAACTAAAAGCGGATACTCTTCATATCCAAAAGCCCTTAAATTAGCTTCAAACTTTCCAAGCGTGGCAAGATAGACGAAGTTTTTTGGAGATGTAGCAACTATGCTCTCTTCATCAAAATCAACGCTCTCTTGAATAAAATCAATACCTGCATTTTTCAGAAGCTCTGCGCGAGTAGGTGAAGATGAAGCAAGTCTTATCATTTAAAGAGTGCTTGAGAGATAAGTTCCTAGAAAAATTGCCACAATTCCAAGTACGATATTTAAAGGAACCATAATTTTTCCGATAAGTTCAAGTTGGTTTTTTGCCCCAACCATATTGCCCTCATTTAAAAATCTCTCGCCTCTGTTTCTTCTAAAAATCATAACCGTTAAGTTAAGAAACATAAGCGTCCAGATCCCCTCTTTGGCATGAGATAGCAGACTAAAATCGCTCTGGCTTAACCCGTACCCTTTTATCATAAAAACTGCAGTAACTATTAAAATAATTACAAACGGAAGTACGATTGCAAACAATCTTTTAAGAGCATGAGCTATGCGTTCTAATCTTTTTTGCGGAGATTCAATCTCTAAAAATGAGCTGTGAGCGGCATAACGCATGGCAATCATTCCGCCAACCCAGACAACCGCACTTATTACATGTAAAAAAACTATGAAAACTTTATACTCTAAAAATATATCTTGCATTAAGAGAGAACCTCTGTTATATATTTTAGCGCTTCGGCTTTTGCATCTTCTAGTTTAGTGATATCTTTTCCGCCGGCTTGAGCAAAATCAGGTCGACCGCCACCGCCTCCGCCAAGGATTGGAGCAATATGTTTAATCCACTCCCCTGCTTTAGCTTCAGCGTTTTTAACGCCTGCCGCCATCATGATTTTGTCGTCTTTTATTTGAAAAAGTATTGCGCAAAGTTTCTCATTTTGGTTTTTAAGCTCATCAATTTTTTCTTTAATATCGCCGTTTACCAACTCATCCACCACAACGCCAACGCCGTTTATCAGCTGGACTTTTATATCTGCTTTTATGCTGTTTTGAGCGTCATGAAGCTCTTTTTTAAGCTCGGCAATGTTTGACTTAAGTCTTGCAATACCGGCCATTACATCCAAGTTTTTAACCTCTGACTCAATCTCTTTGATTAGCACTCTCTGATGAGTAAAATGTTCATACGCCGCATGTCCGCAAACTGCCTCAATTCGTCTTACACCTGCACTTACACCGCTCTCTTTTGTGATGATAAACGAGCCGATAACCGCCGTATTGTCGACATGCACACCGCCGCAAAACTCGATACTTGCATCGCCAAAACTGACAACGCGAACCTCATCGCCGTACTTCTCGCCAAACTGAGCTTTTGCACCGGATTTTTTCGCCTCTTCTATACTCATAACCTCTGTATTAGCGCTAGTTCCACGCATAATTTCATAATTCACTTTTGTTTCAATCTCAACAAGCTCTGCATGAGTAAGAGCTTTTGGGTGAGAGAAGTCAAATCTTAATCTTGTCGCTTCAACAAGCGAACCTGCTTGAGAGATATGATCTCCCAAAACTTCATATAGCACCGCATGAAGAAGGTGAGTCGCCGAGTGGTGTTTGGTTATCTCATTTCTTGAGATATCTACAACGGCTTCAACTTCCGCACCCACTTTTAGCTCTTTAGTAACCGAGATTTGTGATAAATTTAGTCCAAAAAACTTCTTCGTATCTTCTACCTTTGCAAAACCTGCAAGCTCTCCGCTATCTCCGCACTGACCGCCGCTTTGAGCATAAAAAGGAGTAGCATCTAAAAATACCCATCCGTTTGCGCCGGATGACAGTTTCTCTGCATGATGGTAATTTTCATCCAAGAGTGCCAAAACCTTGCTCTTGTGTTTTGTGCTCTCATACCCGACAAAACTGTTTTCGCCGAACTTCTCTAAAAGCTCTTTGAAATCGCCATGAACCGCATCATCTCCGCTGCCTTTCCAAGCAGCTTTTGCACGAGTGCGTTGCTCCAGCATCAACTCTTCAAATTTATCAGAGTCAAGTTTTAGATTTTTTTCTCTTAACATATCTTCAGTCAAATCAAGCGGGAAACCAAAAGTGTCATAGAGTTTAAAAGCAACGGTACCGCTAAAAATCTCTTTTGTATTTTTCAGCTCTTCATTAAAAAGTTCAATTCCAGAAGCAATAGTTTTGAAAAATCTAGCCTCTTCAAGCTCTATCTGCTCTTTTACGGCATTTGATTTTAGAGCCAAATAGTCATACTCTTTGCCCATAATTGCCACTACGGTATCGACAAGCTTATACATAAACGGTCCGCTAAATCCAAGCAGATAGCCATGTCTTACCCCGCGGCGGAGAATACGGCGAAGAACATAACCGCGTCCTTCGTTTGAGAAGTTTACACCCTGAGCAAGCAGAAAAAGTACGGTTCTTATGTGGTCGGCTATAACGCGGTAAGATGCGCCGCTCGCATAAACATACTCCTTGCCTATAAGAGCTTCCACTTTTTTGATAATCGGCACAAAAAGAGAAGAGGAGTAGTTGCTTGTAACGCCTTCGCAGATTGCCACAGCTCTCTCAAGTCCCATACCGGTGTCTATTGACGGTTTTGGAAGAGGTGTCAGTTTGCCATCCGCACTTCTCTCGTATTGCATAAATACTAAATTCCAAATCTCTAAAAATCTATCGCCGTCTCCGCCCATATAATCTTCAGGACCGCTAAAATTCTCGGCACCTTGGTCAAAAAAGATTTCGCTGCACGGTCCGCATGGTCCTGTGTCACCCATCTGCCAGAAGTTATCTTTATCGCCGAGACGCATAATTCTATCGATGCTTATATGTTTTTGCCAAAGCTTCTCTGCCTCGTCGTCGCTCTCATGAACTGTTACCCAAAGTTTCTCTTTTGGAAGTTTTAAAACCTCTGTTATAAACTCCCAAGCGTAGTCAATCGCATCTTCTTTGAAGTAGTTACCGAAGCTGAAATTTCCAAGCATCTCAAAAAAGGTGTGGTGTCTTGCAGTGTAGCCGACATTTTCCAAGTCGTTATGCTTTCCGCCGGCGCGAATACATGTCTGGCACGAAGTAGCACGCGGATTTTGAGGAATCGGTACTTCACCCGTAAAGATAGATTTAAAAGGCACCATTCCGGCATTGTTAAAAAGCAGCGAGGCATCATCTGGAACAAGCGGCGCACTTGCAACTCTATCATGTTTCTTTGATTCAAAAAATCTTAAAAATTCTTCTCTAATATCCATAGGTATTTCTCTTAGTATAAAATTGCGCGATTATACCTTAAAATAGCCATATATGTATTTAAAGCAGTCTGGTTTTACTTTTTATGACAGCGGCTGCATAATCCAAAAACAGTACTGCTTTGTAAAAGAGACGGGGCGTTTGAGACATGCGGATTGTGGCAGCTTATACAGCTAAGTTCCTTACCTGCTCTTGAGGGATCTTTTACACCATATGTCGGATGCGGTTTTTGTCCGAATGTTTTAACGACATGCATTCCCTCGATTTTATCTTTATGGCACCCGGTACAGAGCTCCCATGCGCTCTTTCTCAAATAAAATTCACTTTGCGATGAGTGCGAGTTATGGCACTTATTGCATCGTCCGGAGTCTGCCGGCTCATGATGAAATTGCTTTTTACTCCACTCCTCTTTATTCTTTTTATGGCAAGAGAAGCAAATCTCTCCAATCGGGTCTGGAACACTGTATTTTGTTTTGTCTTTGTCGGTTTGATTATAGATGCCGACTTTGCCGTTGTGGCAGGAGGTACAGAGCCAATTAACGGCGGGAGCGTGTCCATGCTTCTCTTTGGTGACATTTTTATGACATCCATAGCAGTTTGATTTTGTAATATCTTCAAATGCTATCCCTTGAACTTCATTCACTTTCATATCGTGGCATGATGCGCAAATTTTTTCATTTTCTTCATTGTGAAAATATATTTTGTTATACTTTTGAGGAGGGTATCTGTACTCTTTATCAACTTTAGATGTTAAAAAAACATCCCTGCTCTCCTCTTTTACAACTGCATTTTTTTTATACCCGACTACCTTAATACTGTTTTGGCCAAAATGCAAATTTATACTTTTACAGTAGTGGCTGCGCTTTGGATTTATCTCAATATTGAATGCCTCATTTGTATCTGTTGTTATTACGACAGAGTCAACGGAGGCACTATCTGCCTCAACAACAAACGAGACTATGTTCTCTTCACTTATGCTTGCTTGAGACGGATTTACGACTTTTAACGCTGCCGTTTGGCCTGCAAAAAGCGAGAGTGAAAAGAGTGTTATAAAAAGTATAATTTTTTTATATGTGCAACTTTTCATTTTATAACCTTATTGACCATTTTCTTAAGAAAAAAAGGCTGGTTTGAAGCATGTGGAGTGTGACAGCTTGTACACTTTTGGCTCTCATCAACTCCCATGCATCCCGAACGCTCTTTTTCTCTTGCTCTGCTGTTTTGCTCTTTGTGACACCCAAGGCATATCTCGTTAACCTCTTTGCGAATAAACATAGCGTACGGACTTGCGTGCGGATTATGACATCTGCTGCAATCTCCGGAATCAAGCGGTTCATGATGATATTTTGCAGCGCTCCACAACTCTTGATTCTCTTCATGACACTCAAAGCATGAACCGTTTACAGGCTCTTGCGTGAGATATTTAGATTGATTTTTTTTGTCATGACAGCTTGTGCAGAGCCAATTTGCTGCCGGAGCGTGAGCATACTTCTCTTTGGTAATATTTTTATGACAAGAGTAACAGTTTGATTTTGTAACATCGACAAAAGCAACGCCCTTTACCTCATTAACACTCATATTATGACATGAAGCACAACTTTTTTCATTTGTATCATTGTGAAAATAACTCTTGCTATACTTTTGCGGCGGGTATTTAAACTGATGGTAAAGCTGTGAAGCTACATAAACATCTCTTGTTTTTTCATCAACCAAAATCTTATTTTTATACGAACGGATAACAACTCTGTTTTCACCAAGTCTAAGTGAGATATTTTTACACTGCATCTCTCTCGAATTATCCAAATTTATATCAATCACTCCAAGAGGCGAAGCAATTTTTATAGCATCAACACTTTTTTTATCTGCTTTTACAACAACATTTAGAGTTAATTCGGTCTGTAATCTATTTTCTTGCGGAGTGAGCACTTCTATAAACTTATCTTCTGATACTAAATTAGCAGAGCTAATAAATAAAAATATAACAGCTCTCAAATATAAGTGAGAGAGTCTCACTTACTAATCCCTTTTGGATTTACGCGGTCATACTCAAATTTTTTATGACAAGCCGGAGCACAAGAGCCTCCTTCGGCTGTTTCAATAAATCTAAGCGGAAATTTAACACCGTTAAAATCGGTATAATCACGGATTAGGTGGTTATATTTAGAAGCGTGTTCGTCATGACAAGCTCTGCAAGAACGCCCTTTTCTATCATTTACATGCAGATAGTGCAGATTTACATTCCCATCTCTAAATGCGGTAATATTATTCTCTTGCGGCGTTATGAACTGCTTGGTTATTTTTTTCTCTGTGTGACACTTGAAACAGAAAAAGTCTTTATTTTCCAACTCGGCATAAAAGTTTTTAGTAAATGATTTTCTCAAGATACTAAAGTTGTCCGAACCGTGCGGATCATGACATGCCGAACATCCACCCTCTTTTTTAACATCTTTGATTGGCTTGTGCCAGTTTGGATTCTCATCCAGATGTTTTTTCATATTCATCAACATTCCGCCGTCTTCATCAGACTTAACTTCTTTGTCATGACAGCTTAAACATGTAGCCACAGGGTCTTTTTTTAGCAGTTTTTTATGCTTAGTGGCATGCGGGTCATGGCACTCCAAGCAGCGTTTTTGGCTTGTGTTTACACCGCCGTGCTTAAACTTGGAGTGCGTTATCTTCTCCTTCTCATCATCATGACAATTTAAACACAAATCCATTTTTGCATCAAGCTTAAGAAGTGATTTATGATTTGCAGTGTGTGCTTCATGGCACTCCAAACAGCTTTTCTCTACAATAGGCTTATGTTTTGTCTCTAAACTCATATCTACAAAAAGTTTTTTTGCCTTTGTAGCAGAGGTACTTTTGCGGTCATGGCAACTCATACATAAATTATTTATAGAATCACTCTTTAGAAGCATCTTTACATTTGACTGATGAGGGTCATGACAATCAGTACATTTTCCGTCTTTGACAGGAGCATGGTCGAACTCTTTTGTATAGCGTGTTTTATGGCACTCATAGCATATATCTTGAATCTCTTTTTGAATCAACGCTCCGGGGTTTTTACTGTTTGAATCATGACAAATCTGACAAGCACCCATCCTAAACGGTTCATGCAGATATTTCTTTAGAGGTTTAAATTTTTCCGGCAAATCTTCAAGTTTAACTATTTTTGCCTCTTTAGCTTCAAGCTTGTTATGATGAGGCATCTCTTCAGCTCTTACCTCATCTGCTTTGATTCCGATTGGAGCTTTTGGAGCAATTAACTCTCTTTTCTTATCAAGGGAACTCTTCATCTCTCTTGAAATTTTTGAAATATTAATATCTCTAAGTTCATCATCACTAATGCTAATGTCTACATCTTCATAAGCATGTTTGGCATTTTGAAGACTATGCGCAATGTTGCCCATAATAACAACTAAACGACCAAGCTTTTCGCCAATGCTATATGTTTGAAACATATATACTGCACCGCCCAAGATTAGCAATAAAATCAACAACTTTGAGATATTTTTCTTCAACTTACTACCTTATTTACTTTATATATGTTTAAATAAATTTGCCAACAGGACAACTCTCTTCGGTAACGGTATCACGAAGAAGTTTTTTTCTATCGGCATGATGCGGACTGTGACATTTATTACAATCAAGCGCTTCTAGCTTTGCATCTATTTTTGACTCCGGCTCATGACACTTATAGCAAAGCTCTGCTACGGTGTGAGTGACAATCGCCGCAGGTTTTGAGCGTTTTGGAGAGTGACAAACAGAACAAGCTCCCATGGTAAAAGGCGGGTGTCCGTACTTTTTAAATGGTTTTAGAGCTTTAGGCAGCTCCTTTTCATCTATCACATCCGTACAGCCGGTATTGGCTTCTATAAACTCTACACTCATCTCCTGCGATGAACGCGGATCTCCATGGGTTGCACTTGCCATACTCTTTGCGATGTTGACCGATATCACCCCAAGACGACCAAGCTTCTCTCCAACACCCGTTACTGCAGCCAAAACAACAATAGAGATAACGACACCGGCGATAATTATGAGTTTAATATATTTTTTTTCCATCATATATCCCTAATGCCCTTCATTTTCATTGCTTTGCGTCTCTTCATCCGGAGCCGGAGGAAGATGCTTTTCTAACTGATAGTGTCCGACATGCTTATGACAATCAACGCACTTAGCATTCTCTTTTTTACCATCATCTCCGCTAACTACAAGTTTTTTAGCAAAATATGCTTTATGAGCGGTAAAGGCTTTTTTATTTGGTTTTGTTCCAAGCAGAAGATTTTCATGGCAGTGCAAACAAGCAGAGTCATATACCCAATGGCGTCTCTCTTCACGACGCTCATGCCAATCAATCTTTGAAGTGTCATGCGTAGTTTCAACCCAAACATCCCACATTCCTGTTTTTACTTTTTGTACCAAATATCCGGCAGTTGATTCATGAGGAAGATGACAATCGGCACATGTTGCCATAACACCGCTATCTCCGTATCCGCCGTGCACATCATTTCTATAAGCCGCAGCCATCGGCTTCATTGAGTGACAAGCACCGCAAAAGTTAACATCAGATGTATGCTTAACCGCTATAACCGTAAAAAATGAAGTTGCCATTCCAATAACAACACCGACAACAACCATCCCAACAATAACCCATATTCCAAAAGAATATTTCTTTTTTATCTCTTTATTTATCATTTTTTCTTCTTCCATTTTACTTTCCTTATCCGCATTATTAAATTTTTTTGATTAATATAAACTAAATTTTCAACAAAAGTTTTATTTTTGTTTGAATGTGATTTTTTTGTGATTTTTTTACGGTAATTTTAATATTTAATATAATTTTTTTATATAATAGTCTATTTTTTTATAATAACAATTAATTATAAAAAATTAAAAAATCCGAACTTTTTTTAAGAAATAAATTTGATAACTGCTGATATAATAACTCGCTATAGTGAGATATTTATTAAAAGGTTGGTTATGAAAAAGGTACTATTTGTTATTTTTGCACACTGTTTGCTTATTGCAGGATTTGCTGATGCTGCAGAAAAAATTGATATGAATAAACAAGCTTTTATGTCGGTTAAAGTAAAAGCTGAAAAGGGTGACGCAAATAGTCAATTTGCTCTTGGCGGTATGTACTACCAAGGAATGGTTACAAATAAAGACCATGCGATGGCTGCAAGCATGTATAAAAAAGCAGCAAACCAAGGACATGTAAAAGCCATGTATAACCTTGGAATTATGTATCATAAAGGCGAGGGAGTAGCCCAAAGCAATAAAGAGGCGATTGCTCTCTTCTCTCAAGCTGCTAAAAGCGGCGACCAGAAATCGGCACTTCACTTAGCAGACCTATACTTTGCCGGTGATGGCGTAGAAAAAGATTATAAAAAAGCATTTCCTCTTTACAAGCAGGTTGCAGACGCCGGTTACCCATTGGCGCAAAACAAAGTCGGTTCTATGTATAAAAATGGACTGGGTGTTGAAAAAAACATGGGAAAAGCAAAAGAGTATTTGGAAAAATCAGCGATGCAAAGCTGCGGAGAAGCTCAATACATACTTGGCAAGATGTACCTTGAGGGTGATGGCGTGGGTAAAGATAAAAAAGAGGCCGAAGACCTTCTAAAAGATGCTTATCTTAATGGAAAAGAAGAGGCTAAGGTAATTTTAGATCAAGAGCATTGGGATGTAGAAGCACAAACTCCCACTCTTCCGCAGGAATAAAAAATGAAGAAAATTATATTAATTATAGTCTCTATCGCCTCTATTGCCTCTGCAACTCAACTGTTTGAGAAGTGTGCTTCATGCCACGGTAAAAAAGGTGAGAGACACTCTCAAGGTTTAACTAAAAGCATTGCAGGAATGAAAGCGGAAGAGGTTAAAAAAATACTTCAAGAGTACAGAGCCGGAACAAGAAACACATACGGTCTCGGAACTATGATGAATGGTCAAGCAGGAAAGCTTTCAGACGGAGATATCGGTGTTTTAGCTTCATACATTGCATCTATGCCTCCGGCAGTTGAAACTCCGGCAAAACCTAAGTTAACAAAAGATATGACTACTGAAGAGATTTTTAACAGATGTGGCGTATGCCATGGTGAAAAAGGCGAAAAGAAGTCATTGGGCGTGAGCAGAAGAATTGCAGGAATGAGTGCTAAAGAAATTGTAAAAGATTTAAAAGAGTATAAAGCCGGTACAAGAAGTACTTACGGTTACGGGGTAATGATGCAGGGACAAGCTACAAAACTCTCAGACAACCAGATGAACGCAGTAGCTATTCTTATCGAATCTCTGCCGCCTGTTCAATCAGAAGAAGATAAGAGTGCTCAAGAGAAAGCTAAACAAATAACTCAGGAACAGATTGATTACAACAAGTTTATGGAGGAGTACTTTAAAACAAGCACAAACCCTAATGAGACTTTTGAAGCAGCAAAAAAAAGATATGAAGAACATCAAAAAATATTAAAGGAAAATAAATGAATAAAATCTCGTTATCTATCAGCGTTGCCGCACTGCTAATTATGTGCGGTTGTAGTGACAAACCAAAAGAGCAAGAGCAAAACGCTACTTCTCAAAAATCGCAGAGTGTTGAAGCTCCTCAAAGTATGTATGGCGTACCTGCCACTCAAGAACAAGCATCTGCACCGGCTGCAGGTGATGTGCAACTAAATACTCAGCATATTGCAAAAGTATTGGAAACAATGAATGGCGGTGGATATACATACGCAAAAGTGGATGAAGGCGGTAATGTTTACTGGATAGCAGGCCCGCAAACAACTATTGCTGCAGGAAACTCTATCTCTTTTCTTGAGCAGATGGTTATGACTGATTTTACAAGTAAAGCATTAAATAAAACATTTGATCAAATCTTATTTGTAAGCGCGATTGTACCAAGTGGAGGCAAGCCTGCACAAAGTTCGACTGCTCAAACTGCTCAAACTGCTCAAAGCCAAGCAGGAGCAGATGCTCATGCAAATTGCAACCACGATAAGGAACTTAAGCTTGAACCGGTTGCAAGCACTGTAAAAATAACTAAAAATGCAAGTGGATACACTATTGAAGAGTTATATACAAAAAAAGCGGCTCTTAAAGACAAAAGCGTAAAAGTTAATGCTAAAGTGGTAAAAGTGTCTAAAAATATTATGGGTAAAGATTGGATTCACTTACAAGACGGTTCAGGTTCTGCCGGAACTGATGATATTATTGCAACATCAGCGAACTCAACTGTACAAGTCGGTGACTCTGTTACAACTAATGGAGTTATTAAAGTGGATATCGACCTTGGATACGGTTACAAATTTCCTGTACTTATCGAAGAGGCTAAATTTACTAAATTATAAATTGAAATGAAGATGGGTGTGTCACCCATCTTACTTCTTCGCTGGAAAATCTTTAAAAAGCTCAGAAATAACTTTATTCATATACTCGCTCTTCTCTTCTTGCGAATATCCTGTTGAAAGTCTGTCTTTAGCTGAACCTTGCCAAACTACTCTGTTTTCTTTAACATCAAAAATCTCTACAACAAGACTTCCGTCTTCATACTCATGAGTTCTAGTCGTTACCCTAACATCAGGCTCCATAGCTATCATACCCGTTGTGCGAAGAGAAGGATAAACGCCTACCGGCGGTCTTGTCGCTCCCAGATATATATACGGAGCAGGTCTAATCCCGATAGTCTCATAGTTTGTCTCTATTTGAGATTTCTTCTGAACATCAAGGTGCATTATTATGTAAAAGTCTGCTTTGCTTTTTTCTACACTCCTATAGCCCTTCTCTTGCATATAGGTGCTAAGCAGCTTGCTTATACGGTCCCTGCTAAAATCTTTCCCGTCATTTTGATTTGTATATACTACTGAAAATGAGTTTACGGACGAAAATTTATACTCAGGGTCGTAGTCAACCTGAATCTCCGCCGTAGAACACCCCCCTATAAAAATAGCTACTGCTACCGCTATAAACCAATTTTTCATATCCAAACTCCTTTATTATATGTTTAATTATACCACTCTATTACTGCTATTGATGAAACTTTTGAGAAGAGCTCTCTCCTTAATTATGGTGCAATATCATTTGATAAATGACCTTTTAAAAATCCAAATGTATCGAAGCTATTACCTTCTATCTCTTCATACCTTGACTTAAATGTCTCTGTGAGTAAATTTTTATCAGTTGCCGCCTCTGCTGCAGCGGCAATCTCCACTAACTTCTCTCTCGAGAGTGCAAAACTGTTCATTAAATCCTCCGGGTTTTGTATATTATGGTGCTTAAAAACTGCACTTACATCTGGGCGCAGCATCTGTTTTTGCATTGCTTCATAATTAAAAACTATAGGCTCTTTAGAACCAAACATTAAGAACTCTCTTGTCGAGAGATTAACAAAACTAACTGCATACTCAAAAGTGTCTGTGTATGCTTTTATAATACTCTTTAGCGTAGCTATATCAATGTAATACAGAGGCACCCACTGAGCATTAATTCCATTTTTTGAAAGCCGTGACTTTACAATTTCAAAAAAATCTCTGTTCATAATATTTGACGCTCCGCTAAGCCACGGATGTGATGGTTGAGATACGATTATGTCATAGCCCTCTTTGGACATCAGCAAGGTATTTCGCGCATCGTTTATGGTAACATTTACTCTCTTATCGTTATCCGTCGGCAGTCTGTTATCATAGAGCGTTCGTATTGCATCCAATACTGCCGGTTCTAGCTCTACCGCGTCAACACTCCCCAGTTCACTCATACTCAATGCCTTAACCGTAATTCCGCCGCCATAACCGATTACAAATGCTTTTTTTGCCGACGGGTTTAAGAGTAGCGGTATCTCGCCTAGTAAAAATTCACTCAGCAGTAAATTATCACCGTTACATACATCGACCCATGATTCATTCATTCCATTATTAAAAAGTCTCATAATACAAGGTTTTTCATCATAACTATACAGACCTATAATTCCTGTCTGTCCCTCTTTGAGATAGTGGATTGTTGATTTTGGACTATACGAGTGTGTTTTAAAATCACGCTGTTGAACTATATTGACCATTGCGCGATAATCAATATGTGCCAAATAGTTACTTAGCCCTATAAATATTACTAAAAAAACAGTCAAAATAGAAGTAGCTCTTTTAATTCTTATATTTTTTACAAATACAAAAGATGATAACAAAACGAGCAGCGCCATGGCGGTTAATAATATATCGGTTGAAAAGTATGGAATAATCCAAAAGCCCGCTATTATAGAACCAATAATCCCCGCAACAATATTAACCGCATAAGCTCTGCCGACATGAGCATGAAGTGTAGCAATGTTTGAAGAGTAATATTTCAGAGAAATTGGAAAAAGCAGACCAAAAAGAAAAGTTGAAGGCAAAAGAATTAAGAACATAGCTAGATACTTGCTCCATCTATAAACAAAAGCATCAAAGTGCCAACTATTTAACTGCTCATAAATTTCCGGAAAAACTCCTAAACCTACGCGGGCTCCAAGCAGTGCAGCTCCAAGCAGTATTAAGCCAAAAAAGAGAAATTTTTCAGGATTTATATTTGAGAGAGTGCGGGATTTAGCCGCAAATGAGCCTATGGTTACTCCTGCAATAAACATAGAGAGAATCAGAGAAAAACCATAGATAGTATTTCCGGTATAGACAATAAGAAACTTCATCCAGCCAATTTCAGTTGCCATAGCACTCAAACCGGTTACAAAAAGTACGACAAGTGCCTTATTGTTTACATCTTTACTCTCTTGAGTATTTGGAGAAGATTCTAATACTGTGTTCTTAGAAGGGTTAATAGCCTTGTATAGAACAAAACCTGACAAAACAATGAAAATATTGAGCGAAGCAGCTATATAGAGAGCACCGTCCAGTCCAAAATAGGGAATAAACAAAATAGCTGAACAAAGCGCTCCTATAACGGCTCCGGCACTGTTAAATGCGTAAAAATGCGCAAGTTCAGAGCCTATCTCTTTTTTATTATTTATTGCAACGCCAACGAGAAGAGGAAATGTAGTACCTATTAAAAATGTCGGCACATACAGCAGCAATGTCACTACAAAAAACTTTAAACCTATGCCTGCTTCAACAATAGGAAGTAGTGAGAGATAGTAATCAAGATTTAAAAGAATAGGCAGCAGCACTATGGCACTTAGAGCAATTCCCGCCTCAACAAAAAGATAAATTTTAAGAGCATTTTTAAATCTTTTTATGATGCTTCCGGCAAAATAGCTCCCCGCTCCAAGCCCAAGAAAAAAAACCGCCAAAACTATGCTTATTGAGATTGTTGTAGAGCCGATGCTTAGTCCAAGCAGGCGAACCCAAAGAACTTGATAGATAAGAGCAGAAGCTCCGGAGAGAAGCAAAAAAAGTGAAACTACCCATTTCACTAATGTTGCGTTATCTCCCTCTTCGGATTTACTCTTCACTATTATTTACTTACTTGATACCGGTTTTATATTAATAAGTTTATCACGGTTAAACGATGCCCAGATTACAAGTATCACAATTACCGAAATAACATAATATATCCACTCAGGAACAGGAACAGGGTCTCCCGCCGCGTAAGAGTGCATACCCGAGAGGTAATAGTTAACTCCAAAATAGGTCATGATAACCGAAGAGTACGCTATAACAGAGACTACATTGTACAAAAAGTTTGACTTAAGAGCCGGAACAAAACGCATATGCGTTGCAAACACATAAACCGCAATAGTAACTATCGTCCATGTCTCTTTCGGATCCCATCCCCAGTAGCGTCCCCATGACTCGTTAGCCCAGACACCGCCTATAAAGTTTCCAAGTGTGAGCAGCGACAAGCCTACTATCATTGACATTTGGCTTATGCGCGTTGATTCAAGTATATTGACACTGATTTGTTCGCGTTTGCTCTCATTGCCGAGCATGATGTAAAAGATAAGCGATATAAAGCCAAGAAGCGTACTAAGCCCAAGGAAACCGTAACTAGCCGTAATTACCGAAACATGCACAGTCAGCCAGTTTGACTTAAGAACAGGAACCATTGTGGTAATCTGCGGGTCAAGCCAGCTTAAGTGTGCAACAAAAAGCGTAATGCCAGCGAAAAGACCGGTTGTTGCCACAGCCAGTTCAGATGATCTTGCAAACAAAATACCGGCTAAAATAATACTCCAAGAGATGTAGAGCATCGCCTCGTATCCGTTACTCCACGGTGCATGTCCTGAGATATACCATCTAAGTCCGAGACTAAAAGTATGAATAACAAATGCAACAACAAAAATCGCAAGTATCACACGCATAACCGTTTTTAGGTTTAGTGCAGGTTTTGCCAAACGAATAAAGATAAGTATCAGCAGAACAAAGCCCGACAGTAGATAAACAGGGTATAACTTCTCAAATAGATTTAATTGATTATACAAAAGCTCTGCTTTTACAAGCATATTATCAGGAACTAACGCAGGACTTATCTTAGTTTGATACGCTTTAATATCATCAATCGCCTTGTTTGCCTCACTCCAATTACCGCTTTGTATAGCTTTTGAGAGTCCCATAGCATTATTTCTAAGAAGTGCTAAAACTTCACGCGCAGGCTCTTCAGGGAAAGTTTGAAGCGCCTCTTCAGGGTAGTACCATTTATTATTAGGGTCTCCCTGCAATGGAAATGCGTTCAAGAAACGACCGGAATAGACCATATATGCGACATTTACTCTCTCATCAAGTTTGATAAGCTCTTTTTCATAAGTGCCTCTCTCTGCCGGACGCTTTCTCATAGCCTCTTCCGCTAAGGGACCCAATATATAGTTGCCGTTTCTGTCAAACGCACTATTAAATGAAATGGCTTTTTGAGACTCTTGCATCCCAAACATCTCTTTTAGCTTTGGATGAGAAACCTTAATCATCTCAATCTGCTTCCACGGTTCAGGGTTTGAAGCCATTCCCAAAATTATCTGATTGTGATTCAGTCCAAACATACCGTCTTTTGCAGAAATTTTATTTAGATATTCTGTTGCAAGCGTATCTAGCGGTTTGATTCTGCCGTCAGAAGTTTGAACAAGCAAGGTTCCAAAATGGTTTGCGTGTCCAACATCAATATTTTTAACCTGCTCTTCAAGCTGAGTTGACGCAACAAGCGGTTGAGTTCCAAAGAGCGCAGCAAACATAACGACTGCCACTATAACGCTTGCTTTGTACTCATACTTCATTCGCGCAAGCTTTCCAAAGTAACTGTTTGGGTTAAGTAGATTTAATATCATTCCGATTGCAAGCATTATGTATCCTATGTAAGTCGGCCATTTTCCGGGGTCGTGATTTACAGAGAGAACAGTTCCGCCCTCATCTTTGTCATATGACGATTGGAAAAATAAAAATCCGCCGTAATCAAGAACATTGTTCATAAAGATTTTATACTCCTCTTTAACACCGTTTTTTTCATCCAGCAGAGTAACATAGCTCTCATAAGATGACGGGCTCATAGACCCAGGATATTTTAACATTACGAAATCATTGAGCTTAAGAGCAAACGGAAGTTCTAAAATCTTAGCACCCCACTCAAGAGTAAACTCTATATCGCCCATATTGAGTACCTCGGTAAAGCCCTGATAGCGTTTCCCTTTTCCCATAAGAGTAACTTCTCGTTTCTCTCCGTTATACTCAACATCAACAATAAGCGCAGAGAGCGGGTCTTTATCCATATTTAATTCTTGTTTTGCAGTTTTTGCATACTCTTCTTGGCTTACAATTTTGATTGAGCCTTTACTATAAACTTCTTTGGCAACAACTTGCACACCATTGATATTTAGCATCTGTCCGGCTTCAAACTTATACACGACACCGGCATCATAAATACCCTCTGACCTGTCTGCCATCTTTGTCCATCCGACTGCAACATTAGATACGAAAGATATCTCATCACCGCTACTCATAAGACGAACGGCTGGTTTGTTTACATGTAACTCTTTGTCAAAAAACATAGCCAGAGGACCAACATCAAACGATTCTCCACTGCTTATAAAGTATCTCTCCGGTCCCTGAGGCGTCATTATTATTAAACCGGCTACCGGCTTCCCATTTGGGTCTTCAACTACTGTTTTTATGGCTTTTGCTATAAAATCTTTATAAGTAACAACAAGCTTCTTTCCATCGACATCAAGAGACTCTTTAAAATCTCGTCCGCCAAGCTCTGAAACAAAAACAGGCTCATGTTTTATAAACTCTTTCTCGCCCTTTTTAGCCTCTATCTGTAAAAATGCGTCGGAAGAGAGCATACGGTGTTCTGTTGCACCTTCGCGGATATTCATCATACCCTCATAACCGTAGTATCTGGTTATGCCCGCACCAAGCAAGATAACTAAAAAACCGACATGAAAGATAAGAACGGGTATCTTCTTTTTGCTTATCATGTTATAGCGAAATATATTTCCCACTATACTTATAGCAAGCATAACTTGAACTACTTCAAACCATCTGCTTGCATATACTACCGCCCATGATGTATTTACACCATAGTCATTTTCAATAAATGTTCCAACTGCACTTGCAGCTCCAAATATAAGAATCAAAACGACCATCAATTTCATTGAAATTAAAAATGACCATACTTTTTTAACAAATGTCATACTTTTCCTTAGAGTGTGTTATATATAAAAACTTAGTCTATCAGATAGTTACTAAGCAACGGTTAACGCTTAACGCTTTCTTTTGGCTTCTCTTTTTTTTGTTCAACTTTAGGTTTATGGGTGTTAGGTTTCTCAAACGCCTCTTCTTGCAGATTTTCAACTGCTACTATTATCCACTGCCCGTGATGTTTTTTTAGTGTATATTTCACCTTATAAAATATAGTGGTAGGCTCAAGCGCATAATCTCTCTTTACTAAGTCAGCATAAGCATATGTCCAATTTTCCATAGTTCTTATGGTGGCATTATTTTCATTATAAGCTATCGGAGAAAATCTCAAATCATTTATTTGAGCAACCATGGCAAGGTTACTAAACTTCCAAGAGTCCGCCCAAATCATCAGCTTAAAATAAGCCTCTTGCGTAAGCAAATCTTTAAGCAGCTGAGTATCTCCGCTCTTGGTCATCTTTATAATTCCATAGTTGTACTTTAGCAAAGTATCCATTATGCGTTTATCGTCATCTACATTGGACTTGGCAATGCCGACTTGCGTTATCAACAGTAGTATAAATAAAATTCTCTTCACACAAACCCCTACGGCATCAGGTTGGCATCATATCCGCCATTGTTTGTCGAATGGCACATACCACCACTACAACCAGTAACAGGAGCATATGCATTTCCTACGGTACCTACATCAGCCGCATCATAAAACTTTTTTTTCCATCCTGTCATTTTAAGAGAATTTCCTCCATAATTATATGGTGCCGGAAATGTGCTGTATCCAATTAGTCTTGAAACGGGAGAACCATGGGGAACAGCGACATGGCACCCAACGCATGGGGTAGTTCCGGCTTGATTTTTCATGTTGTTTCTCCACTTATCGTGCGGATGATTTATGTCGTGACAGTTCATACACATAACACCGCCGGCTGTTCCGTTGAAAATATCATCCAGTGTGTAAAGGGTTACTCCGTCAATTTTTTTAGGCCAAAACTGATTATCACCTTTTAGTATGTACTTCAAGTTTGAACCATGCGGTCCCTTTGGATCTCCGTTTAGCTCATTGTCAGCACCATGACAATCCGAGCAGTACATAGTATTTAACCCTGGATTCTCTTTCCATGGAGTCAACAGCTGAACTGTATTAAGCTCTTTTGGAGGGTAAGAGCCTGTACGACCTAGTTGATTTATAACAACAGAATGCCCTGATTTGTTATTTATATTCATCTCCCATGCCACATCGGTAAGCGGCGTTCCTCCTGCTGATGTATAAATCGAAAGACCTTTGGTGGCAGTGCCGACTCCCCAATATGAGTGGCATTTAAAACATATCTGATACTCTTTCTCAGCAGCAGCCATTGTTGTAAAAGTAGTCGGCTGCGTCCAAGCAGTCGGCCATGTAGGCTCAATCCCCGGAACACCTTTAAGTACATTTGAAACAAGGTTTGTTGATGTTCCCGGAGCTGAATACCAACTTCCAGACGCAACATGTGTACCGGGTTTTGCACGGTGAGGATTGTGACAATCCATGCAGACGGCATGTTTGTTTGTTGCCCATTCCATCCCTTTTATAGCAAGCGGATCTAAATGACCCGTTCCATAAAGCGAATCAAGATTTGTATGCTGCGTTCCGGGAAGATTGTCCTCTGCAAGAACAGGATGCGTATAAGTTCTGCTTAAAATGGACTTTATATCTTTTGCTCCGCCAACCCCATGACATTTTGCTCCTGCCTCGCTTGAAGCAGCTCCTTGAAAACATGTCTGCTCTAACACCTGTCTGTTTAGGTACCCTACTCCCTGTCCATTATGCGGCACATGGCAGTTTGCACAGCCAAGCTCTGAGACCAAACCTGTTCCGTATTTTGCAATCAGCGCTGCATCAGTATATGTCGGAGTACCAGGAGGCGCTTGATGAGCACCTCCGACCCAATCAGTTTTTTCATGACAAGAGGTACATGTGCCCACAAAATTTTGTGCATGATTTGCTCCGCTGTCATAGTGCAGAAACTTTCCATTATCCTTGTGAGGGTCATGGCATGAGGAACACTCAACATATTTTCCGCTATATCCACCATACTCATAAAGTTTTATAGGCGTATCGGGAGTGGCTTTTAGCTCAGATGATCTAATTCCTCCATCACCGAAAGTCTTGCTGATGGTAGTGTCATATTTAGCCCCTACTGGATGGTGATGGGAAAGGTCTGTTCCTATAAAACCGACTGCCGTATCTATTATGGTTCCATCCGGATCTACGCCGGCCATAGCTATGGTTGTACCGTCATAGTCGTATCTCAACTTAGATACGGCACCAACCGCGATTGTTCCGTCATGGCAACTTAGACATTGGCGAGAGAGCGCTCCGGGAGTGTCGTTTGCCGTGCCAAGGTCTGCGGCAATAGACGGATAGCCCATTCTTCTTAAGTAGTCGCTGTCATACATAACATAATCGGTTGTCGGCATGCTTCTGTTCCAGAGAGGCTTTCCAACAGGCTGTGCAAAGTGCGGTACATGGCAAAAAACACACACCTCCGTTTCACTTGTAGCTTTTACGGTTCCTGCCGTGTTGCTGATGGAGAGATTATGTTTTGTATTGACTATTGAAGCTGACAATTGAATAACTACAAATAGTAAAAACCCAAACAATCCAAAAAGTATATATCTCATTTTGAACTCCTTGCTAGTGTTGATTTGATAAGTCTAAAAGCCTGCACACGCTTATTGTTTGTATCTGCAACATATATTGTGTCATCTGCCGTAATGGATATATCCTCAGGAAGTGAAAACTCTCCTTTTTTATTTCCATAATGCCCAAGCACCATCAAAAGTTCGCCATTTTGGTTAAAAATCTGTATATTGTTAAACATTGTATCGCTTACATAGATATTGTTTTGACTATCAATTGAAACACCCCTTGGAGAGCCAAAACAGCCTATTTCATTGCCTAATTGACCAAATTTTCTTATAAACTTTCCGTCTCTGTCCAAAATCTGCACTCTATGGTTCATAGAGTCTGAAACATAGAGTTTTCCATCACTTCCCACATCTATGAAAGTAGGTCTGTTAAACTCCCCATCCCCTAGCCCTTTTTTGCCGATAACACCTATAAATTTTCCATCAAGTGTTGTTATGTGTATTTGGCTTGATACAGAATCGACTATGTAGAGTTTTTTATCATCTGGGCTTATTGCAATTCCGACAGGTCTTTGCAGTGCTTTTGATGCAATGGTATGGCTATAATCCCCATCTTTTTCAAAAACATATATTTTAGCTCTAACCGAATCAGAGACATAAATATTTCCTTTGCTATCTGTTGTAACATCTATCGGATATAAAAATTTCTCTTTTTTAGAGCCTTCGATGGTAAGCGTTTCATTCTCTTTTTTGTCAAAAACATAAAGTGATTTAGATACGATATCGGTTACAAAAACTCTGTCTCCTTGCGCATGAGTTCCAAATGGTGCAACAAGAGGCTTCTCCTCTTCGCCAAGCACAAAGTCAATTACTTTTGAAAAAAAACTTTTTTTTATTTCCAAATCTTTAGAACTCATAACAGAAGTAACAAACTCTATTTTTGCTTCATCAGGCGGCGGCGGCCATACAAGTTTTGATACATTTGCGCCATTGAGAGCGCCAACTGTAAAAATCAATATATATATAAACTTTTTCATTTTAAACCCCACTAAAATTCTCTCATCAACTGCACTTTAAGAAGTGAGCGTTCATTATTTATTGTGCTTAACACACCCTCAATCTGACTCTTATTATACTGATATCCCATTAATAATTTTGTTTTTCCGGCTCTAAAATTTAAATTCGCACTTCCTGAATGATCAACAGTGTTGTACATCTCGCTTACCTTTGCATAAGCATCAAAAGTCCAGCTTTGAGAAAGGCGGTAGTTCATATTCATATCCGCTCTAGGGTTGACACCACTTTCTGTTTGGTTATCATTTTTTCTGCTTATATACTCTGCCCCGATTAAAAACCTAATTTTCCCTCTAAAACCAAGATTAAAAGAAAAATCAAGTGCCTCCATAATGCTGGCGAATGAATAATCACTCTTTATTATCTCGTTATCTACGGGAGAAACATTACTTCGCTCTGTTTGCATATATCTTGCAGTAATGTTATTGTTTACGATACTATAAATCTTTGATAATAGATAGATATCAAAATTGTATCTCTGCTCCTCTTCTTTCATTGAAGTTATAGAGTTGTAGTAACCGCTGTAAAAATTTATGCTTGAGTTTATAGAAGGAAGTTCTCTTCTAACCCTTGCCAATATATCCAAATCATACCTATCAACGCTAGTTGAAGTCGTCGTATCAACACCACTTCCTGTCATTTCATACTTAGTGTCATTTCTTTGTACCCCTGCTCTTGTTGTCAGAGTAAAGGGCATATTTTCAAACAAAGTTGTTGCATAATTATGTGTAGCATATAAATTTATATATGAGTTTGTTCCCTTTATAGAACTTGCATCATAAAGATAGACCATTGCGCTCTCAGAGAGCACAATAGTCTCAGTCAATTTATAATTAAACATTTCGTTAATATTTATAGAATTAAAAAGATAATCCGCTCCTCCTCCCAAAGGGTCGGCATACTCTATTTGAGAGCCATAGAGAGAGAGTGAACCGTCATACTTTGAATCTTTTGGACTCCAATAGAGGTTAAAGTTTGCATCTATAGATTCACTCAAATATGTTTCATCATTTTCATAAGAAACACTAGAGTAAACATTTAAATCATCAGTTGCTTTCCATGAATCTGAAATGTCGACCATATCTCTTATTTGGTTTACGCCCACAATTGCATCATCAATATACTGCTGTTCATTTTTTAGTTCGCTATGTACATAATTTGCCTGAAAATTATGCGCTTTTTCGCTATATCGAATAGATGTGTTATAAGTAGTGGTTTGTGACTCTTGCAGTCTATCACTAAATTCTGATATAGTTTTTGTGTTAGCTGCACCATAAGTAACCGTATATGGTTCAAACTTTAGTGTTCCGGTAGCTCCCTCGCTGCTAGTCTCATAAATATATCTTGTTGCATATGCATTGTAAACCGTATTTATTGGCTTCTCATATCTGTTTGCATAAAGCGTAAACGGAAAGTTAGTATCTTTAATAAAATTTAAATTTACCTTATAGTCTTGTCCGACACTTTTTTGTTTTGATTCATAACTATCTGTTTTAAAATTTTCGCTGTCACTTCTAAGCGTGCCTTCTATTATGTAGTCAAGAAGTTTTGGGCTATAGATATTTCCACCGTATCCAAGTTTTAGCTCTTGTGTAAAATTTTCTTTTGTATTATGCTGCGAAGCCATTGCATACTCGTCTTCCATATATAAAAAACCAAGACTTCCATAAATCCCTCTATCCGGATACTCATTTGCCACTAAAAAAAGCGGTACTGACAAATAGAGACAAAGGGAAATTTTTTTTTGCATCTCACTATTGCTTTACAATCACTGAATTTAGTTTCAATCTCCCAAGAAGTTCTGCTTTTCTCTTCTCTTCTTCTTTTTCTTTTAACTCTTTTTTAAGGTCACCCTTTACTTTATCAAAAGAGAGTTGATTTGCAGGAGCCTTCTCTTCTACTTTTACTATAAAAAATCCTATATCTTTTTCTATAATTCCGCTTATGGCACCGACCTCCATAGAAAGCGCTTTCTCTTCTACCGTAGGGTCTAACATGCCTTTATGAAGATATCCCATATCCCCTCCCATAACACGACTCGCATCATTTGAGTATGTTTGAGCAACATAAGGAAAGTTTTCTCCTTTTTTAAGCAGTGCTTGTGCCTCTTCTATCTTCTTCTTTGCTTTTTGCTTTCCGTCTGTAACACTAGGATCATTTTTAACATAAATAAGACGCACCCTAAGTTTCTCAGGCTCTTTAAACTTATACATATTTTCACTGTAATATTTTTTAAGTTCAGCATCACTAAGATTTGCCTCTATCTCTTTTTTATAGAGCTTTTTTAAAACCTCATCTTTTCTAACTGCTTCTCTAAAACTTAGCTTTGTAAATCCTAGTTGTTCCACTCCCTCTTCCAACTTTTTTTTGGAACCGACAGTAGTTGCAAGATTGCTCATAACCTCATCTATTTCATTTTCGCTTACTTTTATTTTTTTAGATACTGCATAGTTATATAAAAGTGTTTTTTCTATGAGTGATTCCAGTGCTTTTTCTTGTAAGCCTTTTAGCTTTTCGGGGTTTACATTAGCATGAAAATACTCTTTTGGAAGTAACTTTCCAACCTCTTTGTCTCTCTCATCTACCGAAATAGCAGTACCGTTTACCATAGCAACGGTAGATTTCGGCAACAATATTTTTTCTCCATATAAAAGTGTGCCTAAAATGGCTACTAAAAAAAACTTATTCAAAATTCTGCCTTATTTTTTTTCTATTATTATCGACTGTGGTACTGTTTCTGTCTTAATATTTTTAAGTTCATTATACTTTTGCGGATTTTTTTGCTTCCACTTTTGGCTTACATACTGAAAGGTCTGTACTCTTCCGCTAAAACCGTCCGCTACTACTAGTTTGTCATCTTCATCTACATATATTCCGGTTATTAGACGAAACTGTGTCGGCCCATAACCGCCGCCGCCAAAAAACATAAGCAATTTAGTTCCGGTTTCATCAAAAATTTGAATATTGTTAAAGGCACTGTCTGTAATATATATATTGCCTTCACTATCTATACCTACACCTTTGGGTCTGGCAAATGTCCCCGGTTTATTGCCGACATTTCCAAATTTACTCAAAAACTTGCCATCTTTGTCAAAAATCTGTACACGGAAATTTTGAGTGTCTACTACCACAATGTTTCCGTTTCTTTGGTCTACCGCCACATTTGTAGGAAAGTTAAACTCGCCGTCTTCCGTACCTCTTTTCCCTACTGAATAGAGATATTTTTTCGTAGCAATGTCATAAACTTTGAAAAGATGCGCCTTTGTATCTACCACATAGAGTCTATGCTGATTTTTATCAACTGCTATTCCGGTTGGATTTGCAAAGTCCAGCCTATCCCCGAGCACAAATTGTAGAGTTCCGTTTCTATCATAAACATTTACCCTTTTTTCGCGAGAGTCGCTTATATATATATTTTTATCTCTGTCAAAAGCAAGTCCAATC